>DASQSP010000001.1:0-4027 GCA_035642355.1 Occallatibacter sp.
GGCCACAGAGGGCGGCGGGGTCGATTCAGGCATGGAGTCTCCTGCTTCAGCTTAAAACGCCCGCCGGCCTCCGCATCAAACAACTACCGATACAATCAGTTAAGTAGAGAATCCGCAGACGGGGAACGCGCGTCTTATCACCAAGACCTTTTGCAGGGGATCTTCCGCAGCGCATGGTACGCCGGGGTCGGACAAACAAGAAAAAACGCGGCTCGGGCGCGGCGGGAACCCTGCTGGTGCTGTTTCTCGTACTTGTGGCAGCAGCCGGCGCGGGGGCCTGGCTGATCTTCGCGCCGTTTGGGCCGGAGACGGAAACCTTTGTCGACATCGCTCCCGGCACTTCGGCGGTGCGCATTGCGCGTCAGCTTGAGTCGGCGGGGATCGTCCGTACCCGCTATGCCTTTGATGCGGTGCGGAGCTGGAAACACGGCAGGCTCCGCGCCGGGGAGTATCGATTTGATCACGCCTCGTCGGTGTTGGAGGTGTATACACGCATCGAGCGCGGCGACGTCTCTACCAAAACCGTGGTCGTGCCCGAGGGCGCGAACATCTTCGACATCGCGGCGCGGCTGCAGCAGGCAGGGTTTGGCGCCGAGGACGAATTTTTGAAGCACGCCGCGCAGCAGACCGCGCTGGTGCGTGATATTGATCCGGCGGCGAAGAGCCTGGAGGGCTATCTGTTCCCGGATACCTACCACTTTCCCCGCGCCGCCACGCCGGATCAGATCGCGGCGGCCATGGTGCGGCGGTTTCGCCAGGCGGCGGCGCAGATTGGCTTGAAGGAGAACGTGCACGAAGTGGTGACAATAGCTTCACTGGTTGAGAGGGAGACGGCCGTCGATCAGGAGCGCCCGCTGGTGGCGAGCGTCTTTGACAACCGCCTCGCCAAAAAGATGCCGCTGATGACCGACCCCTCGGTCATCTATGGGCTCGAACTCCAGAAGCTGTGGCGCGGCACCATCTACCAGAGCGATTTGCAGCGCGACACGCCCTACAACACCTACAAGCACGCGGGGCTGCCGCCGGGTCCGGTGGCCAATCCCGGCCTGCCCTCGCTGCGCGCGGCCATGCAGCCGGCGCGGACCGGCTATCTCTACTTCGTCGCAGCGGGACAGAACCCGCAGGGACACTCCCTTTTTGCCGCCACGCTTGAGGAGCACAACCGCAACGTGGCCGGCTACCGCGCCGCCGTCAAGAAGGCAGGCGCGCAATGAAGATGCCGCGCAGGCCCCTCGGCTTACTTCCAGCTCTGCTTCTCCTGGTACTGCTGGGCGGCTGCTCGCTGCTCCCCACCACGCGCAAGCTGCCCGTGCCCAAGCAGCCTACAATCACGCAGACCGCCGCTCCCGAGGAACTCGTCGATCGGCTCAACCAGCGCTGGGCGAGCACCAACGCGCTCACCGCCACCGTCGAGATCAAGGCCACCGAGTTGAAGAGCAATGAAGGCGTGGCCAGGGATTTTCCTTCCTGCCGCGGCTTCATCCTGCTGCGCAAGCCGGGCATGCTGCGCGTGGTGGCGCAGTATTTCGGCGTGCGCATTTTTGAGCTGGGCAGCGACGGCATCAACTTTACACTGTCGATTCCGCAGAGGAACAAGGCCATCGCCGGCTCCAACAAGCTGGAGAAGCGCTCCGCCAACGAACTCGAAAACCTGCGCCCCGGCTTCTTCTTCGACGCCATGGTGGTGCGCGGCCTCGATCCGGATGACTACTACTCGGTCTCGGCGGACACCGAGACCATTGAGGACGCGCAGAAAAAGCACCTCTACATCACCCCCGAGTACGTCCTCAACGTCACCCGCCACAATCCGGGCAGCCACATCGAGATTCCGGTGCGCGTCATCACCTTCCACCGCGACGACCTGATGCCCTACCAGCAGGACCTCTATGACGACAAGGGCAACCTCGAGACCCAGGTCTACTATGCGCGCTACGCCGACTTCGGCGGCAGCAAGTATCCGACCCTGGTCACCATCAAGCGCCCGATCGAGGGGATCCAGATTGTGCTCACAGTGGAGCGCGTGGTCGAGAATCCCGATCCCCCGCTCAAGGACAGCCAGTTCGCGATCAAGCTGCCGGACGGCACGCAGATCCAGCACATCGAGTAGAGCGAGTCAAGATCAGGATCAGGGGCAGGATCGATATCCGGTTCAGGGAGCCGGCGCCGGCGCACCGTTAGGAGCTTTGCGGCCCGTTGCGCTCAGCTCGCTGTAAAAGCCGAGATCGGCGCCGGTCAGCGTTTTGACAATGTAGACAATCTGCCCGTAGTGCAGGCCGAAGTGCTCTACGGTTTGATAGACGGCGGCCAGCCCGGTCACTGTGTATCCCTGTATCTGATAAATGCGGGTCAGGTGCTCCGGCGTGAGCCGTTCCAGCACCGCCGCCGCCTCATCCATGGTCGCGCCCAACCGCTCCAGCAGCTCACGCCTCGAGATGAGGCGCCGCTCGTTGAACTCGACAGGGCGATTGCGCTCGTCGCGAAATCCATTGAACGACGCCACCAGCCACTGGCCCACGTTGCCGTTCAGGTGCAGCATTAGATTGCCGATGCTGTTGCTGACCGCGTTGGGCCGCCACCATATCTGCTGGTCGCTGAGCGGCTCCACGCTGCTCCTGAGCCGCGGCCAATACTGGTCGAGGAGTTTGTTGCGGGAAAACCCAAGAAACGATGCGGCTAGTTGCTGCTCGGTTGTGAGCATGGGTACCAATCCCCCTGGCGCGGCGTTCTACTGCGATGGTATTTCTTCGATCGATCTTTTAGCTGGATGGGTGCATGAATTCGCGGTAGCGCCACGCGTAATTGGGCCCGCTGCCTGCAGCCCGGAACCACAAACTGAATCGGCCCTGTGCTATCTCTGTGCTAGTATCCCGGCAAGCGCTTGCACTTCAGCACAGCTCAACTCAACCGCCCCGGCCAGCCCCGGCGGCGAGCCGTCGCACAAGGACTCCGGAATGGAAACCGCGCTCCGCCCACTCACCCTCGGCGAAATCCTCGACCGCACCGCGCAGCTTTACCGCTCCAACTTCCTGCTCTTTGCCGGCATTGCATCGGTCTACGCCGGCGCCTTGCTGGCGCTCAGCCTGCTGCAGATCGCCGTGCAGGAGTGGCTGCGCACCCACCACATGGCCACCGAGCTCATCTGGGCGGGCATCGCCGGCGCCATCATCACCTTTCCCATCATCATCATCTGCAGCGGTTTCGCCATCGCCGCCAACAACCGTGCCGTGGCCTGGCTCTACCTGGGGCAGCCGGCCACCATCCGCGGCGCCTATCGCAGCATCCTGCCCCGCCTGGGCCGCTATCTCTGGCTCATGACCGTCACCACCTTCAGGGTTTGGGCGCCCTGTGCGTTGGTTTATGCGGGGCTCCTCTGCTTCATGGTTTTCTACGCCAAGCCAAAGGGCATACTGGCTCCGGCGGGTCACGTCTCCGATTCGCAGCTCTACATCGTCTTCGTCGCGGTGGTCGGCGTGTTTTGCATCCTGCTGCTTGGCGCGTTCATCTATGCGGCGCTCATGGGCCTCCGCTACTCGCTCGCCGTGCCGGCCTGCGTCATTGAAGACATCAAGGCCCGCGCGGCCATTCGCCGCAGCGTCCAACTCAGCAAGGGCGCGCGCGGCCGCATCTTTCTGCTCGGTCTGCTGGTGGTGGCCGTCGATAGCGGGCTGGTGCTCATCACCCAGGCCTTCTTCCTGTTCGCGGCGGTCAAATATCACGGCCAGCTTCCCGCCGGGATGCGCGCTCTGCAGCAGGTCGTCGCCTTCTTCACCAACACCTTTGTCGGCCCCATCTACGCCACCGGCTTCACCCTCTTCTACTACGATCAGCGGGTGCGCAAGGAGGGCTTCGACATCGAGTGGATGATGCGCGCTGCCGGCCTCAGCGCGCCTGAGCCGCCAGCTTTGCCGGAGCCCTCGGCACAGAATGAGACGCACGCTCCGCCTGCCATCTCCGAACCGGAGCAGGCGCATGAATGAGCCCCTGCATCCGCTCACGCTCGGGGAGATCCTCGATCGCACCGCGCAGA
>DASQSP010000002.1:0-10470 GCA_035642355.1 Occallatibacter sp.
TCGCTGCTGCGGGATCCGTGGCCAGCGAAGACGGAGACTTAGGGAACAGGGACTTAGGGACTAGGGGCTAGGGACTAGGGGCTAGGGACTGGAGAACAGGCATTAGCCAGGGATGATGGTCCGTGGGTTCGTGCTTTCCCACCCATGCTGCGCATGGATGGGACACCCAGGGTTGAGTTTATTGATGCAGGGAAGACCGATCTTCAGGCGGCTACGGTTGCGGTATGGGCGTTTTCGAGGTCTGGCTCGGCGGGGAGCGTGGCCGGGCCGGACTTGACCAGCGGGAGCGCGACGGCGAGGACATCCTCAATGTGCTTGGCGTAGTGGATTTCGACGCCTGCGGTCATCTCGGCGGTGAGGTCTTCCTCTACGTCCTGGCGGTTGTCGGCGGGCAGGATGATGGTGGTGATGCCGGCGCGGCGGGCGGCCAGGAACTTCTCCTTGATGCCGCCGACGGGGAGCACGTTGCCGCTGAGCGTGATCTCGCCGGTCATGGCGGTGAGCGGGCGGACGGGCGTATCCGTCAGCAGCGACGCGAGGACCGTGGTCATGGTGACGCCGGCCGAGGGGCCGTCCTTGGGGATGGCTCCGGCGGGGACGTGGATGTGCAGATCAATATCCTTGTTGAACTCCTCGCCGAGGCCGATGCGGTTGTGGTTGGAGCGCACCCAGGTGAGCGCGGCCTGCATGGACTCCTGCATCACTTCGCCGATCTGGCCGGTCATTTTGAAGCCGCCGCTGCCTTTCATCTTGTTGGCTTCGATAAAGAGGATGTCGCCGCCGGCGGGTGTCCAGGCGAGGCCGACCGCGACGCCGGGGCGCTTGACGCGCTCGGCGACTTCGGTGTCCACGCGGACCTGAATCTGGCCGAGGAATTCCTTGAGTATCTCGCGGGTGACGATGAGTTTTTCTGTCTTGTTTTCGGCCTTGCCCTCGACCACGCGGCGGGCCTGCTTGCGGCAGACGGTGCCGATGACCTGCTCGAGTTTGCGCACGCCGGCTTCGCGCGTGTAATGGCGCACGAGGTGGCGCATGGCCTCGTCGGGGAACTCGATCTGCTGCTCGGTGATGCCGTTGGCCTTGATCTGCCGCGGGACGAGGTAGCGTTTGGCGATGTGCAGCTTCTCCTCTTCGCTGTAGCCCTGCAGCGGGATGATTTCCATGCGGTCCAAGAGCGGGGCCGGAATGGGATCGAGCATGTTGGCGGTGCAGATGAAGAGCACCTTGGAGAGATCGAAGGGCACGTCGAGGTAGTTATCGCGGAAGGTGTTGTTCTGCTCCGGGTCCAACGTCTCGAGCAGGGCCGAGGCCGGGTCGCCGCGGAAGTCGCGGCCGAGCTTATCGATCTCGTCGAGCATGATGACGGGGTCGTTGGATTCCGCGCGGCGAATGCTCTGAATAATTTGCCCAGGTAGAGCTCCAATATAAGTCCGGCGATGGCCGCGAATCTCGGCCTCGTCGTGCATACCGCCGAGGGAGATGCGCTGGAACTTGCGGCCCAGCGAGCGCGCGATGGAACGGCCGAGCGAGGTTTTGCCCACGCCGGGAGGTCCGACGAAGCAGAGGATGGGGCCCTTCATGTCGGGCTTGAGCTCGAGCACTGACAAATAATCAAGGATGCGGTCCTTGACCTTTTTCAGCTCGTAGTGGTCCTCGTCGAGGATATCCTTGGCCTTGTTGATGTCGATTTTTTCGCCGGAGCTTTTGGCCCAGGGCAGCAGGGCGAGCCACTCGATGTAGTTGCGGGTGAGGCCGTAGTCGGCGGCCATGGGCGACATGCGGCCGAGGCGGTTGAGTTCCTTGATCGCCTCTTTCTTCACGTCGTCGGGCATGCCGGCGGCTTCGATTTTTGCGCGCAGCTCATCGACTTCGCGCTGGCCCTCGTCCTGCTCGCCGAGTTCCTTCTGGATGGCCTTCATCTGCTCGCGGAGATAGTAGTCGCGCTGCGACTGCTGAACCTGATCCTGGACTTCGCTTTGAATCTTGGTGCGCAGTTGCTGGACTTCGATCTCTTTGGCGAGGTGGTGGTTGAGCTGCTCGAGGCGGCTGAGGATGGCGGCGGTCTCGAGGAACTTCTGCTTGTCGTCGGTGGTGAGGAAGGGCAGCGAGGAGGCGACGAAGTCGACCATGCGGCCGGGGTCTTCAATGTTGGCGGCGATGGTGCGCAGCTCGTCGGAGAGGGTGGGCGACTCGGTGACGATCTGCTGGAATTGATCGATGACGTTGCGCTCCAGGGCCTCGACGTTGGAGTTGGACTCGGGCTGCAGGTCTTCCAGGGATTCGACCTCGGCGATCATGAAGGGCTCGGTCTGGACGTAGCGCAGGACACGGACGCGCTCGACGCCTTCGGTGAAGACGAAGCGGCTCTGGTTGGGCATGCGCACAATCTTGTGGACTGTGGCCAGGGTGCCTACGGCGTGCATATCGCCGGGCCTGGGGGTGTCGAGGCGCGGGTCGAGCTGGGCGGCCACGACGATGGAGCGCTCTTCGCCGAGGGATTCTATGAGCTGAATGGAGCTTTCGCGGCCAACGGTAAGGGGCAGAACAGCATGCGGGAACAGGACGGTATCGCGGACGGGAAGAACCGGAATTCTGCGAAGTGCTGCGGCTGCCTGGGACGAAGGAATCGAAGGAGGGAGAACGGTTGGCTGGTTTGACATTGAGTGTCCCTTTATCAACTTTCCCTACATTAGACCGCGCAGGCAGTGAAAAGTTTCAAAATTCCCAGTGCGGCGCTGGCCGGGCGGAGACCGCGCTGCTGACTCCCATACGGCTTTTTGGGGGAGCCGGTTCCGGGCCCTGCTTCCGGGTTTGTGCGGCTAGCAGACTGTGGTGAAAGCCGAAATCTCCGGAAGAACATCGCTCAGGGGTTAAACAGGCTGCTGAAAAACACAGTTCCGGCGAGGAAAGTTCAGCAGGGGCTAAAGCCCGGCGTTGTATTTACGGCCTTTGCGGCACGAGTAAACTCGTGCCCTGTTACAAAGCAACCGTCCGGGCGATCCTCCCGTCCGAATTCGCAGCAGCACTCGCCGAATGTATCGGCTGGAGCCGGGGCGGGATGAGAGCCGGCGGGAATGTGGCGGCGGGCGGTGCAGCTTTGGGAAGCTTGCCGGAGCCGATGCCCGCCGGGGTCAGCGAGGCCTCATATCTACTTCTCGCGCTTGATGGCCAGGTCGATGCGCTCCCAGAGTTCTTCGTCGTCGGGGGGCTCGATAGGCAGAAGCTGTTTGGCCGCGTTGGCGATGGTCAGCAGGTCGGCAAGCAGGGTGCGGCAATTTTCGCAGGTCAGGAGGTGAGGATGGGTGCTGACGTCCTCTCCGGAACCGATGAGGTCTGCCAACTGGGTTTGGAACTGGTGACAGCTCAGGTTATCGCGGTCCCCGATCATCGCGGGCCTCCCTGCTGAAGCGAGATGCGCAGGGCATCGCGCAGCTTCAGCCGTGCTTTGTGCAACTGAGATTTGCTGTTGCCGATGGAACACTCGAGCATGGTGGCAATTTCGTTGTGCTCGTAGCCCTCCACGTCGTGGAGGACGAAGATGAGGCGGTATCCGGCGGGCAGGTCGCCGACGGCGCGCTCGAGGGCGAGGCGGTCGATGGCGCCGGAGAGGACGAGATCGGGGGCGCCGAAGCTGCGGCCGGGGCCGTCGTCGTGGGTGGGCTCCATAGCCTCGTCGAGGGAGGTAAGGGAGAGGCCCTTTTTGCGCAGGTGCATGAGCACGACGTTGACGGCCATGCGATGCAGCCAGGTGGAGAAGGCCGAGTCACCGCGGAAGGTGGCGATCTTGCGGTGGAGTTGGAGGAAGGCTTCCTGGGTCAGGTCTTCGGCCTCGGCCGGGTTGCCGACCATGCGCAGGCACAGGGAGTAAACGCGGCGCTTGTGGAGGGAGTAGAGATGGGCGAATGCCTGATGATCGCCGGCCTGGGCGCGCGCAAGGATTTCGGCGTCGGCGGCATGGGCCGGCGCCTGCGGACTGCGAGGCAGAGCTTGAACCGCGTCCGGTGGCGCGGAAGAAGGAGAAACTGCCGGGGGCTTCTCGGAGTTCGATCGGGGCATGCATAACCTTCCGTGGTCATCGGCCTTTATTGCTGGCCTGGTCTTGCTGCACCACGAGTGTTTCCTCGTTAGTATAGGGTGCAGGGATTGGGTGGCGAGAGATTCGGCGCGAGTTGAATCGAGAAAAGTCATGCAGATTATTCTTTGGATGCAAGTATTTGGCGCTATGTAGCCATGACCGCCGAGTTTTCAGGAGAAATGCTATTGAGGGCATGGCGAGCGGGCAACTGCGGCAAGCGGCGGAGAGTACTGGTTCTTCTTGCGGTTGTGCTGATTCTCGGGATGCGGGGAGCGGCGATGGGCTGGGGCCAGGATGAGGGCCCCCCGGCAGGCTCCGCGGCCGACCGCGACGAAACCGGCGCTGGGAGCAGCCTGGCGGGCCTGGGCGGATTGCCTGTTCAACACATTGACTTTGAGGGTGTGAGCGCGGACCGGGTGCAGCCGCTGCGCGAGCGGCTGGCGCTGAAGGTGGGCGCTCCGCTGACCGAGCAGGCATTGGCACGGAGCCTGCGGACGGTGTTCGACTCAGGGCTGTTTGAGACAGTGGCTGTCAAAGGCTCGCGCGAAAACGGCGGCGTGGCGTTGACCTTTGCCGGCACGGCGCGGTCGTTTATCGGCACGGTGAGCGTGTATGGCGCGCGCGGCGCAACCATCAATGCGCAACTGGAGCGGGCCAGCCGCCTGGAGGCGGGAACGCGCTTTGCGCCGGGACTTCTCGAGCAGGCGGTGGAGCGGATGCGGCAGGTGCTGGCCGATAACGGCTACCACGAGCCGGCGATTGCGCACACGCTGACGCCGCACCCAGTGGAACAGCTTACCGACATCGCATTTCAGGTGACCTCAGGACCGCAGGCGCGCGTGGGCACGGTGGCCGTGAGCGGCGACGCGGGCATGAGCGCGGAGATGTTTCGGCGCTACGCGCGTCTGCGCGCCGGCAATCCGATCGATCACGAGACGGTGAGCCGCGCGCTGGGCGGCGTGCTGAAGCACTACCAGAGGGAAAACCGGCTGGAGGCGGACGTCAAGCTGGAGGCGCAGACCTATGACCCGGCGGCGAAACGGACCGATTTTCGCTTTACGGCCACGCGCGGGCCTGTGGTGCGGCTGCGGATGGAGGGCGCGAGCCTGGACAACGAGCGGCTGAAGCGGGCGATCCCGATCTATGAAGAAGGCACGGTGGACGAGGACCTGCTGAACGAGGGCGACCGCCGGCTGCGCGACTACTACCAGCGGCTGGGCTACTTCGACGTGAAGGTGGAACATCAGAGGCAGACGCCGCAGGCAGACGAGGTGACGATTCTTTATCACGTTACTCTGGGAACGCGGCGCAAGGTGGAGAAGGTGAGCATCGACGGCAATCACTACTTCGACACGGACACGCTGAAGGATCTGCTGAGCGTTCATACTGCCGGCACGCTGGACCGCCGCGGCAGCTATAGCCAGGCGCTGGTGGCGGCGGATGTGAGCGCGCTCAAGGCGGTTTATCAGAACAACGGCTTCTCCGCGGTGAAGGTGACGCCGGAGACGAATCTCTCCGCGGAAGTGACGGCAACGGGGCGCGTGGGCAAACCGGCGGGACTCGCGGTTGCCTATCACATTGACGAAGGCGCGCAGCAGCGGGTGGGCAAGGTGGCGCTGGAGGGCGACGCGCAGGTGAAAGCGCAGGAATTGCTGCCGCTGCTGAATACGACGGCGGGCCAGCTTGCGTCTCCGCAGTACTTTGCCGACGACCGGGGCGTCCTGCTGACCGAGTACCTGAGCCGGGGCTTCGAACAGGCGCAGGTGAATGTGGAGCAGAAGCCGGAGACTGGGAACGCGAACCTTCTGGATGTGACGTTTCACATCATGGAGGGGCCGCAGATTTTTGTGCGCAAAGTGCTGCTGACGGGACTGCACTACACGCGGCCGGCAACCGCCGAACGGAAGATCACGCTGCATCCGGGCGATCGGCTGAACCAGCAGGCGCTGCAGCAGACGCAGCAGAATCTCTATGATCTGGCGCTGTTCAACGAAGTGGACACGGCGGTCGAGAATCCGACGGGGGGCGAGACGCACAAGACGGTGCTGGTGCAGGCCGCGGAGGCGCGGCGCTGGACGTTTACCTACGGCGGCGGTTTTGAAACGCAGACAGGCACGCCGCAGAACAACTGCGCGGGCCTGCTGGCGACGGGCACGCCGTGCAATCCGAACGGCAAGACGGGCATCAGCCCGCGGGTGCTGGGCGATTTGACGCGCAACAATCTTTTTGGGCGCGAGCAGTCGGCATCGATCCAGGGCACGTATGGATTGCTGGAGCAGAAGATCAATCTGATTTACCAGGTTCCGCATATCGACGGCCACCCCAACTTCGGGCTTTCGTTCACCGGCGGCTATGCCAACAGCCAGGACGTGACGACGTATGTTGCGTCCAAGTTAGATGGCGGTGTGCGCGTGACGGAGCACTTCACAGACGGGCATGCGCTGTTCAGCCGGGCGAATACGTTTATCTACGAGTTCGATTTCCGGCGCGTGAAGGTGGCGGGCAGCAGCCTGCAGGTATTTCCGACGGAGATTGCGGAGCTCTCGGCGGCGGTGCGCGTGGCGGGGCCGGGGCTGACATGGATCCGCGACACGCGCGATTCGCCTCTGGATGAGCACCGGGGGACGTACACGAGTTTGCAGGAGTTTGTTTCCGGGCACGCGTTCGGCTCGCAGGCGCAGTTCAACCGGCTGGATCTTTCGAACTCTAGTTTTTATGGCTTTGACAAGAACCGGTTTGTGATCGCGCGGAACACGCGGTATGCGCAGGAGCGGGCCTTCGGCGAGAACTCCGATGAACTGATTCCGTTGCCGGAGCGGCTCTATGCGGGCGGCGCCACGTCGCTGCGGGGCTTCAGCGTGAATGCGGCGGGACCGCGTGACCCGGAGACGGGCTTCCCGATCGGCGGCGCGGGGGCGCTGATCAACAGCACGGAGCTGCGCCTGCCGCCGCCCACGCTGCCGTGGCTGGGAGACTCGGTGAGTTTTGTGCTGTTCCACGACACGGGCAATGTGTTTGCGAACGCGGGCGACGCATGGAAAAGCGCGCTGCGGGTACGGCAGCCGGACCGGGATAGCTGCAAGGTGCTGTCCCAGGGAGCTACAAACGATCCGCCGACGCCGACGACGCCACCCACCTCAGTGGGGCCGTTAGGCGGGTGCAGCTTTAATTACTTCTCTCACGCGGCGGGATTGGGGCTGCGCTACCATACACCGGTCGGGCCGATCCGACTGGACTTCAGTTATAACCTGAATCCGCCCATTTATCCGGTCAATGTGAACTACTCGCACTCGAACCCCTACCTGGACCCGCATGTGGGCGAGGCCGGCCACTTCAACTTTTTCTTCAGCCTGGGGCAGACATTCTGATGAAGCTGCGCGCGCGAATGATCGGTGTCTATTCCGCACTGGGGCTTGCGTTGGCGGCGCTGTGGGTCCCGTGGGTGCGGGCGCAGCAGGATGTGGTACTGGATCGCGTAGTGGCGGTGGTGAACAATCGCCCGATTCTGGAGAGCGATTTGCGCGCGGAGATGCGGCTGGCGGTGCTGGAGCCGCAGGAGGCACCGGACCACAAGCCGGACACTCCGCAGGAGGCTCTGCAGCGGTTGATCAGCCGCACGCTGATCCGGCAGCAGATTCGCCAGGAAGATGCGCAGACGGCCACGCCCACGGCGGAAGAGGTGGCGGCGCGGCTGGCGGAGCTGCGCAAGGATCTGCCGGTGTGCGTGCGCGAACACTGCGATAGCGAGGAGGGCTGGAAGGCGTTTTTGGCGAGTCACGATCTGACCGCGCGGCAGGTAGACGTCTATCTGCGCGACCGGCTGGAGGTTCTGCGCTTTATCGAGACGCGCTTCAGGCAGGGAGTCCAGATTTCGCGGGAGCAGGTGCAGACCTACTATCGCGACACGCTGCTGCCGCAGTATCTGCCGGGCCAGGCGACGCCGGCACTAGAGCAGGTGGCGCCGCGCATCGAGGAGATTCTGCTGCAGCAGCAGGTGAACGCGCTGTTCACCGGCTGGCTGGACAACCTGCGCAAACAGGGCGACGTGGAAGTGCTGGACCCCGCGCTCGAAGCGGCGGCTCCCTCGGGCGGAGGTGCGCCGTGAGCGAAGCGACAAAGCCGAAGATGCCCCTGCGGCGACGGTTGCTATGGATCGGCGGAGGCTGTGCCGTGCTGCTGGCTGTGATTGCCGTGGCAGGATACGCGTGGCTGAACTCGGCGAGCTTCGAGAGCCTGGTGCGGCGGCGGCTGGCAGCGCAGCTTGAGCAAGCAACCGGCGGACGGGTGGAGATCGGCTCGTTCCACTGGCGTCTGATGGACCTGGAGGCGTCGCTGGGCGGGCTGGTGATTCACGGACGCGAGGCAGCGAACGAAGCTCCCTATGCGCGTGTGGACGAGATGCATGTGCGAGTGAGCATTCTCAATGTGCTGAGCCCGCGAATACTGCTGCGCGAGCTGGTGATCCGGCGGCCGGAGCTGCACCTGATTATTTACGCGGATGGGACGACCAACCAGCCGCGGCCCAAGCGCGCGAGCACCAATGGCAGGCAGATGCTCAATACGCTCTTCGACCTCAAGGCCGGACAGGTGGCGGTGGAACAGGGGCTGCTCGACTACGACAATCGGGCGGCGCAGTTTGACGCGCAGAATCGCCATCTGCCGCTGGACTTTGCGGCGCGCGATGTCTCCGCGCTGTTGCGCTACGTGCCGGCCGCAGGTAAGCCCGCCGCGGCGGGCAAGAACCCGGAGAGCTATCACGTTGAGCTAGGGGCGCGGGACTTTCGATTGACGCGCGGCGATGCGGCGCATCAATCTGCGACAGCGCAAGCTGCGACGGCGGTGGAGGGATACCTGCAAGCGACGCTCGATGTGGAGCGCAACGAGGCGTTTTTGCGCTCGCTGCGGGTGACGGCGAGCGGCAAGGGAATTGCGGAGCGAACGCTGACGATCGCGGGATCGCTCGATAATTTCGCTCGGCCGCACTGGAAGGCGACGGCGCAGGGCGAGCTGGATATGCGCCTGCTGGAGCCGCTGACCGGCTATGCGAACTCGCCGGAGGGCGTGGCGCGGGTTGACCTGAACGGCGAGGGTCACGGCGGTCAATTTCGTGTGGATGGACCGATCCACGTGGATGGCGGCTCGTATGTGGGCGGCGGGGTATACGCGCGTGGGGTGGACCTTGACGCGCATGTGCATGCGGACCCCGAGCAGTTGCTGATCGCGCAGGTGGTGGCGCGACTCAAACAGGGCGGGCGGCTTGAAGGCACGGTGGCGCTGGACCACTGGCTGCCTCCGTTGCCGGGCGAGGCGCAGTTAGGGCCGGCGGCCGCCGTAGCGCCGGCGAAGCGGCATTGGTTTTTTAGTCACGGCAGGAAGACAGCTCCTGTAGCTACGGTGGAAGCGACGAATGCGCCGATCACGATTCCCGTGAACGGGAAGGTGACGGCGCAACTGAAGGACGTGTCGATCGACACGGTGATGAACATTGTGGGCAAGGGGCCGTTTGAACGGCTGGGCGTGGATGCGCGGCTGAACGGTCCGGCGACGGCGACCTGGATCAAGGGCGATGTCGGGACGCTGGCGGTGGGGGCGACGCTGCTGCTGAGCCCCTCCGCGCATACGCCAGCGGGCGAGTCTCCGGCAACGGGAACGATTGACGCCACCTATACGCAGCGGGACGGTGCTGTTGATCTGCGCGCGCTGGAGGTCGCCATGCCGGGGAGCCGCGTGGACGCGCACGGACACCTGGGCGCGTACCCGTTGAGCAGCCCGTCGTCGATCGCGATCGATGTACGCACTCAGAATCTGGGTGAGTTCGACAGGGTGCTGCGCGACCTGGGGCTGCAGCGCGAGGGCAAGTCGGGCGCGGCTGCGCTTCCGGCGACGCTGGGTGGGCAGGCGGAGTTCCACGGCATGTGGTCGGGCTCGCTGCTCGATCCGCACCTTGCCGGCACGCTGACGGCGAAGGATGTGTCGATTGAGGCGCCGGGCAGCACGGCTCCGGCGCAGAAGGCGATTCACTTCGACAGCATTGATGCGGCGGGCAGCTACTCTGCCGCGCGGATTGCGCTTGACCGCGGGCAGTTCAAGGAGCGCGGCGCGGAGGTCAGCGTGGAGGGATCACTCTCTGCGGCCGCGGCCGAGCCGGCGCTAAAGGTAACGGGCAGGCCGCAGTTTGACGGGAGTTCCCTGCTGCGCGCGCGGGTGATGGCGAGCAAAGTGAGCGCCGCGGAGCTGTTGTCGGCGCTGGGCCAAAGCCTGCCGGTAACGGGCGAAGTGAGCGCGCAGCTTGAGACCGATGGACCGCTGCGCGCGCTGGCGGGTTCGGGTTGGGCGGAGCTGGATAACGGCGAGGTCTATGGCGAGCCGCTGGCGCGGGTGCGGGCGCAGGGCAG
>DASQSP010000003.1:0-10461 GCA_035642355.1 Occallatibacter sp.
GCTCATACCTGAGTTAAACCCTGAATTTTTTGCTGCCCCTGCAGCCGCTGCCCCGTTGCGGGCCGTGCGAGTGAAATAGGAAACGAATGATCAGTGTCAGCAATGTGAGCATGCGCTACGGCGCCAAGGTCCTCTTCGAGGAAGTGAGCACAACCTTCACTTCGGGACGCCGCTATGGCCTCACCGGGCCCAACGGCGCGGGCAAGTCCACCTTCATGAAGATCCTGACCGGCGAACTGGAAGCGCAAAAAGGCACGGTGGTGCGCCCGCGCAAGTTCGGCGTGTTGCGCCAGGATCAGTTTGCGTTTGACAACTATCGCGTGATCGACACCGTAATCATGGGCAACGCTCCCCTTTGGGCAGCGCTCGAAGAGCGCGATCGCATCTACGAGAAATCCGAGATGACCGACGAAGACGGCATGCGCCTGGGCGAACTCGAAGGCATCATCGGCGACGAAGACGGATACACCGCCGAGGCCGACGCCGCCATCCTCCTCGACGGTCTCGACATCACGGAGTCCCTGCACGAGCGCAAGATGGGCGAGCTCCAGGGCGGCCAGAAAGTTCGCGTGCTGCTTGCGCAGGCGCTCTTCGGCAAACCGGAAGCGCTGCTGCTCGACGAGCCCACCAACTATCTCGATCTCGACTCCATCCACTGGCTGCAGGATTTTCTGCATAACTATAACGGCACGCTCATCGCCATTTCCCACGACCGGCACTTTTTGAACAGTGTTACCACACATACCGCGGACATCGATTACCAGACCATCATCATCTATACCGGCGGCTACGACGACATGGTGATGGCCAAGACGCAGGTGCGCTCCACGCTGGAGTCGCAGAATGCGCAGCGCGATAAAAAGATCGCGCAGTTGAACGAATTCATCGCGCGGTTTGCCGCCGGCACGCGTTCCTCGCAGGTCACCAGCCGCCGCAAGGAAGTAGAACGCCTTCAAACCAACGAACTCGCCCGCTCCAACATTCAGCGCCCGTTCATCAAGTTCGATCAGGTTCGCCCCAGTGGCAAGCATGTGCTTGAATTCAAGGCGCTCACCAAGATTTACGGCGACGAGCGTGTGATCGACGGCTTCAGCGCCAACTTGCTGCGCGGTGAAAAAGTCTGCCTGATGGGCCGCAATGGCGCGGGCAAGACCACGCTGCTCAAGAGCCTGCTGGCCACCTATCCGGGCCTCGCAGACAAGGACTTTTCACTGGATGCGGGCACTGTCTTCTGGGGCCACGAGGCGCAGATTGGCTACTTTCCCCAGGATGTGGGCTCGACCATCGAGCATGGCCTGACCGTGGCCGAGTGGCTGCACCGCTGGAATCCCGCGGCCCATGTTGAAGATATCCGCGGCATTCTGGGCCAGATGCTGTTCAGCGGCGAAGAAGGCGCCAAGCCAACCAAAGCCCTCTCCGGCGGCGAGCAGGCGCGGCTCATCTTCTGCAAGCTGATCCTCACCAAGCCCAACATTCTGATCTTCGACGAGCCGACCAACCACCCCGATCCCGAATCGATCAACGCGCTCAACATCGCGCTGCAGCGCTACGAGGGCACGGTGCTGCTGGTGACGCACGATCACGATTTGATCGACGAAGTAGCCACGCGTCTGTGGCACTTCGACGGCAAGACGATCGAGGACTTCCAGGGCCCATACAGTGAGTGGAAGGGCCAGCACAACTAGGCCAATGCGCTGCACGAAGCAATTGACAGCGCACTGACCGCACAGGTGTAATGGACTTCAGTGGTGATGGAGTTCACCCTTAAGGTATTTCCCGGATTACTGTGGTCTTTTCGAGTGCGATGAAGGTGGATGTTTCTTGAGGAAAAATCCACCTGGCGGTCGAGGCTCCGGTCTACACCTATCCGGGCAATACCATAACCGCTGCCCTACCGCGCAAGCCGGGCAGATGATGACTCCTGGCAGGGATTCCTGTCGGGAGTCATACCCCGGCGCAATCCCCTACATATCACTGGACTCGTTCCCGCCGTTCCGCGTGATCGCTGCGCGTGCGCGCTGCGAGTCCGCGGAATGATGGAGGAGGATGGATGCAGAAATACCTGTGGATTGCGGCCGGCGGCGCACTTGGCTCACTCGCTCGTTATTGGGTAGGCGCAATGATTGGCGCGCGCATGAGCTCCTCGCGCTTCCCCTACGGCACCTTCGTTGTCAACCTCACGGCGTGCATCATTGTCGGTTTCTCGCTCACCTATCTCGGCAAGCGCGTGGAGCTGAACCCGGCGTGGCGTTATCTCATTCCCATCGGTTTTGTCGGAGCTTACTCCACATTCTCCAGCTACGAGTGGGAGACGCTTTCGACACTGCGCGCCGGCGCCTTTGCGGTTGCCGCGCTCTACGCAGTCGGCAGCCTGGTGCTGGGGCTGGGCGCAACGTGGCTCGGCGCCGTGCTCGCCGACTCTCTGCTTTAGGCGAAGAAGCGGCAAAGCAGCAACTCTGGCGGCACAACTTTTCCCCTGAGAATTGTGTCCAAATAAACAACGCGGCGCAATGCGCCGCGGAGATGTGCCGCGCCAGAACAATGCCCCTGAAGGAGGCAACGTCTATGCGCACGATCCGCGGAGTAGTGTTTGCCCTGGTGGCCGTGGCAGTGTCGATGCTGACGGCACATCGCAGCCCTGCGCAGGCCGCGCTGCTGATGGAGCAACCTTACGGTTTTTTTGGCGCCGTCAATCCCACCGGACACACGGCAATTTATTTCGAGCATATCTGCGCCGAGACTCCGGTGCAGCTGCGCCGCTGCCGCGCGGACGAGATGGGCACCGTGATAGCGCGCTACTCCGGCATTGGCGGCTACGACTGGATCGCCATTCCTCTGCTTCCCTATTTGTATTCGGTTGAGAACGTAAGGCAGATTCCGTACGAGATCGATCATGCAACCGTGGACCGCTTGCGCGATAAATACCATGAAGAGCATCTGCTGACGCTGGGCGACACGGTCCCGCGCGGAGATTTTTGGAAAGGTGGCTGGACGGAGCTTGTGGGTACGGCCTACGAACGTCGAGTGTATGCCTTCCGCTTCAACACCTCGGCTGCGCAGGACGACGCGTTGATTGCGCGCTTGAACGGTCGTGGTAACCGCTCCCACTTCAACCTGCTCTTCAACAACTGCTCGGACTTTGCGCGGGGCGTGCTCGATGAGTATTTTCCGGGACACTTCAAACGCAGTCTGTTTCCCGATGCCGATGTAACTACACCCAAGCAGATCGCCTGGAAGCTGATGCGCTACGCGCGCAAGAACCCATCGGCTGAACTCACCGTGCTCGAAATTCCGCAGATCCCAGGCTATCGGCGCCTGAGCCACTCGAACAAGAACATCTCGGAGTCGCTGGTGACTACCGGCTACGCCATCCCCATTGCCGTGTTGAATCCCTATCTGGCCGGAGGCCTGTTCGTCGACTACCTGATGCGCGGGCGCCATCACCTGATCCCCAAAGACCCGGCGCTGGTGACACCGGATTCCATGGCGGCGTTGACACCGGACCTGGCGCGCGAGCAGAATCCGGACAGCGCAAGCACACAGGCCACTCGCGCCGCCGCCGATTCCACCGCCGATCCCGGTGCGGTTGTACCAGCCACTCCCGGCCTGAGAGAGACTTCAGCCGAGCATGAGCAAGCCCCCGCAAAACCTTGATGCGCACGCACGCCGCGATCCCCTCTTTCACGGCGTTCTCGTCCCTGCGCTGATCGTGAACCTGGTCATCGCCATCGTGTACATCGTGTTGCATCCGAGCTTCTGGGCCGGCTGGTACATCGTGCTCTCGCTGGCCGCATTTGCAGGGATGCTGCGCCTGCGCACCTATCCGCTCAAGGTGCAGGACCGGTTGATTCGCCTGGAAGAGAGGCTGCGGCTGCAGGCGCTGGCGCCGGCCGAGTGGCATGCGCAGATTTACCGGCTCGGCGAAGACCAGCTCATCGGGTTGCGCTTTGCCGCCGACGACGAAGTGGTGGAGCTGGCCAAACAGGCGCTGGAACATAACCTGAATCGCAAGCAGATCAAAGAGCGCATCAAGAGCTGGCGCGCGGACGACTTTCGGGTTTGATGGCAACCCGCGGACGGTAGTGGCAGAGCACCCACCGGATCAATGGATGAAGCCGGGCAGCACGAACTCGAAGCCGCCGCCCTCAGCGTTCCAATTGACGACGCGCGTATGGACCGTGATGGAGTCCAGGGGATCGTCTCCGGCGCTGTCGACCATCTGCAAGGTGATACGGATAACAGTGCCGGTCAGCCAGCGCTCTTTGGTCTTCATAAAAAAACCCGTCACGCTAAGATTGCGAATCTCGTTGGGCTTGGAGATACCGCCAGTGAAGAAGTAGCCGATGAGGCCGGGATTGACAATGCGCGGCGCGCGGCGCGCCTCGCGCTGGCGAATATGCACTGTGTCGAGTTGAAGATCGGGAAAGAGCCAGCACAGCGCACGCAGCTTCGGCGTCATCTTGCCCTCGTCGCGCGGCTTGCTCTTCTGGAGGCCGCCGACCTTCGGGGCCTGGAACTCCGGCCTGTAGCTGGGGTGCAGTTTGGGAAACAGGAAGTAGAGGAGGCGCACATCCAATGTGTTGCGCAGGATGGGCGGCAGAGGCCTGGCGAGCGCGGCGTTGTGGGGCGGCTGCGTCACTAGCGCTGCGAGTACAGGCTCGGGTGCTCGCTCCAGCTCCGGTTCCTGCTCCGGCTCCTGCTCTGGCTCTTCCTCAGGCTCTTGCGCGGGCGCGAGTTCGGGCTCAGCTTCCTGGGCGTCCGCCTCATCCGGCGGAATGGGTGTGACAGCTTCCGATCCCGCGGCGATGATCTCTTCCACGGCTAACGCAGAGTCCGAATCGTCACTCGGCGCGGGATTGACGAGGACGACATAATGCTCCGGCTCTTGAACGGGAGCCGCCGGGATTGCATCCGGCGCGCGTGGTTCAGCGGCAAGCTCGGTTGGGGACTCGTCCGCGGGAGACTCCGATGGTGCGTCTGCGGGAACGGTGGAGAGCGATTGCTCCCGGTCGGAGTGTTCAGGGCGCTCGGCTACTGCGGGCACAAGGTTCTCGGCTGGGAGAACCTCCGCCGAGGCTTGCTGGGCTTGCGGTTCCCTGTCTTGCAGTTCCTGTGCTTGCAGTTCCTGGGCTTGCAGTTCTGCCGGTGGAACCTCGTCCACAACCAGCGGCCGCTCCGACACAGCCTTGGGTTTTGCCTCTTCGACCTCAGCCGATGGCTCTGCAACTTCATCCTCTGCAGCCGGTGGAACCTCTGCGATGGCAGGAGCTGCGACCTCTGCGGCGACTTCGAGCGGCGCGGCTGCCTGCGCCTGAGGCTCCGTCTGCGTCTCGAACTCAGGCGCGGCGGCGGCAAGGGCGGCCTGCGCAACCTCAGCCGGCGGCGCTATGACCGAACCCGCGCTCTTGAGCAGGCTTCCGGAGGCTACGGATTGAGCGCCGGAGGAAGGCGCATGGAAGCCGCGGCTGGCCGGCGTGGGAATGACACGCGCCGGAGCGCGCGCCACCGTGGGCTTGACGGGCACGCGCGGCGGCGCGGGCGCGGGCAGGGTGCCGGCCACCTGCACAATGATGCGATCTCCGGTGAAGGTTTTCGAGCGCGATACCGTGCGCGGCGGAAGGATGAGCGCGCTGGCCGGCGATCCGCGGAAGGGCTCGAAGACGCTGGTGGGCGTGATCTCCGTGGCCTGCACTACATGGGCGTGGTCGTCGATGTAGACGAGATCGAAGGGCGACTGCGAGCGCGCGACAGGAACACCCTTGAAGTTGATGAGCCAGAGCCCATCGGGCGCGCTGCGCGGCAGTCCCTCCATCAGGACCTTGAGCACCTTGAGCGGCTCGCGCGCGGCGTCAACAACAATAAGTCCCGGACTGAGCGACCGCTTGCTGGCTTCGTTGTATGCGCTAAAAATTCTGGTGTCCACAAGTCCTCGCGGGGGATGTGAAGGCGCGCCACCCGATGGGCGCAGTTTTGCATCGGAATGCGGCATCGTCAAGAAAGAACTTGTCTTGCAGGCTTCCCAAAGTGACGCCGTGTGCCGAAGACCTAACGGGAACCGCCTGCATTTCACACTCGCCCAATGCTCGCAATGCGGTGCCCGGCGTGGCCTTTGCGTTCATTTTCCGCTGATTTCCTTGTGATAGCGTTATGAACGGGGTCACGAGAAAGCGCCATGTCAACGATCACTTCATTCATTAAACATCACTACCGGCACTTCAACGCAGCAGCCCTGATTGATGCGGCGCAGGGCTATAACGACCTGCTGGCCTCGGGCGGCAAGATGTTTGTCACCATCGGCGGCGCCATGAGCACCGCGGAACTGGGGCTATCGCTCGCGGAGATGATCCGCCAGGACAAGATTCATGGCATCAGTTGCACCGGCGCCAACCTCGAAGAGGATGTGTTCAACCTGGTGGCGCATGATTTCTACGAGCGCGTGCCGCACTACCGCGACCTGACGCCCGCAGACGAGGCGAAACTGCTTTCGCGGCACATGAATCGCGTGACCGATACGTGCATCCCGGAGATGGAGGCGATGCGGCGCATCGAGAACGAGGTGCTGAAGGAGTGGGTGCGCGCGGACCAGGCCGGCGAGCGCTTCTTCCCGCATCAGTTCATGTACAAGATTCTGCTCTCGGGCGATTTGAAGAAGAGCTATCAGATCGATCCGAAGAACAGTTGGCTTCTTGCTGCGGCTGAGAAGAATCTGCCCATGTTTGTACCCGGCTGGGAAGACTCGACACTGGGCAATATGTATTCGGGCCACTGCATCTCCGGCGACGTGAAGAAGGTGCATACGGTGCGCACCGGCATTGAGTACATGATGGAGTTGGCCGAGTGGTACACCGAGACGACGGCCAAGACGCCGCTGGGCTTCTTCCAGATTGCGGGCGGCATCGCCGGCGACTTCCCTATCTGCGTGGTGCCCATGCTGCATCAGGATTTGCAGCGCGAGCATGTGCCGCTGTGGGCCTACTTCTGCCAGATCTCCGACTCGACCACCAGCTATGGCTCCTACTCCGGCGCCGTGCCCAACGAAAAAATTACGTGGGGCAAGCTGGGCGAGACTACGCCGAAGTTCATCATCGAGAGCGATGCTTCGATTGTGGCTCCGCTGGTGTTCGCCTACGTCCTCGGCTGGTAACCACCTGCGCCACCTGCGGTGGGGCTGAACGGCGCTTACGCCACCTGCGGTGGGGCTAACTGGCGCTTGCGCGCCTTGAATGAAGATCGTGCGGTTGCTGCGCTCTGCGCGACAACCGCACGATCTTCAAAGTAGAACTCAGTCCTTCGGAATCACGACGAACGGCCCCGTCAACTGCTCGCCGATTGCGCCTGCGAAGGCTGGACGCACAAGGGCCGGCATCGCGGCCCACACGGGCGATGCGAGTTCCGGCATGGGGCGCGCCTCGAAGAGCTTCTTGCACTGGCGCGCCGTCCAGCGGGCCCAGGATTTTGATTTCTTGCGGCGCGCGCTGTCGGTTGAGATTCCGGTGCCCGCATACATCTGCCGGTAGAGCTTGGACAGGAAGATGAAGCCGAGCCGCGCGCGCAGCGTCGGCGTGCAGGCCGACCGTTCCCAGATGGCGCGCCAGCCGTAGAACTTGTCCCAGACCTTTTGCGTGCGGTCGCGGATCTCGTCCGCGGTCATGGAGGGGTGCGGCGTAAACATCTTGGGCCGCACTGCCGTGGGAATGAGCCAGTAACGGGTGAGGGGCACGCCGGCCACCATCGTCGGATCCTTGTCCTGCTCTTTTTCCCAGCGGACGAAGTCGACGGTGCCGGGAAACGGCGTCATCATGACGAACTGCGCGAAGGTGACCCCGGCTTTGAGCGCCATAGCCACGGTTGCATCGAAGGTGGCGGGCTTGTCTGTGGGCAGGCCGAAGATGAACGAGCCGAGCACATGCACGCCATGCTTCTTGAAGGTCTGCAACTGCTGCGCGAGTGCGTCGCCGGAGCAGTTCCAATCCTTGAAAACGGCCTTGAGGCCTTCCGGCGTGACCGCCTCTACTCCGACGAGCGCGCCCTTGATGTTGGCCTTGCGCATGGCATCGAGATAGTCACCGTCTTCGCCGGCTTCCATGGTGATTTGCGTGAAGAAGACCATGTCTTTGGGCAGTTTCGCGAGTTCTTCCATTAACTGGAAGCGCTCGGCGCGCACCGCCATCAGCTCTTCGAGCTTGGCGTGGTTGTTCTGCTCGCGGGCCTGGCGCAGGTCGGTGAGCGTGACGGGATAAAAGTTGTCGTCGGCCAGCGCGATGAAGCGGAAGCCGATGCGACGCAGATCGATGATCTCGTCGATGACGCGCTGATGGCTGCGCTGCCGCGGCTTTTGGCCATCGGTGCGCCACACGCTGCAGAAGGAGCAGTGCTTGGGGCAGCCGCGGATGGTCTGCACCGAAGCCCACATATATTTCGCGGGGTCCATCAGGTCCCAGCGCGCGGGCAAAAACTCGCTGCCTTCGATGCGGCCGCCTTCGTACAGCGGCTTCGGCTCGCCCGCAAGGCAATCGGCTACGACTTTGCTCCAGGCCACGTCGCCGTCGCCGGTAACGATGGCGTGGGCCTGGCCGCGCTCCCGCGCTTCGTCAGGAAACAAGGTGGCATGAATGCCGCCGTAGACCACCCATGCGCCGCGGTCGCGGGCCATGCGGCCGACTTCGTAACCGCGCAGCGCATTGCCGGTGTGTACGCTGATGCCCACGATGTCGCCGGGCTGAATGCTCTCCGGCGCGATTGGCTCGAGAGACTCATCGATGAGGATGGGATCGCCGGCGCTGCGCGGAGTGGCCGCTGCCAGAACAAACAACCATCGCGGTGTGATGACTGCCGTGCCAAAGGAATTGTCGCTGGGATTTACCAGATGAACGCTCAACCAATGCAGCCTTTCCTCGTGCGCAAGCGACAGCGCTTGCCAGTGCTATCGAGACGTAGAGCGCAAGGCAATGAGCGCGTTCGCGGACTGCAGGGCGTTCTGAGGGAGTTCGTACCCCATCATACAGAGCGGGAGTGAGTAGAGGCGTTATTCCTCGGACAATCGCCGCGCGCGTGTTGATGAAGGCCATTTACAAATTGCGCTTCGTGGTTATTGGAGGCTCACGGGCGCGCGCACCGGGCCTGCTTTGAAGCTGCCTTGCAGCTTTCGAGCTGCGGGATTGCACAGGCTTCCGGAGTTTCGGCTCGGCGCGGCTGGAGGATGTGAAGCTGCCGAATGTGGACCGGAAGACCATTCAGGCGAAGACAGGGTGAATTTATAGGGGGGTGGGGGGTATCCTTCCCCCTCCCTAAGTTATGCAGAATCAGGGTTGGCTTGTTGAAGATCGGTGAAAAGGCGAATCTTTGACGAAATTGCTTTGGCTGCGATGGCTTTGAGGGCCTGATGTATTGATTATGCACGGAAGTGGGAATTAATCGGCAAAGTTGAGCGGGGAGAATTGGGTTTGGAATCAAGGAGTTGGAATTTTGAGGGGTTGACAGGGGTACGCCGGGGCTAAGGCCTTCGAGGTTTGTGCTTCGCACCTTTTGCTTCGATCCCCGGTCCCCAAAAGCGAGGGATCGGAGGCACCCTCACAGCGGGGTTGAAAGGCCATCGGAATCGGGACCACTCGCCTCCCTCCGACGTTCGTGCTTTCCCAGGTCTCAGAAGCGAGACCTGGGGCACCCATGTTCGTGCGGATCGATGCGGTGTGAAAAGCAGGTGCTGGTGCTTCGCTTAGCTTACGCGGGAGCACTCTTCTACTGGGATGGGGACTTGCTCGACGATTTCCAGGCCGAAGCCTTCGAGGGCGGGGATGTGCATGGGGGTGTTGGAGAGCAGGCGGATGCGGTGGATGCCAAGGTCGGAGAGGATTTGGCCGCCGAGGCCGATGGCGCGGAGGATGCGGCCGGTGCGGGCCTGAGAGCCCTCGCGGGCGCGCAGCTCCCGATGGAGGATGAGGGGCGATGCGCCGGGGTCGTGAACCGGGACAGGAATGGCCGCGCCGTCGGATTGGAAGGCGGCTTCTTCTGCCGGGGCGTGGTCGATCTCGAAGCCGCGCGAGGTGTTGTGGAGGTAGAGCAGGACGCCGCAGCCCTCTTCGGCGATGCGGCGCATGGATTGATCGAGGACCTCGCGGCAGTTGCAGTCGGCGGCGAAGATGTCTCCGGCGGTGCAGCGGGTGTGGACGCGGACGAGTACCGGTTTCGCACTATCGAGACATAGGTCGCCGCGGACGAGGGCGATGTGGCTTTCTCCGCCGTTGACCTCGGACTCGTAGGCGATCATGCGGAATTCGCCGTGGCGGGTGTTGATGCGCGATTCGCCGGCGCGGACGATGTAGCGCTCGTGGCGGAGCCGGTAGCGGATGAGCTCGGCGACGGTGAGGATTCTGAGGTTGTGCTCGGCGCAGAAGGGGATGAGGTCGGGGATGCGGGCCATCTCGCCGTCGTCGCGCATGATCTCGCAGATGACGCCGGAGG
>DASQSP010000004.1:0-2773 GCA_035642355.1 Occallatibacter sp.
GTTTCATCTTCCCGATTCGACGCCCGCACCATGTCGAGTGCCGCTTCGTTCACCGCCTGCCGCTTGGTGCGCATGGAACCGGAGTTGTCGATGAGCAAGCCAATCGAAACCGGGATGTCCTGCTCCTGGATCGAGGTAATCATCTGCGGCTTGCCATCCTCAAAAACGTGAAAATCGTCCTTGTTCAGCCCGGAGACGAGACGGTCGTGATCGCCGATGACGGTAGCGCTCAGGATGACCTCATCCACGTCGCGCGTCAGCGTGTAGCCGCCATTCTTCCGGATCACCTGGTTCGGCTGCTCCGCGGCCGCCCCTGGCGCGGGTGCGGCACCCGGGCTGGGCAAAGGGACGGGATCGCGATCGACATTGAGCGCCGGCTGTTGCTCGGCGGGCAGCGGCGGTGCGGGAGCCTGCTGGGCCGCCAGTGTGCCGCCGCAGGCCAGAAGAAGAAAAAGTATAGGTAGGTTTCGCAAATGTGGTCTATTGCGCGGGTGCATAGTATCCGCTTCGGGCATGGACGGTAAGGGGCGGCAGACCGGGGGGTGGCACCAGCTTGACCTTCACTTTACGCCATTTGCCATCGCGTTTTGCGTCGGAAGGTTTGTAGCCGATCACATATTGATTCCTCAGTTCGGCACTGATCTTGGTAGCGATGTCCGTCATATCCGAGATGTCGTCCACGCGAAACAGCTGGCCGCCCGTCTCCTCGCTGAGATCGTGGAGCAGGAGCGGACCGTTGCGCTCCTCGCTCGTAGCGGCATAGGCATCGAAGATGCCGATGGAGAAGAGCTCGGTATCCGACTCGCGCACCAGGTTGCGCAGCTCGCTTTCGGTGTAGCGGCTGCGATTGTCGCCGCCGTCGGAGACGATCAGGAGCGCCTTGCGCTCGTAGCGCGCCTGCTTCATCTTGTTCACAGCATAGTAGATGGCGTCCAGCAAAGCGGTGCGGCGTCCGGCCCGTACGGTCTGCAATCGTGCCTCGATATCGTCGACCGACGAGGTAAAGTCCTCGATCAGCTCGGGGCGGTCATTGAAACCGATGATGAAGAACTCATCCTGCGGATTGGAGGTGCGGAGAAACTCGATGATCGACTCACGCGCGCGCACCAACTTGTTGGACATGCTGCCGCTCAGGTCCATGACGATGCCGATCGAGACCGGCGCATCCTCGGAAGAAAAGCTCTTGATCTCCTGTGGGGCGTTGTTCTCGGTGAGAAAGAACTCGTTCTTCTCCAGACCGGTGACCAGCCGATTCAGAGGGTCGGTCACGATCAGCGGAATCAGCACCAGATTCACATCGACGCGAATCCGCTCTCCACCCCGGGCATGCAACGCAGCTTTGCCCTCTGCCGGCGGAGGACCGGACGGGGGCGCCGGCTTGACCGGAGGAGGCAGAACATGGATCTTGTTCAGCGGATCTTCCTGTGCGTGCAAGGGACGGACCGGCGCCGTGCAGGCCACGGCCAGCAGCACGAGCAGCGTGCAAAATCTTCGGCTCTGGCGAGCAAGCCGCGACCATGACCAGCCTGTAGACGTGGACACCATGCGGCAATCCCTTGTGAGCGCCATGCTACACGATGGCGCCCTGACTGACCCAGGCAGAACTGCAATGCGCAATGTCATTTCAATGTCACTGCCCGCATGCGGCGCATTGCGATTCCCAAAACGCATCTTCGTCAATCGCCGGGTTTTGTCTTCCATACGCCGCCTCGGTCCTCCAGTGCTGTCTAGTACAATCGCAAAAACTGATGGCACGCATCTATCCCTTCCGCGCCACGCGCTACAATCCCACCGCTGTTCGCATCGAAGACGTGGTCACTCAGCCTTACGACAAGATCACGCCGGCCATGCAGCAGGTCTACTACGGGCGAAGCCCTTACAATCTGGTGCGGGTGATTCTTGGCCTCCCTGAACTGTTTGACGAGCCAGGGGTCAACGACGTTTATACCCGTGCTGCGCGCGACTTCCGCGAATGGCGGGAGAACGGCGTCCTGCAGACCGAGAACGATCCCTCCATCTTTGCCTACTCGCAGCGCTTCCAGCTTCCCGGACGTCCGGACGAAGTGCGGGAGCGGCGCGGCTTCATCGCGCTGGGGGGCCTCGAGGATTACACCGCCAGAGTTGTCTTTCGTCACGAGCAGACGTTATCCAGGCCCAAGGGCGATCGCCTGAATCTGCTCAAGGCTACGCGCGCGCACTTCGGCCAGATTTTCATGTTGTATTCCGATCCCGCGCAGAGCATCGAGAAGATCCTCTTTGAGAACTTCCAGCCGCAGGTCGAGGTGACCGACGAGTACGGCGTGCTGCACCGCGTCTCCCGTATCACCGACCCCCACGCCTTGCGTCTGGTCATCGGCTCCATGAGCGACAAGAAACTGATCATTGCCGACGGCCACCATCGCTATGAAACGGCGCTGAACTACGGCAAGGAACACGCGCCTGCACATGTGCGGCACACGCGCGAGCGGGATCTTGCGTCCACGCTGCCGCATCCGCCGTATCCGGAAGCGGCGGCGATGATGACCTTCGTGAACATGGACGGTGAGGGTCTGGTCATCCTGCCGACGCACCGCGTGGTCTTCGACCTGAAGGATTTTCGTCCGGAAACTTTTCTTGAGCGCGCCGCCCCCTTCTTCGAAATCGAAAAGCTCAGCGCGACAGAGGCGCGGCAGTTCACTGCCAGGCTGGCCGAAGCGGCGGCCGATACCTCGGTATTCGTCGCTGTTCTCGCGCACGGCGCCTACCGCCTGAAGGCTCGCCCGGACGCGGTGCA
>DASQSP010000005.1:0-6321 GCA_035642355.1 Occallatibacter sp.
CGTCGCCAAGCTCAGCATGGGCGCGCTCGCGCTGAACGACATCTGGTTCGGCGGCCAAACCAAAAATCCCTGGCTGCTTGAGGAAGGCTCCTCTGGCTCCAGCGCCGGCCCCGGCGCAGCAACCGCCGCAGGCCTCGTCGCGTTCGCCATCGGCAGCGAGACCGAAGGCAGCATCGTCAGCCCCACCATGCGCTGCGGCCTCACCGGCCTCCGCCCCACCTTCGGCCGCGTCCCCCGCACCGGCGCCATGACCCTCTGCTGGTCCCTCGACAAGCTCGGACCCATGGCCCGCAGCGTTGAAGACACCATGCTCGTCCTGAAAGAAATCTACGGCCCCGATCCGGGGGACCTCGCCAGCGTGACAGCGGGACCGGGCGGACCGGTGTTTCGTCTGCCCCCTTGGGGTGGCTCAGTAGGAGACCACCTGGCAGCGCTATTGGAATTCAACCCGGTCGCCGACCTAACCGGACTCCGCGTCGGCTACTTCCCCGCGTGGATGAAAGAAGCCCCCGCAACCGACGTTGATCGCGCCGCCCTCGAAACCGTAAAAAAACTAGGCATGACGCCCGTCGAAGTCTCCCTTCCCGACTGGCCCTACGGCGATCTCTCCCTCATCCTCTTCGCCGAGTCCGCCGCCGCCTTTGAAGAGCTCACCCTCTCCCACGCCGTCGACCAGCTCGCCGCCCAGGTCCCCGACGCCTGGCCCAACACCTTCCGCCAGTCGCGCTTTCTCTCCGCCGTGGACTTCGTACAGGCCGACCGCTTCCGACGCAAAGTCGCACAGGAGATGGCCCGCGTCATGTCCAGCGTCGATCTGCTCCTCGTCCCCTCACTGCGCGACGAGATGCTCACCATCACCAACTTCACCGGCCACCCATCCCTCACCCTCCGCGCCGGCTTCGTCGAAGTCTCCGAGCCGCGTAGCGACTGGGCACCCGACCCCGCGCACCCGCTCCAGAAGTTCGCCACACCCCGCCGCGTCCCCCACGGCGTCACCCTCATCGGCCGCCTGTTCGACGAAGGCACCATAGCCCAGGTCGGCCTGGCGCTAGAACAAGCCTTCGCCGTCACAGCAGAACGCCCCCCGCAGTTCAGCTAATTTCCGCAAGTCCAGCTTCAATCAATCCCAAGAAGATGGGTGCCCCAGGTCTCGCTTCTGAGACCTGGGAAAGTACACAAGGCATCCCAAGCGCGAAAGTGGGTGCCCCAGGTTCGGCGCGACCTTCGCGCCTAACCTGGGAAAGCACGAGCCTAATCCACGTTGTCATCCTGAGCGGGTGAGAAAACTTCCATTTCTCATTGATTTTGCAATAGATAATATGGCGACTTTTGGCTGTGTAGGATTTGTGCAGGCGAATTCTAGGTTTCTGTGCATATTTGAATGCGAAACACGACGCTGGAAGAACGACAAAGGACATTGTCATGCGTGGCAAAGAGAAAGGCCACTCTTTATCTCTCTCACAAAAACACATCATTAGCAGCAGCCACAACTCTTTCCCCGTCGAGCGCGTCGGCCTTCCACGATAAGAATTGGAATCGCACAAAGGGCCACAACAGGATCGAACCACCGCAACGGAAGGAAGGCTTGCAGGCTCAAAGCAGCGAGGGTCATTGCCGCCAGATACGCACACGTAGCCGATTGAACTGCGTCGGCTGCCAAGGCTCGATCTCCAGTTTCGAGAGCTTTCTTTCGTTTCAAACGCGCCAGAATCGGCATGATGAGCAATGCCCCAACAGTAATCGAAATGCCGAGCAGACTTCGCTCTACCCTCACCTTCCCAACCAGTGCTACTACAGCAACCGCTCCCACAACTCCCGCCAGCACAAAGAGTAGATTACCCGCCATTCGCGCTGCCAACTCTCGGCTGATACGAAACCTGCGTGTGAACTGAAGAAGCACAATCGTCGCCGATAGCAATTCAACCAGGCTGTCGGAGCCGAAAGCGAGCAGAGCGACACTGTGCGCTCGACTAGCTGCAAAGATGGCTCCGGCACACTCCACCAGCATCCAGCCGAGGGTGACGCACTGGAGCCACACCACGCCCCGATTCGCCTCTGCTGGGACAGAGTACGACTGGTGCATCTCGCTGGGAGCTTGTGTAAGTCCCTTCATGTCCTAATTGACCTTTCGATGATTGAGGGGACGAATCGTACAGTCCCCATTATTTTGCTCCACTTACTTTCCAAAGGCGATGCGGCAGAAGATAAGTAAAGCCGGCAAAGACCTCCCAACGAGTCGAGGTTCCGGTCAAACCACGATCAAAACCGCCGTCCCAAACCAGATTCTTGCGTTGCGTGTATCCCAACGCCCAAAGATTGCCGACCGCCTCGCCGTGCAGGTACGGTTGGGTAAAATGCCAGATCTCACCCGACAGAGCAAGGCGTTTGGTCAGCGGATGAGAGATGGAAAGTGTCTGTCCGAATTGAGGCCGGTGAACGGCGTTCTGGGACATCCGATTGAAAATGACGTTGGTATCGTAATGAAATCCCCATACGTCGGCGCTGGCCAGAAACAGCACTGAGTCGATTGGGCTGCCATAGTCGAGCTCGGGCGCAGGACCGTCGTACACTCGGCGTAGATAACTGACGGCTACCGTTGGATTGGCTCCGTTGCCCGCATGGGCAACGGCTTGTCCGCCCAGAAAATAATCAGCCAGCCCGGTTCCAAGTTGGCCCTCGGACTTATACCGTGCCGCCGGATCGGTGACGGCAAGAAGCTGGAGGCGTTGGGAGACAGCGAGTTTGATTGTCTCGCTCAGGCCAAAGCGCGCTGAAAACTCAGGCGAGTGCCATGCGCTGATGGCTCCGTTCTCAAATTGCAAGAAGCCCACGCGCGCCCGATCCGTGTTTAGATTTGAGGTCTGAAGCGTCTTACGCAGCAACGCGCTCAACTGCTCCAGCATCGGGCCCTGGATGTACTCCTGGCAGGCGGCTTTGATGGCCTCCAAGCGGGCGGTGCGCCTCTTGCCGCTCAGGGCTTCCAACTCCTCGACGGTCGCGGGCTGGCCGATGTCTTCACGAAAGACGGTGATGTCGATGTCTTCGGAGAATCGCTCAATCAAGCCGTAGCCTTTCGAGAGTGAGGTGCCGCCCTTGAAGAGCAGACGCGGGCCTCCAGCCTCCAGTCCGTTGAAGAGCGCATCGAGCGTCCAGCAAACCCAGAAGTCTTTCTCAATATTCTGCTCGTTGGTACGGAGCCGGTCGGCAGCGCCGACAAAGAGGTCGCGGCGCTCCTGCTCGCTCGCCGCCAGTACGGTTTGAAAACCATCGGTCATCGGCTGCTCGAACTCCTCGCACTCTTGATGATAGGGGCCGGTGCGGACGCGCGTCTCAAGGGCTTCCGCTTCTCTACCGCTGGCGGCGCTTCAGCGTTCGCCTGCCGGAACAGGTCGCGCACAATCATCCGCATCCACTCCGGCAGTGCTGACAGTCCGCTACGCAAATCGTCCTGAATGGCCTGTCCATGATCGGGGTCTTTAAGGATGGAGACGAGGCGCTTGCGTAGGCTTCCGTCGTCGGACGGAAGCATGTCACGCAGCCAATGGAGCGCCTGTACGAAACGCATGGCGGGGCGACCCGCCCAATAGAGGCGGCTGGGTGCGGCAGCTTGGAAGTCGAGCGTCAGGTTGCCGAGTGCGATGGGCCGCAAGCGGCCATCGGTCAGCACACCGATACGCACCGGAACGGCATCGGTGAGTCCGAGGTCATTGGCGGCGGTGAGGCCATCGACCACCATGCGAACCTTGCCCTTGCGGGCCAGCGCGTCGATCACGTCGCGCGGGTTAGGATAGGTAGGCTTGCCGGTAAGCCGGTTGGCCTGGGGGGTGTCGTAGAAGCCGCGCGCGATCCGCCGGAGGTTTCGAGAAGCGACCAGTCGGTGGAGTGCCTGATCGACCGCAGTGCGCGGCCCAAGGTCGGCAAAGTCCTCCGGGGTCCAGACACGCGGCTGCGCCGGGGCACTGATGCGGTCCCGGATGGCGGCTGGAATACTGAATGCCGAAGTAGACATAGGTAGCCTCATGTCAGAACAATGCAACAAACTTCTGACTACCCCAGTATATCCCTATGTCAGAACAATGCAACAAACTTCTGACTACGGTTCCGCCATCGCGCGAAAGAGCGCCAGACTGAGCGGGGCCGGAGCGGCCCCAGTCCAGCCCTTCGGAGAAGATGCCAAGATGAGCACGCACGAAGAGCGCCGCCAGCGGCGGCATGTGCGCGCAAATTTGCCGCTAAGAGCGCCCCGGCGGGGCAGCGGCAAATACAAAATCATCCCATTCCATCCACCTCCGCCAGCGGCTCCGGTGAAGTACGACGGATTGAGGAGGTTCACGGTCAGCGCGGCTTGTGGCGCTGACCTCGTTTGGATTTGTCATGGGCCTCCGCTGCCTTCGACGCCTTAGCCTTGGCATCGTCCGGTTGCGGCAGTTCCCATCCTGCCATGCCCTGCAACACGCGGTCGGCGTGCTTGATCGTGTTCACATGCCCGTAGTGGCTTTCAATCATATTCACAGAAGTTCCCATCTGCTCGGCAAGGAAATACACGTCAACTCCCTCCTGCAACCTAAGCGTGGCGTAAGTGTGCCGGAAGCAATACGTCGAGCGCGGAACGCCCTGCGTTCCTTCGCGCAGATTTGCCTCGTTTAGAAGGTCGGCAATCAGCGAGCTATACAGCGTCTTCGCGGGCTTGCCTGCGACATTGGTAAATACTCTATCGTCCGGCTCCGTGGCTTTCGAGATTGTGCGGATGCGTTCCAGATAATCTCCGACGCTCTTGGGCGCAACCAGCTTGCGCGACTTGCCCTTGCCCCACATCGCCGCGCCGGAAGAGAACCAGACCGGGCTTCAACTCTTCTTTCTCGGTAATAAACGCCATGATGGCCTCCTGCTGTTTATTCCGTTCTGTGCAGTTTCCGTGCAGATTCTCCGTGCAAGCCACTGATTCTTCGTGGCTGTGCATACTTTGTATGGAACATTATATCAATTTATGTACTTTGTTTCTACTAATTTATGATATAGTTCTCATCCTGAGCGAAGTCCGCCACAGGCGGACGCAGTCGAAGGACCTGCGGTTGTTCCTGGTTCTGCGTCAATCAACTCAACCATGGGTGCCCCAGGTCTCGCTTCTGAGACCTGGGAAAGTACGAACAGCAGAGGGAGTAGAAGCACGCACAGTTGTTCTTGCACCGCCACAATCACCTCGGAAATGGGTGCCCCATCCTTGCGCAGCAAGGGTGGGAAACCACGAACAGCGGAGGGAGCAGGGGCCTTCAGGCCCCTGAAACAGTCCCATAAAAACGCGGGGGCTTCAGCCCCTGCGTCTCGGCTCCGCCGGCACCGCATCCTCAGCCTCGACAACCTCCGCCGTCGCAACCATCTCCCCAGTCCCCGCCATCCCATCCACGCGATACCCCGCCGCCTCGGCCGCCGCCAGCCCCGCCCGCACATCCTCCATCAGCGCTTTGCGCTCCGCCATCGTCGGCGCCGCCTCATCCGCAACACGCATCAACCGCGGCAGCTCCAGCCACCACAGCAACTCCTCATAAGGCTCACGCACCAGATACTCATGCCCCTCAGCCCCATGCACCCCGCACAACCACCGCACATCCGCATCCGCCCAGAGCGCCGCATCAAGGCCAACTTCCTTCTTCGCAGCCTCGGCAACATCGGCCGTCTTCTTCGCCTTCGCCGCATCAGGAGCCTTCGCGATCGGCTTCTCCTTCACAGGCTCAGCCACCATCGCGGCCGCCGACGCAGCCCTCCCCGCCGCAGCCTGCGCAAGCAACTGCACCCTCACCCGCGCCGCCGCCCGCCAGCCATCCTCGCCCTCAATTCCCTGCGCGTTAAAAGCCGCAGCCAGCGCCTGCCGCAGCCGCAGCCGGTCAAACAACTCCAGCGCCGCGTCCTTCGCGCGCTCCGCATCAACCGACTTCGACAGCAGCTCCACCGCGCACCATGCCAGCACCGGCCCCCACATACCTGTCGAGGGCCGCTGCGGGCTCGTGCTCGGCAGCACGCGCCGCGCCGCCGCCGGCCAGGTCTCTGCCGACACTCCCTCCACCATGGGAATCCGCATCGCCGCGCGCAGGCACGCGCGGAAATCCGTCTCGAGCGCCGATGTTTCCTTCCGCTTCCGCTCCGGCCCAACCGCCGCGCCCATCCGCGAACCAACCCGCGTGCCCGGCAAGCTCCGCGCCGCACGCACAAACGCTTCGCACCGCATCCAAATCACATCAACCAACCCGCTCCGCCCGCGCGCCGTCTTCCGCTCCGTCCCCGCTGCGGTTCCCGCCCCGCGCGGATGCTCCGCCAAGTCAGCCA
>DASQSP010000006.1:0-23148 GCA_035642355.1 Occallatibacter sp.
GAGGCGAGGCTGGCTGGCGGTGCCGGCGAGGTACCTATTGGCGCGGTTGTGGTTTGCGATGGCACGATTGTGGCGCGGGGCCAGAACCGGGTGCTGCGCGATGTCGATCCGACGGCTCATGCGGAGATTGTGGCGCTGCGCTTGGCTGCCGCGGCAGTGGGTAACTACCGGCTCAGCGGCTGCACGCTGTATGTGACGCTGGAGCCATGCGCGATGTGCGCGGGGGCGATGATTCATGCGCGCATCGATCGGCTGGTGTTTGCGGCGGCCGATCCCAAGGCGGGAGCGTGCGGGTCGGTGCTTGAGGTGCTGAATCATCCTCGGCTGAACCACCAGATGCAGGTGGAGCAGGGAGTTCTCGCCGATGAGGCGGGCGAACTGTTGCGGAGCTTTTTTCGTGCGCGGCGGTCGAGCTAGCACGCAGGACGTAAAATAGTTGCATGACAGTCGAGGTATACACAGCGGCCTGGTGCCGGGATTGCCGGGCGGCGAAGCAGTTTCTTGACACGCATGGCATTGCCTACACCGAAGTGAATGTGGACGATGATGCGGCAGCGGAAGAAGAGCTGATGCGGCGGGTGGGGAAGCGTGCCGTGCCGCAAATGGTGATCGACGGTGTGTGGTTTCAGCCGTACACGCCGGGGCGCGGGCTGCTGTTTGACGAACTGCATACGCGGCTGGGCATTCCACGTTCGTAGAGCGATTTTCCCCGTACAATCAAGTGTTGGCAGCGTCGCCGCGAGGCGCGCGTGAGGGAGTCTGCGTTGATCGATCGCTATACGCGGCCCGCGATGGGGCGCATCTGGACGGAAGAGAACAAGTACCGCTGCTGGCTTGAGGTGGAAGCCGCGGCGAGCGCGGTGCTGGCCGAGGAAGGTGTGGTGCCTGCGGCAGCGGCCGAGGCGATTGCGACCAAGGCGAGCTTCAGCGTGGAGCGCATTCGCGAGATTGAAGCCGAGGTGAAGCACGATGTGATTGCTTTCACGACGGCGGTGGCGGAGACGCTGAAAGAGCAGGAACTGGCGGCGGAGTCGCGCTGGCTGCACTATGGACTGACCTCGAACGATGTGGTGGATACGGCGCAGGCGCTGCAGGTGAAGGCGGCGTCGGCGCTGATTCGCGAGGGGCTGACGGCGCTGCTGGCGGTGCTGAAGAGGCGGGCGGTTGAGTTCAAGCACACGCCGACGATCGGGCGGACGCATGGCATTCATGCGGAGCCGACCACGTTTGGATTGAAGCTGCTGAACTGGTTTGCGGAGATGGAGCGCAACCTGGCGCGCTTTGACGCGGCGGCCGAAGACATGCGCGTGGGCAAGCTCTCGGGCGCGGTGGGCACGTTTGGGCATTTGAAGCCCGCGCACGAGGAGAAGATTTGCGCGCGGCTGGGATTGAAGCCGGCGCCGGTGGCGACGCAGGTGATTCAGCGCGACCGTCATGCTGCGTATATCGCGACGATTGCGATCATCGGCAGCACGCTGGACAAGATTGCGGTGGAGGTGCGGCACCTGCAGCGCACCGAGGTGCGCGAGGCGCAGGAGTACTTCAGCGAGAAGCAGAAGGGCTCGTCGGCGATGCCGCACAAGAAAAACCCCATCACGTCAGAGCAGATCAGCGGGCTGGCACGGGTGCTGCGCGGCAATGCGCAAGCGGCGATGGAGAATGTGCCGCTGTGGCATGAGCGGGACATCTCTCATTCGTCGGTCGAGCGGGTGATTTTTCCGGATTCGACGATTCTGGCGGACTATCTGCTGGCGAAGACGGCGGATTTGATCGACCGGCTGCTGGTGTATCCCGAACGCATGAAGAAGAACCTGGAATCGACCGGCGGGCTGATCTTTTCCGGGCAACTGCTGCTCGATTTGGCGGAGGCTGGGATGCTGCGCGAGGACGCGTATCGACTGGTGCAGGCCCATGCCATGCGGGCGTGGAAGGAAGACCTGGTGTTTCGCGACGAAGTGGCAAAGGACGCGCAGATTGCGGCGCTGCTCTCGCCTGAGAAGCTCGAAAAGGCCTTTGACTACATGCGGCAGTTGAGCAACGTGGATGCGATCTTCAAGCGAGTGCTGAAAGGATAGTCAATAAGTAATCAGGGAATTTTGGTACAGCACTTATTGGGGACAGCGCTCGGTTCGCTCTGAGATGGAGTTCAATACAATCGATTCACGAACGGAGCTGGCGTGATGCCTTTAGACTTCAGTACCGGGATTCGTCGATTAGCACTTGGCTGCGGCCTCGTTGGAGGGCTGGCTGGCGTCTATGGCTCCTACCAGGCGTTAGATCAACTCTTTTTCTACCGGAAGTTCAAGTCCTTAGCAAACTCGGAAGTCGTGAGGCGAGAGGGCCAGAACTTTATCAATGATGTTCAGAGTCAGAGGTCGTCTTATCTTGAAGAAGAAAATGAATTAAAGGACAAGACGCCTCCTTTAGACACGTCTGCAAATGTGCCGCAAGAGCGTATAAATCTCTCAATTCAAATCGAAGTACTTACCACGCGAACTTACGACAGTCTCCGGAGAATCCAAAACAAGCACTCTGATCTAAATCGAAGCGGCATCAAGGCCGTTCATTGGACCGAGAATTATGCATTTGATTCAATTAGCGATACTGTTCCGTGGCCACGCCATTTAGACGTTGAATCGATTGAGCTATTGGATGGAGACGTACTTTATCCGACACCCTCTCCTTCTGCAAGGCAATACTTGATGATACTTTTTTCGCCATTGCTCGGCTTTTTGATCCCATGGTTGATTGTTCGTCTTGTTGCATGGATTGCTACAGGTTTCTTTCGCACCTCTAGTGCGTGAGTATGCCACTACATGATCCACGACTGAGTAAGGGTTGGTACACAAGTGAAATCTGGAAACTTGATAGTGGCGATGACCGCGGCTTCAGACGCGATTGTTGGAAGCGAGATGCTGCGTTCGCTGATCACGGAGAATGTATGAAGCAGATTCCAGATCGGTCGGCGGAGTGGGTGCTGGGGACGCTGCGCGAGGTGGCGGAACTGGTGGAGAAGGGCAAGGCGGCGCAGGCGGTGGAGTTCATGGAGCCGGTGGTACGCGAGCTGCCGGAGGCGTCGCTGGTGCATAGCTACATGGCCTGGTGCCTGTCGTGCGCGGGACGGCACCGCGAGGCGATTGAGCATGGGCGGGTGGCGGTGCGGATCTCGCCGGAGTCGGAGATGTCGTCGATCATGCTGTTTCGGGCGCTGTGGAATGCGGGCGAGCATGGGCTGGCGATGGATGAGATGAAGCGGCTGACGGCGATTGGGCCTTCGGCTGAGTATGCGCAGTTGATGACGGAGTTGCAGGGGCCGCAGGTGGATACGAAGGGGTTGGTCCAGTGACTGAGAGAGCGAAGGGCGTGGAGTTGACGCTGGCGATGACCGGGGCTTCGGGGTCGGTGTTTGGACGCGAATTGCTGCGCGCGCTGGAGGCGGATGATCGTGTGGCGCGGGTGCATTTTGTGGCCAGCGAGAACTCGCTGCGGGTGATGGCGGAGGAGCTTGGCGTCTCGGGGCGCAACGATCTGGTGGAGAAGCTGCTGGGTGCCGCGGCGAAGAAGATTGTGCATCATGCGGACGCGGATATTGGGGCGGCGATTGCGAGCGGGAGTCATCCTTCGAGTGGGATGATTGTGCTGCCGTGTTCGATGGGGACGCTGGCGTCGATTGCGCTGGGGCTGGCGGACCGGCTGATTGCGCGGGCGGCGGATGTGACGCTGAAGGAGCGGCGGCCGCTGGTGCTGTGCGTGCGGGAGACGCCATTCAACCGGATCCATTTGCGCAATATGACGCTGGCGGCGGAGGCGGGTGCGACGATCTTTCCGGTGATTCCGGCGTTCTATAACAAGCCAATGGATTCGACGGAGATGGCGCGGCAGTTTGTGTGCCGGGTGCTGGCGCATATCGGGCTGCCGCAGCCGGGAGCGTATGTGTGGAAGGGTGACGAGTAACGGGATGTGACTTGGGGCAGTGGGGCAATTTGCGATGAACCATCCCTTCGGGGGCTAGTGTACCGTCTCTGAAGTTCCTGGCTTAAATCGCAAAGAGCAACCGCAGGTCTTTCGACTCCGTTTGGCCAAAACGGCCAAACTCCGCTCAAGATGACATCTCGATTATGATGCGTACTTTGGAGACAGTACCTAGGGCGGTTTCAGTGCAGGTGTACCTGACTTTGACTTCCCCGGTCCCCAAGGGCGAGGGACCGGGGGCACCCAGTGTATGTGTGGAAGGGCGACGAATGAAGGAGTGTTGCCCGGGTTGTGATTGACATGCACGGCGTATTCCGCGATACTTCCTTCTATGTCGAATCGAGAGAAGCGCGGAATTGAGGTCATGGCCATGTGCATGTGTCTGGCAGGCGGACCTGTCCGTGCGATTCTGGAGCGGCACATGCGCTGAGCGCAACCGAATCCTGAAAGCAAGCGGCCCGGTCCTCAATGAGGATGCGGGTTTTTCTATTTTGGCGAGGGATAGCTCCCCGCCGCCGAGACGAATCGTTCACCGAGACAGAAGGAGTTTTCGATTATGGCTGAAGAAAAGAAGGCTGAAGAGAAGAAGCAGCACTTTGCCACGCTTGCCGTTCATGCCGGCCAGTCGCCCGATCCGGTGACCGGCTCGCGCGCGGTGCCGATCTATCAGACAACCTCATACCAGTTTCAGGATGCGGACCACGCCGGACGGCTGTTTGCGCTAAAGGAGTTTGGCAATGTCTATACGCGCATCATGAACCCGACGACGGATGTGTTCGAGAAGCGCGTGGCCGCGCTCGAAGGCGGGGTGGCGGGGCTGGCCACGGCCTCCGGACAGGCGGCGGAGACGCTGGCGCTGACGACGCTGGCCGGGGCGGGCGACGAGATTGTTTCAACGACCTCGCTCTACGGCGGCACCTACAATTTGTTCCACTACACGCTGCCGCGGCTGGGCATCAAGGTGCGGCTGGTGGATGCCGACGACTTCGACGGGCTGCGCGCGGCGATCAACGGCAAGACGCGGGCCATTTACGCGGAGACGCTGGGCAATCCCAAGCTCGACGTGGTGGATATCGAGAAGCTGGCTGCGATTGCGCACGAGCACGGACTGCCGCTGGTGATTGACAATACCTCGGCTTCGGCTGCGCTGGTGAGGCCGATTGAGTGGGGCGCGGATATTGTCGTGAATTCGGCGACGAAGTTTCTCGGCGGGCACGGCACGACGATTGGCGGCGTGATTGTAGACGCGGGCAAGTTCGACTGGAAGGCTTCCGGGCGGTTCAAGGAGTTCGTCGAGCCCGATCCCTCATATCACGGGCTTTCGTACTGGGATACGTTCGGCGCGATTTCGTTTATTTTGAAGGCGCGCGTGCAGGGGTTGCGGGACACGGGCGCGGCGCTGTCGCCGTTTAACGCGTTCCTTCTGCTGCAGGGGATCGAGACGCTGCATCTGCGGCTGGAGCGGCACTCGCAGAACGCGCTGGCGGTGGCCAGGCATCTGGAGCAGCATCCCGGCGTGGAGTGGGTGAACTATCCGGGGCTGGAATCGAGTGCGTATCGCGCGCGGGCGAAGAAGTATCTGCCCAACGGGCAGGGCGCGCTGATTACGTTTGGGATCAAACCCGGAACGGCGGGGGACAGCTACGAGGCGGGGAAGCAATTTATCAATTCGCTGGAGCTGTTCTCGCTGGTGGCGAATATCGGCGATGCCAAGTCGCTGGTGATTCATCCCGCGTCGACGACGCACCAGCAGCTCTCGGTGGAAGAGCAGGCGGGATCGGGCGTGACGCCGGAGTTGGTGCGGCTCTCGATCGGCATTGAGGATGTGCGCGACATTCTTGCCGATCTGGATCAGGCGATCGAGACCGCAAACGGGCACACGGCGGCAGAGAAGGCCGGTCTTGCGGCACAATGAGGGTTATGCACGATGCACAGAATGAGGCCGGAGCTACACCGGCCTCAAGGTATCCGCTGGAGCCGACCTACGAGGGCGACTTCGTTCTGGGCCGGCATCTCGATCTCGAGAGCGGGCGGAGGCTGTGCACACCCACGCTGCACTATGCGGTCTATGGCAGGCTGAACGCGGCGCGCGATAACGCGGTGCTGGTGTGCCATGCGCTGTCGGGTTCGGCGCTGGTGGGGTCGTGGTGGCCGGAGATATTCGCCCCCGGCGCCGTGCTGTCGCTCGAGCAGGATTTTGTGATCTGTATCAACATATTGGGTTCCTGTTACGGCTCGACAGGCCCTGGCTCGCTGGACCCGGAGACGGGGCTGGTCTATGGGCCGGATTTTCCGTTGGTTTCGATCCGCGATAACGTGCGGGCACAGGCGCAGTTGCTGGATTCCCTTGGAATCCGTCGGCTGCGCCTTGTTCTTGGTGGGTCGATGGGCGGAATGCAGGCGCTGGAGTGGGCGATTCACGACCCGGACCGGGTGGAGCGCGCGGCGATTATTGCCGTGGCGCCGCTGGAAGCCATGGGTTTGGCCCTGAATCATCTGCAGCGGCAGGCGATCCAGAACGACCCGGACTGGCATGCCGGGAGGTATCTGCAACAGATGCAGCCGCGGCGGGGCCTGTCGCTGGCGCGGCAGATCGGGATGTTGAGCTACAAGTCGGCCCCGTTGTTTGCCGAGCGGTTTTCACGGAATCCGAACCGGAACGGTGAGAACCCCTGGGCGCACGACAATTTGGGCGACGGGCTGGTGGGCGGGCGGTTCGACATCGGCGGCTACCTGGATCACCAGGGCAACCGGTTTATCGACCGCTTTGATGCCAATGCGTATTTAGCGATCCTCAGAACGATGGATACCTGGGACCCGCTGAGCGGTGGCGCCACTCCGGAGGAGGTCTTCGGGCGAATTCGGGCGCGGGTCAACTTTGTCGGCATCAGCTCGGACTGGCTTTTCCCGGCTTCGTCGGTGCGCGCGTTCGCTGAGTCGATCCGCGCGGCGGGCGTAGAGGCCGATTATCGCGAGATGACCAGCGACCACGGACACGATGCTTTCCTGGCGGAGCAGGCGGAGCTGGTGCGGCTGCTACAGTAGGCCCTGAAATTCGTACCCGTCCAGGGAACAGTTTTTCAGCAATCGGCGTCTAAGCCGTTATGCCGGGCCGTAAGGAACCCTTGCGGCGTGGCTCAGGGGTGGCGCGGCGGCATCTTTAATCAGGTGGGACGGCCAATGCGCGGCGGGAACGGCGGAGAATATGGGGAAGTGTGTGGCTGCGGCGGCGCGTGAATCGATGGGTAAATTGCCGTGCCGGTCAGAACTCCGCTTGTCACAAGCGCTCCCGGTTTCTATAATCCATCCAACACCGCACAGGAAGCCGTGGTATTGTTCGACATTGTTTTCAATAGTCAATCATCAGGCAAACCGAGCGTTCCTTCCGCGCGCGGGTGTCGTACGCTGCACCCCATTTCAGGTATTTCCCAGGAGCACTGAATGAAGAAGATTGTCTTAGCATCCGTGATGGCGCTGGCAAGCGTCAGCATGATTGCCACTCCGGTGCTGCGCGCACAGGACTCGATCACCATCAAGGATCCGGCGGAGTTCAACGCCTATCAGGTGGCCACGACACAGAGCGATCCCCACGCCAAGGCTTCGGCGATGGAGGATTTCCTGATGCACTATCCGCAGAGCGTGGTGAAGAATGCGGTGCTCACCGAATTGATCCGCACCTACCAGCAGCTTGGCGACGCCGACAAGACGCTGAGCGCGGCGAGCCGGATGCTGCAGGTCGATCCCAACAACATGGAGGCGATCGTGATCTCGGTCTTCCTCAAGAAGGCCCAGTGCGCCAAGACCTCCGACGCGCAGACCTGCGACGATGCCGCGGCGCTGGCCCAGAAGGGGCTGCAGGTGCCGAAGCCCGCCGATCTTGCGGATGACAAGTGGAAGGCCCAGATAGCCGTGGCGTACCCCGCGTTTCACTCGGCGATGGCGCTCGACGACGAAATCAAGAAGGACTACAAGGGTGCGCAGGCCGAGTACAAGGCGGAGTTGATGCTGTACTCGGATGCCCAGAGCCAGTCGGCGGGCCTGGGCGACTCGCTGCTGCTGGCGCAGGCTTATAGCCAGCCGGGCTCGGCGCAGGATCTGATTCAGGCTGTCTGGTTCTATGCGCGGGTATGGGACTTTGCCCCCGCGAACTACAAAGCGCAGATCGAGCCGAAGCTCGAGTACTACTACAAGAAGTACCATGGCGGCCTGGACGGGCTGGATGCGATCAAGCAGCAGGCGATGGCTTCCACGTTCCCTCCGGGGACCTTTGCGATCAGCAAGGCCAAGAGCCCGGCCGAGCAGATTCACGATCTGATTGCCGCTACACCGGACCTGAACACGCTGGCGCTTGAAGACAAGGAAACCGTGCTGGCACTCGGCTCGAAGGACGACGCGGACAAGATGTGGGCGGAGCTGAAGGACAAGCAGACGCAGGTGCCGGGCACCGTGATCGAAGCGACGGCTTCGCAGATCAAGATCGCCGTGACCGAGGACGCGAAGGCATCGAAGGTTCCGGACTTTATCGTGAACCTGAAGACGCCGCTGACAGACGCGGAGTTGAAGCTGTATCAGCCGGGTTTTGAGTTCAAGACCCAGCCGGCAGCCGAGCTTGACGGCACCTACGACACCTACACGCAGATGGCGGCGACGGACACAACGGCGCAGAGCGCGCAGATTGTGCTGCGTGACGGCGCGGTGATTCCGGAGGTGAAGAAGAGGCCGGTACACAAGCCTGCCGCGGCGCACCACGCCGCCCAAAAATAAACGCCGGCGATTGATTGCAGGGTTCCGGGTTCAGAAGTGCAGCCTTACCAAAGGCTGCCCTCTTTCTTTGTGTGCGAGAAGCGGGAGCGATTGCGCCAGTGATAGTCTGAAGTCACGATGATGGGTGTCGGAAGTCTGCGACAATTTTCGATCGTTGCAATGGCTGTTTGCGCGGCGGCAGTTGCGGCTGCGCAGGGCGATACAGCACATGCGATGAAGCCGGTGCCGCCGCCGGTGTTGCCGGCACCCTTCACGGTGGAGGCGGCCCATGCGCGGACTCCCCTGGCGGTTGAGTTGCGGCCTGCAGACGCGATGACCAAGGCCGACCGGATGCTGATGGCGGACGCCGAGTCTTCCATTGCAGAGCGCGCCGGAGTGAGTGGATTTGCGCTGCAGGATGGAGCGTGGACGGCGACGCAGATTGTGTGTCCGGCGCTGCCGCATCATCTGCTTTTGCGCTACACGCGGAACAACGGCGTGGGCGATGGGTCGGAGTTTTCCGCGTCGATTCCGCGGGGTGGCGATGGGCGCGTGCGCATCATTCCGATTCGGCGGCGCGGGTATTCGCTGTTCTCGCCCGCGCCGATCAATGCGCTGACGATCTCCGCATTCAATCACATTCGCGCCGAGGAGCCGGAAGCTGCGCGCGCGGAGAACTGGCTGGGCAACGGCCTGTGCTATGCGGCGCTGGCCGGCGGGCAGCCGCGGGTGCCACCGGCGGATGCAACGCCTGCGCTGGGCAAGCCTGTGCCCGCGGTGACGGCGGTGCTCGCAGTGAATCACGGCGGCGAGGTGATTCGCTTTGCGGATGAAGGTGCGAAGCCGCGGCCGATGCTGTGGACGATGGAATTTACGCGCGGCGGCAAACTGACCAAGGCAACGCGTACGGCCGTGCAGCTCTACGGCGAGAAGCCTGTGCCGCTGACTTCGGCAACATCCGCGCCGAAGCCTGTGCCATCCGAGCAGAGCAACCGCTATTGATCCGGAACGCAAATAGTGTCGAGCTTTCCCACCCATCGCGCATGGAACGCGCGATGGATGGGGCACCCAAGGCCCAGTATTCGATTGCCGAATCTATTGTTACTTTCGATTATTCGCCCAGCATGAGGCGTTCGATGGCCGAGGCGCGACCCGTCGAGGGATCGCAGGTGACGAGCGCTGCGCACATTTTGGGATTGCCTTTGGCCGGCTCGAACTTTCCCGCGATGCCGGTGAGGAAGCGCTGCAGCACGATGTCTTTTTCGACGCCGATGACACTGTCGTAAGGGCCGCTCATGCCTACGTCGGTCTGGTAGGCGGTGCCGCCAGGGAGCACTCGCTGGTCGGCGGTGGGAATGTGAGTGTGGGTGCCGAGGACGGCGGTGACGCGGCCATCGAGGTGCCAGCCCATGGCGACTTTCTCGCTGGTGGCCTCGGCGTGAAAATCGACGAGGATGACTTTGGCTTTGATGGCGGCGAGCAGATCGTTGGCGGCGTGGAAGGGATCGTTGGTGCCGTTCATGAAGACGCGGCCCATGAGGTTGACGACCGCGTAGTTGACGCCGCTCTGAGTTGCGCCTTCAAACACGCCGTAGCCGGGCAGGCCGGGCAGCAGGTTGGCGGGGCGCAGAATGCGACGGGCGCGGGCCTGGCTGTCGGCGGGGACGGCGAGGTATTCGAGCAGCTCGCGCTTGTCCCAGACGTGGTTGCCGGTGGTCATCACGTCCGCGCCGAGGTCGAAGAGATCGTCGGCGATCTGCGGCGTGACGCCGAAGCCGCCGGCGGCGTTCTCGACGTTCATGACGACGAGGTCAACGTTGTGCGCCTCGCGGACGTGGCCGATGTGCTCGCGCACGATCTTGCGCCCCGCGCTGCCGAAGATGTCGCCTACGAAAAGAATGTTCAAAGACAGCTCCTAGCTTCCAGCTTCTAGCTAGTACCGTGACTGTGAAGATTGGTGGTTTCCCAGGTCTCAAAGGCGAGACCTGGGGCACCCAGATTCATCCGTACGATTACAAGATCATCCGGTCGCGGTACTAGAAGCGGGTGTCTGCTTTTCCTGTTTTTCTTGTCGCATGAGGGGGAAGAGGATCACGTCGCGGATGGAGCGCGAGCCGGTGAGCAGCATGGTGAGGCGATCGATGCCGATGCCCTCGCCGCCGGTGGGGGGCAGGCCGTAGGCGAGGGCGCGGACGTAGTCCTCGTCCATCTGATGGGCTTCGTCGTCGCCGCGGTCGCGCTCGGTCAACTGCGCCTCGAAGCGCTTGTGCTGCTCGACGGGATCGTTGAGCTCGCTGAAGGCGTTGCCTAGCTCGAAGCCGCCGGCATATATCTCGAAGCGTTCCACCCAGTCGGGATCGCCCGGCTTGGCTTTGGAGAGCGGCGAGATGACAGTGGGGAATTCATAGATGATGGTTGGCTGAATGAGGTGTGGTTCGGCAACGGCTTCGAAGAGGTCTGCAATCACCTTCCCCAGTGGCGCACTCTTTTTTAGGTCGCTCAAAGCGTGCTTTAGCCCGCGTTGGGTCATGCCAATTCGTTCGACGTAGTCGTCTCGCGATTCTCCCGGTTGTGCGTAATTCATGTGAACCTCAACCTGCTCCTCATTTGGGCGAGCGAATGCGCCCAGCACCATATCGAGCGACTCGACTGTCACCGCCAAATTTTCTTCGATTTGCTCCAGAGTTTCGAGATCATCGAGCGTAAGCGAAAAGCGCTGTTCAGTGGTCTGTGAGGCTTCGTATTCCGGCCAGTATTGAACGATCGCCTCCCGCATGGTCAGCTTTTCAATTTTGCCGAAGTCGATTTGCGCTCCGTTGAACTCCGATACCGTCGTTCCATTCACCTCAAGCGCCACAAACTTCAGCAGATCCTCGGTCAGCTTGATCAGGTCCTGATAGTTCGCATACGCCTGGTAGAACTCGAGCATGGTGAACTCGGGGTTGTGCTGGGTGCTCACGCCCTCGTTGCGGAAGTTGCGATTGATCTCGTAGACGCGGTCGAGGCCGCCGACGACGAGGCGCTTGAGATAAAGCTCGGGTGCGATGCGCAGGAAGAGGTCCTGGTCGAGCGCGTTGTGATGCGTTTTGAAAGGGCGGGCCGCGGCACCGCCGGCGATCTGCTGCATCATGGGTGTTTCGACTTCGAGGTAGCCGCGCTCGTCGAAGAATTGGCGCAGGGCGCGCAGCACTTTGGAGCGCTTGACGAAGACTTCGCGGCTGTCGAGGTTGGTGAACAGATCGACGTAGCGCTGGCGATAGCGAATCTCGACGTCGGAGAGGCCGTGGAATTTTTCGGGCAGCGCGAGCATGGCCTTGGCGAGGAAGGTGATGGTCTCGACGTGGATGGTGAGCTCGCCGGTGCGGGTGCGGAAGAGATAACCGGAGACGCCGATGTGGTCGCCGAGGTCGAGGAGTTTGTAGAGCGCAAAACCTTGCTCGCCGACGGCGTCGAGGCGGACGTAGATTTGCAGGCGCTGGCCGCCCTGCTGCAGGGTGGCGAAGCCGGCCTTGCCCTGGGCGCGGATGGCCATGATGCGGCCGGCGCTGGTGACGGAGGCGCGGTTGGCATCGAGCTCTTCGGTAGTGGCCGCATCCCACTGGGCGCGCACCGCGGGAATGGTGTGCGTGAATGAAAATTGATTGGGGTAGGCGGCCTGGCCGAGCTTCTCAATCTCCGCCAACTTGGCCCTGCGCAGGTCGAAGAGACCGCGCTCGAACTCTGAATCGTACACTGTGCATCCTTCCGGTTGCGGGCTTGTGGAACGAGATTGCCGTTGAGGCAGGCGTCGCCTCAGGGGCTAAAGCCCGCGTTTTTCCTGATCGTTTTCGGCACGGCTAAAGCCGTGCCCTTTCACGACGGTGCGCTTTGGCGTGTTTTTCCTTAGCCTATAAGGCCCGCGCTTTTCTTGATCGTTTTGGCACGGCTGAACAAGTTGCGGAAAAATGCGTTTCCGGTGAGCGGCGTGCAGCAGGGGCTAAAGCCCGCCGTTGTGTTTACGGCATTTGCGGCACGAGTAAACTCGTGCCCTGTTACAAAACGCCCTCCGGCGGAGTTTTTCCGCAGCCTGCGAAGCCGAGCCCTGATACAAAGCCAGTTTCCCAAGAGCGAGCCCCTTCGCCGGAACGTACTCGTGGCAGAGAGCGCTGCTTTTAGGCTGGCCCAAAAGGGAAGTATACCTGCTGATTCAATGACACTGTATGCTGATGAGGGTGCCCATGCCGTATCACAACCCCATTCCGGAGCCGAAGACGAAGGGCAACCTTGGGGAAGTCGCGAAGACTTATGTGCAGGTGGAAAAGATCGCTCAAATTGCGATTGTTCTGCCTTGCGCCGTATTGATTGGCTGGCTGGGCGGTGCCTGGCTTGACAGCCACCTGCACCAATCGTGGATGACTTTTGTTGGCTTTCTTTTGGGGTGCATAGCCGGCATGACCTCGGCGATACGAATGGCGATGGCGATGGTGGCCGAGCCAAAAGGAAAGTCCGGCACGGATACGAAGCAATGACAGAGAACGCGCAAATTTCCTTAGACGTTACGCCAGACGCGCTTTATGCGATGCTGCGCCGCGCGATGCGGAATACCGCGATTCTTGCACTAGTGATTGGCCTGGCCGTGGGCATCGGCTCGAACTGGCGCAACGCGGGGATGGTGGCGGTTGGCGGGGTTATTTCGGCGGCGAGTATCTACGAGTGGCTGCGGCTTGCGCGGGTCATCAACGCGCGGTTGGAGCGCGAGAAACCCGCGGCGAATGCGGGCGTTGTGGTGTTGTTCTTTCTGCTGCGCCTGAGCCTGTTCGCAGCGATCATCTATGGTAGCCTGAAGGTGATCCAGGGTTCAGGAATTGCACTGCTCTGCGGCCTTGCGCTGGCTGTGACGACCATGGGCTGGGAAGCACTTCGGCTGCTTCGCGAATAACAAGAAACGAAAGTCCTCAGGCCGCGCTTATCGGCCGGCCTTGAGACGGAAAGAATCGCGTTTCCATGCTGGAATCATCTATTCTGACTGCGCCTTTGACTCATATCGCGAGCAATTCGGCGGCGCTGCTGCTTGAGCAAACCGCTCAGCCCTTGGCCTTCTTCAACACTACGTTCAAATACGAGCTGCTGGTTGTGGCTCTGCTGATTGCGTTCTTCGCGCTGGTGCGCGCTACGTTGAGTGTGGAAGCGCCTGGCGCGTTGCAGCAGGTGGCCGAGATGCTGCACGAGTTTGTGGGCGGGCAGGCCGAACAGGTGATCGGGCATGGCTACGAGCGCTATCAGGCCTTCATCACTTGTATCTTCCTGTTTGTACTTTGCAACAATGTGCTGGGCTTGATTCCCCATGTGGAGACGCCGACCAGCGTGGCGATTGTGCCGCTGGGCATCGCGACGCTCGCTTTTCTCTACTACAACTACCACGGCATTCGTGTGCAGGGGCCGATCACGTATCTGAAACATTTTGCGGGGCCGGTGTGGTGGATCTCTTGGCTGCTTTTCCCGGTGGAGATCATCTCGCACCTTGCGCGCGTGATGTCGCTGACTATCCGTCTTTACGCGAATATGCTGGCCAGCGATTTGCTGACGCTGATCTGCTTTTCGATCTTTCCGTTTGTGGCGCCGACGGCGTTTCTAGCGCTTCATTTTCTGGTGTCGCTCATTCAGGCGTATGTTTTCATGCTGCTGACGACGATTTATATCGGCATGGCTGTGGCACAGGAGCACTAGTACCGTTACCGTGAAGATTCGTAGTTTCCCAGGTCTCAAAAACGAGACCTGGGGCACCCGGCGGTTTCGGCGTGGGTGTACCCAACTTTCCATCCCCGGTCCCCAAAGGCGAGGGACCGGGGGCACCCAAGATTAGGTATAGCAATGGTGAAATCGCACTAAGTTCCGACAACGAGATTCCGCCGGAGAGCGCTTCCGCTCCGGGCAAACGGTAGGGCTGCGAGCGTGAGGGGGCCAGCATGGTGAGCCTCAACCACCCACTGGCGGCTAATTCAAAGGGAAGCTGGAGAATTATGCGGAAACTTCAATACCTCTTCACGGCGCTGGCGGCGCTTTGCTTTGCCGTTCCGGCGTTTGCGCAGTCCGGTTCGGCTGCACTGGACTTCGGGCCAATCGGCGTGGGTCTGGGCATGGGTCTGGCTGCGGGCCTGTGCGGCCTCGGCCAGGGCAAGGCGGTCGGTTCCACCACGGAAGCCCTTGCCCGCAATCCCGGGACGCGCGGCAACCTGATGACCTTCATGATCATTGGCCTGGCCTTCATCGAATCTCTCACTCTGTTTACCTTCGCCATGATCTTCCTCAAGGTGAAGTAAGACAGTTCTTGGAGGACGAAAGAGCCCCACCAAAGCGGTGGGGCTTTTTTTTCTTTAGAGCGGTTTCATTGTCGGTGTACCCAACTTCCATCCCCGGTCCCCAAAGGCGAGGGACCGGGGGCACCCAAGATAGGTATAGCAATGGTGAAATCGCTCTAGCGGAGGATTCAGCGGCTGGGCTGAGTGGCCGGGGCGGCACCGCCGCGGAGTATCTGGATGGCTTCGAGGTAGCCGAGGCCGAGCGGGACGGGCGCGAAGTGCGATTGCTCTTCGACGGTATCGAAGCTGCGATCGCGGAAGAGCACGCGGCCTTCCATGGCGAGTTGCAGGCGCACGGTGCGCCACTGGTGATTGCCGACATCCGACTGCTCAATGAGCACCGAACCGCCCTTGTAGAGGCGGCCAAAAAGGCCCCAGCCGATGTTCACGTCGCGCTGGAGATGGCCTTCGATGCGCACGACGCGCTCATCCATTGGATTGATCCAGATTTCGCCGGACATGGCGGGCAGCACATCGGTCTCGAGGTTGGTAGGCGTGAAGCCGGGATTGGGCTGGAAGGTGAACTTTGCGATTGCGCCGGTGGGGCCTGAGGCGGAGCCGGCGTAGTTGTAGTTAAAGGCGTCGGGCATGGCACGCAAGACGCTGCGGACGCGATTGGTGTCGTTTTCCTCGGACTGCTTGCGGTGGCGCTGCAGGCTGGAGTCGCTGACCAGGCTGTCGAGGCGGCTCTGCTCCTTCTGCTCGTCGCCGGGACTGAGCGGCTGATCGTTAATGGCGACCAGGCGCGCGACTGCTCCGTCCCGGGTTTCGACGATTTCCTTGGTGGTGGCCAGTCTGGAGCTGGATTTGCGCAGGCGATAGCGCATGGGGTGCTGGGTGTCCGTGGCGCTGCGCAGTTCAACCGCGAGGGCGCGGCGAACCAGCGATGCATCCGGGGCCTGCTGGGCAAGCAGCGACGGCGCGCAGACGAGCAGGAATGCGCGGATAAGAAGCCGGCTAGAGATGATGTCCAGAGGCATCCGCGCAGAGGGCATTCCTCGATATTAGACGCCCGACCTGCTCGCGCGATGCTGCGATTGAAGGAACCCCGCCGGTTTGCGTATAGTGCGATCAGGGCCCCTGAAGTTGTTCAGGAACCCGGCGAGCTGATCCGACGAACCTGAGCTGCGGCCAGGAAGATGCGATTCTTGCGCCGCGGCAGGGGAGAGACGGCAGTTCAACCTGGGAAGGGATGGCACATGGCAGCGGAGACCGGTGCGGCGCGGATTGGGAAGACGGTCGTCATTCGTGGCGAGTTGAAGGGCAGCGAAGATCTGATTGTGGATGGGCAACTGGAAGGGACGATTCAGCTTTCAGAGGGCCGGCTGACGATCGGGGCCAATGCCAGTGTTGCCGCGGACCTGACGGCCAAGGAGGTGCTGATCCTGGGCAAGCTGCGGGGCAACATTGTCGCATCCGGCCGGGTGGAGTTGCGCGCCGGCAGCGTGGTGGAAGGCGATGTGCGCGCGCTGCGGCTGGCGGTCGAGGACAACGCGGTGTTTCGCGGCAAGGTGGACCTGACGCAGGGCGCGGCCAATCCCAATGCAGGCAACGGACAGTGAGCCTGGCGGCTGAGAGCCGCCGATCAAGCCTATCAAGCCGATTGGACCGAAGTTCGGTGCTGCGTGCATTCGCTCGCCGTGCGCCGGGCACGGGAGGACAGTTGAGTGCTCCGCAATTTATTTGACCGAAGGCCAGAGAACCAGCCGGCGACGCAGGGAGCGACCGGGCCGAAGGTGCCGCGGCACTCCGGGGGCTGGGCTGCGCTGCGCAAGCGGCTGCAGACGGAGCCGGGACTGCGCGTGATCGACGCCGGGACGACCTCGCCGCACAATATCAACTACCTGACTAACCTGGGGCACAGCATCTTTCTCGCCGATCCGGTGCACGACGCCTGTACGGGCGAATGGCAAAAGGGCGTTGACGAGGACGATAAGCCGATCTGGGACGTGGAAGGCTACCTGAGCCAGACGATGGAGTTCTCCGGCCGGATGTTCGACGTGGTGCTGCTTTGGACGACTCTGGACTATCTTCCGGAAGCGTTTGTGACGCCGGTGGTGGACAGGTTGTTCGACGCCATGAATCCGGGGGGGCAGGTTCTGGCGTTTTTCCACACCCGCAACAAGGGCGACGAGACGGTGCATTGCCGATTTCACCTGACCGAGGCCGATGACGTGGAGATGCAACTGGCGCAGCCGTTCCCGATTCAGCGGGCCTTTACGAATCGCAGCATCGAGCGGCTGTTTTCACGCTGGTCGGGGTTCCGGCAGTTCCTGGCCAAGGATTCACTTTCCGAGGTGATCATTACGCGCTAGTCCGTGACCGTGAAGATTCGTGGTTTCCCAGGTCTCAAAAGCGAGACCTGGGGCACCCAGATTCATCGGCGCGATTGCAAGATCATCTGGTCACGGTACTAGCGGCTGGGATGGGAAGCCAGGGCTGCGCGTCGAGGGCTGCACGCCTGCGGTGCGGGCGAACAGACGCGATGCAACTCTGTCCATTGCAATGGGCTGGGAAGCTCTGAGCGGCCATGTGTAAGACGGAAGTAGCAAGCAAACACGGTATTCGAAGCAGGAGGATGAATGAGTTTGTTGAAGGGAACACGCATTACCTGGCTGGGCCATGCCACGGTCCTGATCCAGTCGGCGAAGGGCACGAACATTCTGGTGGATCCATTTATCGCCCAGAATCCGAAGTATCCGCAGAGCTATGTGCTGCCGGAGAAGATCGACTACATCCTGCTGACTCACGGGCATGGAGACCATATCTCGGATGCAGTGCCAACGGCCCAGAAGCATGGGTCGACGGTGGTGGCGATTTATGAACTTGCCGCCTACATCGGAGGCAAGGGCGTGGCAAACACCGTGGGCATGAATCTGGGCGGCACGGTGCAACTGGGAGACGTTGCCGCGACGATGGTGGAGGCGAAGCACTCTTCGGCCGCGCAGGACGAGCAGGGAACGCACTATGTTGGCGTGGCGACGGGCTTTGTGTTGACGATCGATGACGGGCCGGTGCTATATCTGGCGGGCGATACCGATGTCTTTGGAGATATGAAGCTGATCGCGGAACTCTACCATCCCGATGTAGCTCTGCTGCCCATCGGCGGCCATTACACGATGGGGCCGAAACAGGCCGCGCTGGCGGTGAAACTGCTGGGGGCGCGGCTGATCCTGCCGCTGCATTTCGGGACATTTCCGCCGCTCACTGGAACGCCGGATGAGTTAGCGGTGCTGGTCGGCAGCGGCGCCGAGGTGGCGCGCTGGACGCCCGGAGAGACTGTTTGACACAGGCAAAGGCGCCTCAAAAGTCAAAGGCTGGCCATGTGACCAGCCTTTGACTTTTGGCCTTGGAACCGATTACTTGCCGGAAGCTGCCCTCTTTTTCTGCTCGGCCCAGCGCCGCTTGACCGCTTCGGCGATGCGCTTGCGGCCCTCGGGGGTCAAGTTCCGCTTCTTAGTGACTTTGCGGGTTGAGGCGATCTTCCTGCCCTTGCCTGACGATGTGCCGGTGAGCAGGGCGCGTGCCTGCTGCAACTGAGCTATCTCCCGATCGATGTGAACCAGTATTTCCGCAACTCCCACGGTATTCCTCCTTGAATGTGCTGAGTTGAGAGCGATTCCCTACTCCGACGTTCATACTGCCCGCCCGTGGGCCGCCTCAGCGCTTAAGTTGACAATAGCTAGCAATAAACTTAATTACAAACAAAAAATTCAGCGGGTTTCATAGAGAGAAAATAAGGCCATAGGACTTTTACATCATTCCCGCAAGGCGAAAACTGGCTTTCAGGGGCGCTGTAACCAGTTATAGCGCGCGGCTGACCGATGCTTTCCCGGTGTTGAACCGGGACAGCCTGGATAGAATCGCGCTGCTGGAAATCGCTGACTGGACGCCATCCATCCAGGTCGAGGTAGCTCACACCTGGCACAGGTCATCTCCAAAGGCGGCAGGCATGTTTCCGCGGTGACTGGCGTGTTAGAGCGTTTTTTGTTTAAGTGTTTACGGTCGGTGCGGGCATTTGTGGTCTCCCACCCTTTGTGCAAAAGACGCACAAAGGATGGGCACCCAGAGTCGTGTTGATACTTGAATCGAAAACGCTCTAGCCGGCTCAGGAGCCGGTGGAGCGCGGCGCGGGATTGGAGGCCGGTGGAGCGGCGGAGCCGGGTCCGGAAGGCAGATTCGAGTATTCCTGGGAGCCCATTCGTCCGGAGGAGAATTCAGCGGAGCGATAGCTTTTCAAGTCGCGAAGGATTTCCACCTTTTCGCGGGCATACTGGCCGGCGAAGCGGGAGAGCGCGTAGGTGATGATGTCGCTGTGGTGGAGATCGTGGACCGAGGGGTCGCGGCGCATGTTAAGCCAGAGGCGATGGACAAGCTGCACATCGTCCGGGCTCAGGGTAGGCGCATGCGGGCCGATGTAGAAGACCTTGGTTTCGCCGTTGGGCGCAACCACGAAGAAATTAAATTGGCGCTTGGGCTCGTGCAAGGCTTCCCAAGCCTGACCGAGATGATAGGCCTGCTCTTCCGCGGTGAGCGAACTGGAGAGGCCGGAGACAACGGAGTCCACTTCGAGCGAGTTAGCTCCCTGGGCGAGAGCGGCGAAGATGTCTCCCGCAGGGACGACGAGCAGGGAGACCTTCTTGCCGAAGCTCTCGGCGACAGAGACGGCTTTGGTGAAGAGCGTCTGCTCGTGCTCGCTGAAACTCTGCTGTTCGGCGGAGAGAAACTCCGGGCCTCCGACACCCATCATGCGCACGCTGAGGACGACGACATCGCGGTCTTCGGTCCTGGTGCGGGAAAGCACCCACTTGAGCGCGATGGGATTGGCAGCGTCGTGCATGGTGACCATGATGGCGCCGGGGCGGATGTCAACCGACTCGCGGCTGATGTCGTCCTGATGCTCGAGCTGGAAGTGGTCCTTCATCTGGCGGGCGGTGAGCGCATGCTTGCGCAGGTTTTGCCGCTCGGAGATGGTGAAGATGATGAAGAACACGCCGGCAAAGGCGATGCCGCTGACGGTGGCGATGGACTTGGTGAAGAGATTGGTGATCGCGGTCGATAGCAGCACGAAGAAGACCGAGACGAGTCCCACGGGAATCTCGGTCCTGCCGATCCTGAAGTTGGGTGGAACCTTCCAACCGCGCTCGCCGTGATACTTCCAACGCAGGACGAGCATGGCCAGGCTATTGAAAGTGAACGACCAGATGACGCCGAACGCGTAGGCCTCGCCGAGGGTGATGACGTTGCCGCGCGTGACGACGATGGTGAACATCTGGAGGGCAAAAACCAGATTGACGATGCGATGGCTGGTGCCGAAGCGGGGGTGCGGCTTGCGGAACCAGTCGGTGAGGACGCCATCCTCGGCGACGCGCATGAGCACGCCTGTGGAGCCGATCATGGAGGTGTTGATGGCGCCCGAGAGGATGAGGAAGCCGACAAACACCACGAAGATACGGAAGGCCACGCGCCAGAACAAGGGGCCCACCATGTACATGGCCAGGCCGGCGATCAGGTTGTCCTGGTAGATATGGGTGCGCGGACCGTCGGGGATCAGCATGGACGCGAGCAGCGTTGCTCCGCCGGTGAAGATCAGGCTGTAGATGGCGATGACGATCGCGGCGCGCTTGAGGTTCTTGAGCTTGGGGTGCTGAATCTCGCGATGGACCTGGGCCAGGCTCTCCTCGCCGCTCATGGCGAGGATGGAGTGGCCGAAGGCCATGAGGATGCCGAAGAGGCCGAAGATGGGCAGGCCGGAGTGGAGCAGAAAGCCTTGCGCATCGTCGCTGAACCTGAAGTTTGCCGGCGTAGGCGGCGGAGGCAGGTGAACGCCCCGGATCATGACCGAATAGGCGCCCCAGATGAAGAGGATCACCACCATGATGGTGGTGATCTGCATGACGCGCAGAGCCTTGTCGCTGGACTCCTCGATGCCCTTGATGTTCTGCCACCAGTAGTAAATGGTGACGACGGCGCCAAATATGGCCGAGGTGCCGTTGACGTCGAACTGGAAGGCATGGCCGTGGGCATCCATCAGGGCCGGCGGCAGCCAGTGGCTGGTGTTGGCCACGGTGAACATCTCGTTCATCAGGCCGGTGATGTACTGGCCGGCGGAGACGCCGGAGATGGGCCCGGTGAGGATGTAGTCGAACATCAGAGCGGAGACGCTGAGCTTGGCGAAGGTGCCGCCCAGGGCTTCCTTGACGACGCGATAGACGCCGCCGCGGGTGAACATGGAACAGCTCTCGACGTAGACCGCGCGCACCGAGAAGCTGAACAGCATGATGCCGAGAATGAACCAGGGCGCGGAGGCTCCGATGGCCTGCTCGGCGATGCCGCCTGCGTAGAAGGCCGAAGAGCCGAGATCGTTGAGGACGATTGCGGCGGCCCGCCAGAAGGAGATGAACGTGAGCATCACGGAGGATGCCACGATGAGGCGGACACGGTCGGAAGGCGGGGCTACAGTCGTTCGATTGGATGCCATTACGGGTATGCCGGCGCTCCTGCCGGCCGTGCTGAATCGAAAGCGCAATCTGTCCCGCGCCCTCGGCTGAGTGTATTGCCGAAAGCATGTCCCGTCAACAGCGACAGCCAAACATCTGTTACTGCACCGCTTATAGGACAGGCTTCAGGAGGGTGCCGGTGCTACTCGTCGCCGCTCAGCTCCTTGGCATCCTCGATAAAGCTGATAACTACGACGATCGATGAGCCAACGAGGCCAGTGAAGAACAGAACCTCAAGGAGATGGATTCCGAAGATTGCGAGGAACATGCAATCGATTGTATGCCAACCCGGCATGCGAGACAGAGAATCCGTGCCGGGAGATAGTAGGTCAGTTTGCGACAACCCGTCCCTCGGGGGCTAAAGCCCCATTTCATTTTGCGACGCTTACGGCACGGCTGAAGCCGTGCCCTTTCACGACGGTTTCAAACTCACCCACTACCCGCTGGTAGGGTTGATGCCGCTCGCGGCGCGTGCGGTACACTCGCGGCAGGATGCAGCGCGGAACGTGGAGATTGTGGATGGCGGCCGGGCTTTCGGCCGGGTTGCTGGAACTGCCGTTCCCCCTGGCGGGGCCGATGCCGCCGTGGCGCAATGTCTTTGCGTGGTACGGGCTCGCGCCGCTCATGTGGGCGGTGCTGCGCAGCGTCGAGCAGGAACATCCGCGGATGCCACGGCGGGCATTTCTGCTGGCGTATTTTGCGGGCGTGCTCTGGTATTGCGGCAACTGCTATTGGGTGCGCGACACCATGATGCGGTACGGCGATATGCCGACGGGCGCGCCGACGCTGCTGCTGCTGGCATACAGCGCGGTTCTGGGGCTCTACTGGGGCGTCTTCGGGTTGTCGCTGGCGCTGGTGCGGCGGGCTTCAGGGAGTACGCGGCTGGCACTGGCTGCCGCGCCGGTTTTGTGGGTGGCGCTGGAACTGGCGGCGGCGCGCATCACCAGCGTGCCGTGGGATCAGCTTGGATATTCGCAGGTGGACAATGCGCTTGTGAATCAGCTTGCGCCGTGGACGGGTGTTTACGGGATCAGCTTTGTGCTGGTGGCGGTGAATGCGATGCTGGCGGGCGGGTTTCTGTTGGGTTCGCTGCGCAGGAGGGTGTTCGCGGGCGCGGCGGGAGTGTTGCTTCTGCTGAGCGGATGGGCCGGGACGTGGTTGCATGTGGCTGCGGAGCCAGCCACCGCAACGGCCGTGCTGGTGCAGCCGAATCTTGACGTGGGTGCAGACAACGCATGGACCGGCGCGGAGTGGGATCGGCACATGGCTGCGTTTGCGCGGCTGGCGGGCGAGACATGCAAGAGCTACATCAAGGGGATTCCGCAGACGGGCGCTCCGGTGAGTGAAAAAACCTGCCCACCGTCCATGGCTCATCCCGATTTGGTCGTGTGGCCGGAGTCACCGGCGCCGTTTTACGAGGCCGATGCGCGAGTGCAGGATGGGCTGGCGAAGGTAGCGCAGACGGTTCATGCGCCGCTGGTGATTGGCGCGCTGGGCATGGATGCTCTGCCCGATGGGCAGGGCTGGAAGACTTACAACTCCGCGCTGATTGTGCAGGCGGACGGAACGCGCGCGGGGCGCTACGACAAGATTCA
>DASQSP010000007.1:0-3379 GCA_035642355.1 Occallatibacter sp.
CGCGAAACGGCTCGACTTCTCCTCCAGAATGTCGTTGGCCAGCACGCGGAACTGGTCAGCCATCAGATCGCGCCCGTCGTCCAACCGTGACTGTGCAGCGCGCTCCGCCGCCAGAGTGGCATCGAGCGCCGCGATCTGACTGCGTAGCTGTGCCGCTTCCCCGGCCACAGCCCCGTGCCGGGAGAGTGCGACGAGGTATCCCACAAGGCCGCCGATGGCGAGGCAGGCGAGTGCAGCGAAGAGATAGACCGTGACGTTCATAACCCGACCACTGCTTCGGACTGTACGACGCAGGATCGAGGTTGTGTCGTGTGAATCGGCCGGGTCGCCCGCCTTTACACCCCCGGAGCCGCTCAGTAGACTTGAGAGTTCGGGACCAGCATCCATACGACCGGGGTGCGGGCGGGCGTTGCTGCGCCCACGCCGCGCGTACCTGATAGTCTCAAAGGGATTCATTTCATTCGATTCAGGTGATTGAGGAGATAGGCATGGCAGCAGTGGACGAGAAGGTAAAGCAGATCATTGTGGAGCAGCTCCAGGTGGATGAGGCTGAGGTCACGCCCAGCGCCTCCTTCCAGGAAGACCTGGGAGCAGATTCGCTCGATGTGGTGGAGCTGGTGATGCAGTTCGAAGAGGCCTTCGACATGGAGATTCCAGACGAAGACGCCGAGAAGATCAAGACCGTCAAGGACGCGACCGAATACATCGAGAAGCACGCGAAAGGCGGCAAATAACCTTGCGGTGCGATCGACGGGTGGTCGTGACGGGGCTCGGACTGATCGCAGGCCCCGGCAATACCGCGCCAGAGTTGTGGCAGAACCTGCTGGCCGGCAAGAGTGGCATGGCGCCGATCACCGGCTTCGATGCCACCCATTTTCCCGTTACCTTCGCAGCGGAAGTGAAGAACTTCGATCCCCTGAAGTTCATTGAGAAGAAGGAAGCGCGCAAGATGGCGCGTTTCATCCACTTCGCCATCGCCGCCACCGATGAAGCCTTCCATCACAGCGGACTCAAGGTCACGCCGGAAAATGCCGAGCGCATCGGCGTTCACATCGGCTCCGGCATCGGGGGCTTCGACATTATCGAGCGCGAGCACAGCAATATGCTCAACGGCGGTCCGCGCAAGATTTCGCCCTTCTTCATCCCCGCCGCCATCGTGAATCTGGCGGCCGGCCAGGTCAGCATCCGCTACGGCGCCAAGGGGCCGAACCAGGCCACAGCCACCGCCTGCACCACCAGCGCGCACTCCATCGGCGATGCCTATCGCGTCATCGAACGCGGCGATGCCGACGTGATGATCGCGGGCGGTTCCGAGGCCGCCATTACCCCCATGGGCATTGGCGGATTCGCTGCGATGAAGGCGCTTTCCACGCGCAACAACGATCCCGAGCACGCCTGCCGCCCCTTCGACAAGGATCGCGACGGCTTTGTGGTGGGCGAGGGAGCGGGCATCCTGATCCTGGAAGAGATGGAGCACGCGAAGGCGCGCGGCGCGAAGATTCTGGCGGAGATCGTGGGCTATGGCCTGAGCTCGGATGCCTACCACATGACCGGCATGGCTCCGGAGGGCGAAGGCTGCTTCCGCGCCATGGGCAACGCATTGAGATCCGCGGAGCTCTCGCCGGACAAGATCGGTTACGTGAATGCACACGCCACGTCGACGCCGCTGGGCGACGCGCTGGAATCGACCGCGATGAAGAAGCTCTTCGGCGAGCGGGCCCTGAGCGGCGTGATGCCGGTGAGCTCCACCAAGTCGATGACCGGGCACCTGCTGGGCGGCGCCGGCGGACTGGAAGCGGGCATCACGGTGATGGCGCTGATTCACCAGACGGCTCCGCCAACCACGAATCTGGTCAACCAGGATCCAGCCTGCGAGCTGCACTACGTGCCCAATAAGCCGCAGCCGATTGAGACCGAGTACGCGCTATCCAACTCCTTCGGCTTCGGCGGCACGAATGGGTCGCTGATCTTCAAACGCTGGCACGAATAGCCGCTCTTTGTATCCCCAAGAGCGCCGCACGATCTATTCCGCCATTGGTTTCGGTCGCGCTTCAAGAATCGACATATCCATCTCCGGCACCGGAACGTTGCGTGCGAGCGTGAAGCCTGCCTCTTCCAGCAGCCCGCGCCATTCGAGCTCGCTGCGTTCGCGGCCACCCGTAACTGCCATCATGTTCAGGTCGCTCATGAAGCGAGTGACCAACTCCGGCGCCGGCTTTGAAACAATATCGGGCAGAACGAATTCGATCACCAGCAGGCTTCCCGTAGGTGGCACGCCACGGCGGCAATTGCGGAGAACCTCGACTGCCTTCTCGTCGGTGTAGCCGTGCAGCACATGCTTCAGCATGTAGACATCGGCGCCGGGCGGCACTGCTTCGCACAGATCGCCGGCGATCCGCTGGCACCGATCGGCAACTGGAGAGACCTTGAAGATTTGTTCCGCGTTGGCGATAGACTCCGGCCGGTCGACCAGCATGCCGCGCAGCCCCGCATGCCGTTCGAGCACCGCCCGAATGAGCGCGCCGCCACCGCCGCCAAGATCTGCGACAACCCCGCTCGCGGGAAATGGCCACGCCTCTGCGATGGGCGCGTAGTTCTCCGCCCGAGTGGTGCCCATCACCGCGCGAAAGATGTCGCTTGCGTTGGGGTCCTGCGACCAGCGCGGAGTCCTGCCCGTCTTCTCCATCACCCGCACAGCGTTCTTTCCGGTGCGAACACACTCGCCAAGCTGCGACCACATGTCGGCCAGCAGATCGGACCAGAAGACCACCTCCGCCCACGCCGAATCCGGCGCGTCCTTGCGCAACTGCTGGCCCATCTGTGTGAGGCGGAAGTGTTGCGGCTTCGTCTCCTGGAGCAGACCGTGCACCGCCATCGCTCGCAGCAACCGATACATCGACGTAGCATCCGCCTGGCACGCTGCGGCAATATCCGATGCGCTGTGTTCTCCATCACTCAGCGCATCCGCGACGCCTAGACGCGCAGCGGCGCTCAGCACGCAGCTTGCTCCAAAGGCCATCGCCATTTCCAGCAGCTCGCTATTGGCTGTCACATTTCCGATTCCGCGCTTCGCCGGCATCGTGTCCCTCCGCTCAAGAAAGCTTGCCACCCATGCTATCCGCCATGGCCAACGGCAGCCACAACTCCTCGGGTGTATGCATGCATCGAAAGCTTTTGTCGCCTGCACAACTTGAATTGCGCTAAGCTTTCGCCACTATGGAGATCAGTGCAGCGCAGAAGGACGTACGCACAACCTTTCTTGGCGGGTTTCCGGGACAACTTGTTTCCAGCGCGATCTGGTTCCTTTCCGCGGCAAGCCTCACGTGGTTGTCGTTCAAAGCGGCAGTCCTTGTCCTTGTGGCAGGTGGCTTTTTCATCT
>DASQSP010000008.1:0-27975 GCA_035642355.1 Occallatibacter sp.
CGCGAGCGCGCCCGCATGTTCTTCGCCGGCCTGCCCATGTCCGGCGACGGCCGCCAGCCCTTCGCCGCGCGCGAGGAGTTCCTCGAAACCTCCGGCGATCTCTACATGGCGGTGCGCGCCACGCTGCGCCGCATGGAAGCCGAGATGGAATCCCTGACCGGCATCGACGAAGCCCCCGGCCTGCGCAAGCGCGTCGCGCGTCTCCGCACCGAGCTTGAATTTCTCTTGGAGTCGAACGCCAGCAACATGGTCTATTGGCTGGAACGGCGCGCCTCTGGTGGCGGTGGCACAACACCACTCCAAAGGTCCGGCGTACGTAGTACTTTCCTGCAAGCCACGCCCATCGACGTCTCCGAACTGCTCCGCGAGATGGTCTTCGAGACCATCCCCACCGTGGTGCTCACCTCGGCCACGCTCACCGTGCAGGGCGGCTTTGACCACATGCGCAAGCGCCTCGGCCTGGCCGAAGGCCGCGAGCTGGTCGTGCCCTCGCACTTCGACTACGGCCAGCAGGCGCTGCTCTACCTACCGCCGAGCATGCCCGACCCCCGCGAGCCCGACTTCCCCGAAGCCGCCGCGGAATGCATCCGCCGTGTGCTCACCATCACGCGGGGCCGCGCCTTCTGCCTCTTCACCAGCTACGCGCAAATGCGCGACCTCTACGAGCGCCTGCTGCCCGTGCTCGACTTTCCCATCCTGCTGCATGGAACTGCGCCGCGCAAGGCACTGCTCGACGAGTTTCGCACCACGCCGAATGCCGTCCTCTTCGGCACGTCGAGTTTTTGGCAAGGCGTTGACGTGCAGGGCGAGGCGCTCAGTTGCGTCATCATCGACCGCCTGCCCTTCGCCGTGCCCAGCGACCCGGTGGTGCAGGCGCGCATGAAAGCCATTGAAGAAGCCGGCGGCAAACCCTTCTTCGACTACCAGGTTCCCTCCGCCGTCATCACCCTCAAGCAGGGCTTCGGCCGCCTCATCCGCTCGCTGGAAGACCGCGGCGTCCTGGTTCTCCTCGACCCGCGAATCAGGCGACAGCGCTACGGCCAGACCTTCCTGCAGAGCCTGCCGCCGTATCGGATGACGACGGCGATTACGGATGTGGAACAATTCTTCTCGTCACGTGAAAGCGGCTCAAATGACGACAAAGAAACCCGCTGAATCAGGGTCCAGCGAGCGTACCATGCGTGGTACACTTGCCTCGCATGGCCTCAAGCGCATTCCCGCAGTCTTTTTTCGCACCGAGGCAGGCAACGAGCCAGTGCGCGAGTGGCTAAAGGCAATGGCACCCGAGGATCGGCGGCGTATTGGAGAAGACATCCGCACAGTCGAGTACGGCTGGCCCATTGGGATGCCCGTCTGCCGTCCGCTCGGGAACGGCCTGCACGAGGTGCGCACGAACCTGACAGGGAATCGCATTGCGCGTGTGTTCTTTTCTGTCGATGCACGGCAGCAGATGGTTCTGCTGCATGCCATCGTCAAGAAGACACAGGCTATACCCACGGCGGATTTGGAGCTGGCACGCAAAAACAAGACTCGCCATGAAAGAGGAATCGCATGAAACGCCCGGTTCACAAAGGCTTCGATACCAGCGGCTCCAGCTTCGAGAGCTTCCTTGAGGCAGAGGGCATTCTCGACGAGGTCGATGCCGTCGCCATCAAGCGCGTCATCGCATGGCAGCTTGCCGAGGCCATGAAGGCGGGGCAGGTGACCAAAAAAGCAATGGCCGAGCGCATGGGCACCAGCCGCTCGCAGCTCGACCGCCTGCTGGACCCGGCCAACGGCGCCGTGAATCTGGACACAATCGCCAAGGCTGCGCGTGCCATCGGCAAGCGTCTGCGCATCGAAATGGTGGATGCCGCCTGACGCCATGCGGATCATCCCCACCGACGCCCTCATCGTCATCGACGTGCAGAACGATTTCTGTCCCGGCGGGCAACTTGCCGTTGCGGGCGGGGACTCGGTCATTGAGCCGATCCATCGCATCGCGCGGCACTTCGAACACATCATCCTCACCCAGGACTGGCACACGCCGCATCACTCGTCCTTCGCATCGAGCCACGCGGGCCGCGAGCCTTTTGAGCAGATCGAGTTGAGCTACGGCCCGCAAACGCTCTGGCCCGACCACTGCGTGCAGGGAACAGAGGGCGCGGAGTTGCACTCGGCGCTGCAATTGCGCCAGGCCGAGCTGATTTTGCGCAAGGGCTTTCACCGCGAGATCGACTCCTACTCCGCCTTCTTCGAGAACGACCGCACCACGCCCACTGGCCTCGCCGGATACCTGAGAGAGCGCGGCCTCACCCGCGTTTTTTTCGCCGGCCTGGCTTACGACTACTGCGTCGGCTACTCGGCCCTCGACGCGCGCCGCCTCGGCCTGCCCGCGTTCGTCCTCCGCGACGCCTGCCGCGCCATCAACCTCAACGGCTCCGTTGCGAAGATCGAAGCCGCGTTCGCGCAGGCCGGCGTGGTCTTGATCGATTCCGGTGATCTACTGGATTACGCGGCAAGTGAAAGCGCCGAAGAAGGCATCCGTCAGGGACTGGACGACGCAGAGCACGGAAGGACAAGGCCCGCGCGTGAATTTTTCAAAGAGTTCGAAAGGCGCAGGCGGATGCCGCGTTAGGCCACGCGTAGAATCAAGCTTGGTTTTATCGCCGCCACAATCATGTCCCGCAACTTCTACATCCTCGCCGCCGTACTCGGCTTCTTCGCGCTGCTCTCGGGCGGCATGGCGCTGGTGCCGTCCGGCTTTCAGCCTGGCCTGCCCGCCAATGCCTCGCTCTGGCGCACCATCGCGCTCATCATGCTGCTGGGCTCGCTGGCCTCGGCCTTTGTCGGCGTCATGAGCCATTTATTCGAGCAGGTCGACCGCCGCAGCGAAGAGGCCCGCCAGGCCCGCCGCCGCAAGCGCAGGGGCGGCAGCGCGGACTGACGCCGGAAAGCCCTGTTGATCTGGAACGTAAATAGTGCTGAGCTTTCCCACCCATCGCGCACAGAATGCGCGATGGATGGGGCACCCAAGGCCCAGCTTTTGATTGCCGGATCTATAGAATGAATGCAGGGGACACCTCCCCGCACGAACAGGGCACAGCGATGTACGAAATCACCGTCGAAGCGGGCTTTTCCTCCGGCCACTACCTGCGCAACTACCGCGGCAAGTGCGAAAACCCGCACGGGCACAACTACAAGGTGCGCGTCACGCTCTCCGGCGCCGCGCTCGATGAGGCCGGCCTGCTGCTCGACTTCAAGCTGCTCAAGCAGGTCATGCGCCCCGTCATCGACCGCATCGACCACCAGATGCTCAACGACCTTGAGCCCTTCACCACGCTCAATCCGTCGGCCGAAAACATTGCCAAATATTTCTACGACCAGACCAACCAGCAGCTCCACGGCATGACCCAGGGCCGCGTCCGCGTCAAGGACTGCACCATCTGGGAGACCGACACCGCCAGCGCAACGTACTTCGAGTAACAAGCTCGTTCCATGCTTTGAGACTTGCTGCCGTGGTGCGCCGCGCAGTCCAGCGCCTACTGCAGGGCGCTGGACTTCGACTCGAGATACTTGTCGAAGGGAATCTCGAAGTAGAAAAGTTCGTTGCCGTCCGCATCGCGCAGCTTGTGCAGGTGGAGCCTGGAGTGCCGCAGGGGATTCTCGAGCTGCGACACGTCGTAGAACAAGAATCCAGCGCGCGTGGTGTGCGGCTCCACCACCAATGCCTGATATTCAAACTGATCGAAGTCTGCTTCAATGTCTTTATCGCTGGCCTTGGGCTTGCGATGGATCGGCGGGATCGGTCCAGGCAGGGGAATTTTCGTGCCCTGGCGTTCCTTCAGCGTCATCAGCCGTTCCACGTCCTCGGGTTCTGCCGCCTGAATGCGATCGCCCGCCGGAGTCTGGAACAGAATGCGCGCATCGCGCAGAGAGATGGGACGGTCGCCATTGTTGGTCACGATCAGGCGAATCGGCATGATGCCGTGGCCCAGATAGTCGATGCGGAAGATGTCTTCCTTCTCGCGCGTGTCATAAGGCTCGGCGGCGATCGTCACCTTCTCCTTGTCGTGCGCATCAACGGCGGCGAATGACGCTGCCGGCTGCACCGGCGGCGTTTTATGTTCGGCAGCGACGGCCGGCAGCGCCAGCACGGCAAGCATCGGGAGCAGCTTCAGGGCCTTCATCGCGTTCGACTGTATCATTTGAGGGTTAGACCGCGGGAACGCGAATTCCGTCAGCATGATTTTGCTCCTCTATAACGTGATTCTGTTTGTGGGACTGGCCGCCAGCGCGCCATGGTGGCTGTGGCGCATGGCCACCACGCACCGCTACCGTGAGGGGCTTGCGGCGCGACTGGGCCGTGTGCCCCTCTGGCTGCGCAGTCAGGCCGCGCAGCGCCCCGTCGTGTGGCTCCATGCGGTTTCGGTCGGCGAAGTGCTGGCCGTCAGCCGTCTCGTTGGCGAGCTGGATCAGGCATTGCCTGGCTTCCAGGTCTTCATCTCCACCACCACGCGCACCGGGCAGGCGTTGGCCCGCGAACGCTTCGGCGCCAACCGCGTCTTCTATTGCCCGCTCGACCTGCCCTGGGCGGTGCGCGCCTATCTCGCCGCGCTGCAGCCGCGCATGCTCATCCTCGCGGAGACGGAGTTCTGGCCCAACCTGCTCACCGGCTGCTTCCGCCGCAACATTCCCGTCGTTGTCGTCAACGCCCGCATCTCCGATCGTTCCTGGCCGCGCTATCGCATGCTGCGCGGCCTGTGGCGGCACCTTCTCGCGCGGCTCACCGCTGTGCTCGCGCAGAGCGCGACGGATGCCGACCGTCTCACCGCAATTGGCGTCCCGCAAGAGCGCGTTTTGATCGCGGGCAACCTCAAGTTCGACGTGCGCGCCACGCAGGAGGCAGAAGCCACGCGGCTTTTGAACGCTGCCGGCGCGGGTCTGCGCTTTGTCGTCGCGGGCAGCACCATCGAGGGCGAAGAGGCCGCACTCATCGACGCATGGCCTCGGCTGATTGAGTCCGATGCGCAGCTCAATCTGGTCCTCGCGCCGCGTCATCCCGAGCGCTTCAACGCCGTCGCAAGTCTGCTCGAGCGCTCCGGCATCGCGTGGGCGCGCCGTTCTTCGCTGCGGCCATCGCAGCGCCTCACCGCTGGCCAGATTGTTCTCCTCGACACCATCGGCGAACTGGCTTCTGTCTACTCGCTCGCATCGCTCGCTTTCGTCGGCGGCAGTCTTGTCGCAGCCGGCGGGCACAACCCACTTGAGCCCGCGCAGTTCGGCGTGCCCATCGTCATGGGTCCGCACTACGCCAACTTCCGCGCCATTACCGACGATCTGCGCGCCCACGACGCTATCCGCATCGCGCAAAAAGAAACGCTGTTGCAGACGTTGTCCGATCTACTAGGCAATCGCGAGGAGGCCGCGGCGCTCGGCGCGCGCGGACGCCAGGTCTTCGAGGCGCAGGCTGGCGCAACCATGCGCTGCGTGCAGGCGATTGCGGCGCTGCTCGCGGCCGAGGTGCATGCCCAATGAAGCGACCCTGGCTCGCGCCGCTGGCGCCGCTCTACGCGGCGGGCGCGGCGCTGCGCGCGCGGGTGCAAACGGTGCAACAGCTTCGCTGGCCCGTCATCAGCGTGGGCAATCTCTCCACCGGCGGCACGGGCAAAACGCCGCTCACCATCACGCTGGCGCGGGCGCTCGCCGCGCGCGGCTACCACGTCGATGTGCTGTCGCGCGGCTATGGACGCCTGGGCAGCGAAGCGGTGCGCGTTGATCCCACAGGCACGGCAACCGGCTTCGGCGACGAGCCTCTGCTCATCGCGCGCACCGCGGGCGTGCCGGTCTATGTTGCGTCACGGCGCTACGATGCGGGCCTGCTGGCCGAAGCAGATTTCGCAAGGCAGAATGATGCGCCCGGTCAGGATCGATCGGGGCGGCATGATGCACACGAAGGCCAATTCTCTTCGGCTCACATTTTGGACGACGGCTTTCAGCATCGCCAGCTCGCCCGCGCCGTCGATGTTCTGCTGCTCAATCGCGCCGATTGGCAGGACGCTCTGCTGCCCGCCGGCAACCTGCGCGATCCACTGCGCGCGGCCCTCCGCGCGAGCGTTATCGCGATTCCCGCGGAGGACACGGCACTCGCATCGGAACTGCGCGCCTTTGGTTGGAGTGGCCCCGTCTGGCGTCTGCATCGCCGCATGCAGGCTCCAGCGGTCTCCGGAGCGGTCGCCGCGTTCTGCGGTATCGCGCGGCCTGAGCAGTTTTTTGCCGGTCTCGAATCCGCGGGCCTGCGTCTTGCCGCCCGCGCAGCATTCCGCGATCACCATGCGTATACGGCCGCCGATGTCGCACGCATCGCGGCAGCGGCACGCGCGGCAGGCGCGACCGCGCTCATCACTACAGAGAAAGATTTGGTCCGTCTCGGCCCGCTCGCCGCGCAGTTTCCGCCTGACATGCCGCTGCGCACCGCGCAGCTCACGACGGAGATCGAAGACCATGCCACCTCTATGGACTGGCTCGTCGCAAAGCTGAATGCGACCCCCGCGCCGTGAGAAAATCAGAGCTTGCACACGCAGTCCAACCTTCGTTTGCTGGTGGTGCGGGTGGGCGCCATGGGCGACATCCTGCACGCTCTGCCCGCGGTCACAGCGCTGCGCCGCGCGCACCCCGGCTGGATCATCGACTGGGTGGTTGAGCCGCGCTGGCGCGCTCTGCTGGCCACGGAAGACAGCGACGGCCGCGATACCGGCGCAGCCTGCGCCCATCAGCCGGTGGTCGATCGCCTGCACTTCGCGTCCACCAAGGAGTGGCGGCGTAAGCCCTTCGCATCCACCACGCGCGCAGAGATAGCAACTCTGCGCCGCGATCTGCAAGCCGGTCACTATGACGCAGCGATCGACCTGCAGGGCGCCATCCGCTCCGCGGTGGTGGCGCGGCTCTCCGGCGCGCGCCGCCGCATCGGCGAGGCCGAGCCGCGCGAGCGCGCAGCGCGGCTGTTTTTCACCGAGCGCGTGGCCACACGCGGCGCACATGTCATCGAGCAGGATTTCGAGTTGGCCGCGGCAATCGCCGGCGACGATCTCGTCTACACGCAGCCCATGCTGCCCTGCGATTCCGCCGCCGAAGCCTGGGCTGAAGATTTACTCGCGTCTTCCGCAGAGAGGCCCGCGGTCCTCATCAATCCCGGAGCGGGCTGGGGCGCCAAGCGCTGGCCAGTGGAGCGCTACGCCGCAGTGGCGCAGGCGCTGGCCGCGCGCGGCTGCCGCGTGCTGGTCAACGCCGGCCCCGGCGAAGAGCCGCTGGCCCAGGCCATCCTGCAACAAACCGCAGGCGCGGCCACGCCGCTCTACTCTTCGCTCGAGCGGCTCATCGCCGTCACGCGCCGCATCGCGCTGCTCATTGCCGGCGATACCGGCCCGCTGCATCTGGCCTGCGCGCTGGGCAAGCCCGTGGTCGGCATCTATGGACCCACGGACCCCAGCCGTAACGGACCATTCGGCACGCGCTTCAGCGTGCTGCGCAGCCCTGCCAGCGTGCGCGACCACACCCGCCACGAAGCTCCCGAAGCCGGCCTGCTCACCATTCAGCCGGACGACGTGCTGCGCGCAGCCGTGGCCCTACTTTATCCTGAGACGGTCCTATGACCGGGCACAGCTCTGCTCCAGAGGCCGGCTTCATGCAAGGGTGGCAGCGCATCGCGCGGCGCATCCGCGTGCCGCTCGGCTTTGTCACGGCGCTGCTGTATCTCTTTGAGCTCGCCCGCCGCGCTCCGCACACATCCGCGATTCTCTGGAGCTTGCTGTTGGTCATCCCCGGCCTGGGTTTGCGCGGCTATGCGGCCGGCTACGTGAAGAAGAATCGCGAACTAACGCAGACCGGCCCCTACGCGCATACGCGCAATCCGCTCTATCTCGGCTCCATTCTCATCGCCGCCGGCTTTGCGGTCGCGCTGCTGAGCTGGTGCGTCGCTCTGGTGCTGGCCGCGGGCTTCGCCATCATCTATATCCCGGTCATCGCATCGGAGGAGCGCTTCCTCCGCGCCACGTTTCCGGAGTTCGACGCTTACGCGCGCCGTGTCCCGCGTTTGGTCCCGCGCCTCACGCCCGCGGTTACTCGAGCGTCGGCAGGGAGCTTCTCCTTTGCGCTTTACCTCAAGCACCGCGAGTACAATTCTTCTATTGGGTCCGCGTTGCTTTATCTCTGTCTGCTGGTGCTGCGCCCGGCTCTCCATGCGGCCGCCCACCTGTTGCATTAGCCATGACCCGAACCTGAAGACTCGGTTGCCGAATCCCACAGTGATCCAGTCCAACATAAGGAGCCGAGCCTCACGGTGAAGATTCCTGCCGCGGTCAAGACGATTTTTTGTTGCCTCGCCCTTGCCGCCATGGCGCACGGCCAGCAGATTTCACCGCTGCCGCTGCCGCATGCCGGCTACACCTTTCCGCAGCGCCAAACGCTGACCTATGCCGTCGACTGGCGGGTCTTCCCGGCCGGCACCGCGACCATTCACTTCGAGGCATCCGGCGATCGCGAGCGCGTCTCCGCCACGGCAGACACCATCGGCGCCCTCAACATGCTCTTTCACGTGAGCGACCGCTTCCAGTCCACCTTCGACCGCAGCCGCGGCTGCACCTATGAGTTCGATAAGCAGACCGTCGAAGGCCGCCGCCAGGTCAACGCCACGCTGCGCATGGACTACACGCAGTCCAAGTCGATTCTCGACGAAAAAAACATGGTCACCGGCCAGAGCAAGCATGTCGAGTCGGCCATCCCCGGCTGCATGACCGATCTGCTCACCGGCGTCTTCTACCTCCAGTCGCAGCCGCTGGTCGTGGGCCAGAGTTTCGTGATTCCCGTGGTCGATGCCACGCACAGCGTGCCGGTCACCATGAAGGTGGAAGGCCGCGAAGAGATCAAGACCACGCTTGGCGTCTTCAATACAATTCGCGTGCAGCCCACCGCCGAAGCCGGCGTGGTCAAGAATCGCGGCAACATCTGGGTCTGGTACACCGACGACGACCGTCACCTGCCGGTGCAGATGCGCGCGCGCCTCTTCTGGGGAACCATCACCTTCCGCCTCACCGGCAACGAGAACAAATAGCTGGTTGATGTTCTTGTGCGGCGAAGCCGCGTCTGCCGCATCGCTATTGCATACGAAACCGCTCCCGCATCAGCCGCTGCAATCGCGGCCAGTAGATCAGGTTGAAGGCCAGTTCCTTATCCGGGAACATGCCCAGCGCCACGCGCCGCGTGTCGGCCACCATCTCCGAGGCTTCCTCCACGGTCAGCGACGTGTCCTGCGCGATGACCTGCGCCACCATGTTCACCACCATCTGCAGGCGGCGAATCTTGCGGCTCTCTTCTTTCAGATCTTCAGGCGACTGGGCGGGTGATTGCGCCGGCGATTGCCCGGCAGACTGAGAGACAGGCGTGGCATCCGGCTGTTGCTCCCACTCAAAGTTGGATAGACCCATGCGGCCAGACCCTCCTGGAGATTGGATGAGGACGGCACTACTTTGTAGTGCATCGTAGCACTGAGCCGCGTTCACTTCCAGATTTGCCTGCACCGGGCAGAAACATGCGCAGCGAGGCGATCAATCGTAAACTGGAGTTGGATGACTTTCACCGAACAATACGATGTAGCCGTAGTGGGCGCCGGGCACGCCGGCTGCGAGGCCGCCATGGCCGCGGCGCGCATGGGCCTCAAGACCGCGCTCATCACCATGAACCTCGACCTGATCGCGCAGATGAGCTGCAACCCGGCTATCGGCGGCGTGGCCAAGGGCCATCTGGTCCGCGAGGTTGACGCCCTCGGCGGCATCATGGGAGAGGTCGCCGACGCTGTCGGCATCCAGTTCCGCCTGCTCAACACCTCGCGCGGCCCCGCCGTGTGGAGCCCGCGCGCGCAGTGCGACAAACAGCTCTACCGCGTCAAGATGCGCGAAGTGCTCGAGAGCCAGCCAGGCCTGCACATCCGTCAGGCCGAAGTTGTGAACCTCGTGATCGAGGACGGCGAAGACGGCAAGCCGCGCCGCGTGCTCGGCCTCAAGCTGCGCGATGGCCGCAATCTGCTCGCCGGCGCAACCATCATCACCACCGGCACGTTCTTGAACGGCCTCATCCACTGCGGAGAAGAGCGTTATCCTGCCGGCCGCAGCGGCGAGCCAGCGTCGGTGCTGCTGGGCGAAGCGCTGCGCGCGCTGGGCCTGCGGACGTGCCGGCTCAAGACCGGGACGCCGCCGCGGCTCGACGGCCGCACCATTCACTGGGAGCAGTTTGAAGAGCAGCCCGGCGACGCCGAGCCCACGCCCTTCAGCTTCCGCACAAAGAAAATTGTCCAGCCGCAGGTGAGCTGCCACATCGCCTTCACGACGCCGGAGACGCTGCGCATCATCCGCGAGAACGTACACCGCTCGGCGATGTATTCGGGCAAGATCGAAGGCATCGGTCCGCGTTATTGCCCGTCCATCGAAGACAAGATCGTCAAATTTCCAGACAAGACGCAGCACCAGTTCTTTCTCGAGCCCGAAGGGCTCAACACCCACGAGGTCTACGTCAACGGCATGTCCACCTCGCTGCCTATGGAGGTGCAGTGGCAGATCGTCCACTCCATCCCCGGCCTTGAAGATGCGGAGATGCTGCGTCCCGGCTACGCCATCGAGTACGACTCAGTGGACGCGACCGAGCTCGACCGCACCCTGCGCGTGAAGTCCATGCAAGGCCTCTACCTTGCGGGCCAGATCAACGGGACAAGCGGGTATGAGGAAGCCGCGTGCCAGGGCATCATGGCCGGCATCAACGCGGCGCTCTGGCTCAAGGGCCAGCCGCCCTTCACCATGGACCGCACCGAGGGCTACACCGGCATCCTCATCGACGACCTCATCTCGAAGGGCACCAACGAGCCGTATCGCATGTTCACCTCGCGCGCGGAGTTTCGCCTGCACCTGCGCATCGATAACGCCGACCGCCGCCTCACGCCTCACGGCCGCCGCCTCGGCCTCATCAACGACCAGGTCTGGGCCGAGTATGAGCAGAAGCAGGCGCGCATGGCCGCATTGCAGCAGCTTCTCGTCACCGGCAAGACGGATCGCGAGAGGCTCGCCTCAGTTGGCTTCGGCGAACTCACCGCGGCCGCTGGATCGACATGGGCGCAACTGCTCAAGCGGCCAGAGGTCTCCATCGAGCCCGTGCTCGGCGCACTGCGCGATACGCTCGCAGGCGATCCCACGCTCGCCTGGTTTGCAACCGAACCGATCCGCGGCGCGGAAGCGCGCAGCGCCGCGCGCGCCGTCGAAACCGAAATCAAATTCGCCGGCTATCTCGACCAGCAGCGCAAGTCAATCGAAAAGCTCAAGGCCGCTGAAGCCCTCGCCATCCCCGAGTGGCTGGAGTACAGCGCCATCAGCGGTCTCTCCCGCGAGATGCGCGAGACCCTCGAGCGCGTCCGCCCCATCACCATCGGCCAGGCCAGCCGTCTGCCCGGCGTCACGCCCGCCGCGCTCTCGCTGGTCCACGTCTCGATCCGCGCGCAGGCACAGCGGCGCACCATAGCCTAGTACCGTGACCTTGAAGATTCGTCGTTTCCCAGGTCTTCCGCCGCGGCGGACGAGACCTGGGGCACCCAGATTCATCGGCGCGATTGCGAAATCATCCGGTCACGGGACTAGTCACTAGTTCGATTTGTCCTTGGTAAAGAAGGGAATGTGGAAAGGCTCTTCGGCCTGGGAGCCGGACTTCTTCTTCGCCTTGCCCGGCGTCTCTTCGCGCACGGCTGTGCGCTGTGAGTTGATGCACAGCCAGTTGCCGCGCACGCGCTCAAACACATGCGTAAACACGCCCTTCTCGTCCACCGGCCCCGCGGCGACCCTGTGGTGCAGCGTGTAGGTGCCGTTCGCCACGGCCACGTCGCCCAGCATCCGCACCGTGATCACCTTCTGATCGAGATGGATGGTCTTGTCGTCGCCGGAAATCATTTCCGCCACCTGCTGGTTGCGGGTGGTCACCTCGCCCGCGGCGGAGACGCCGACAAACAGCGGCGACAGCACCAGCTCCAGGCCGTACTGATCGCGCGCGTTGATCGACTCAGCCCAGGAGTCCTCGATCTTCTGAAACGCCGCGACCTCGGGAGATGCTGTAGTGGTCACAGCGGCCCGTGTAGCCGCGGGCGCAGCCTGCTGGGCGAGAACAGCCAGAGGAAAAAGTGCGGCAATGAAAAAGCAAACTGCACGAGTCATACGAAAACAAATCTCCACTATCGATAATATCTCTTGGACGCAGATGCGAGACCGGCGGAAGCGGGCCGTGGTAGGCTGGCGTTTCGCGCCAAGGAGGCCTCCATGTCGAATCACAACGGCCACGCAACGCATTTCAATCTGGTTACAGCGGCCCGCGCCGCCATGATCGAGCAGGGTTTTCAGCCTGATTTTCCCGCGGGTACCGATGCCCAGCTCGCGGCGATTGCGGCGCATCCTGAGCTGCCTGCGGCGCCGGGCGCGCAGGACCTGCGCAGTTTGGTCTGGTCGTCGATTGACAACGACACCTCCAAGGATCTCGATCAGATCGAGTGGGCCGAGCAACTGCCCGACGGCCGCATTCGCGTGCTCGTGGGCGTGGCCGATGTGGATGCGCGCGTCGCCATCGGCACGGTGATCGACAGCCATGCCCGCAGCGAAACCACCTCGGTTTACACCGGCGTCAAGGTCTTTCCCATGATGCCCGCGCAGCTCTCCGAGGGCATCACGTCGCTCAATGAGAATGAGGATCGCGTCGCCATCGTGGTCGAATATGCGGTCGACGCCACGGGAGACGCCTCGGATGGCAAAGCCTATCGCGCGCTGGTGCGCAATCGCGCGCAGCTTGCCTACAACAGCGTGGGTGCGTGGCTTGAAGGCCGCGGCCCCGCGCCGCAGAAAGTTGCCGCCAGCGCCGAGCTCGCCGCGCAGCTCAAACTGCAAGACACCGCGGCACAGCGCATGGTGGGCTCTCGCCTCCAGCACGGCGCGCTCGATCTCGAGACCATTGAAACCCGCCCCGTGCTGCAGGCGGGCGAGGCCGTGGACATCGCGGCGCTTGAAAAAAATCGCGCCACATCGCTGATCGAGGAGTTCATGGTCGCGGCCAACGGCGTGGTGGCCCGGACCTTCAACGACGCGGGCGTCGCGTCCATCCGCCGCATTGTGCGCACGCCTAAACGCTGGGACCGCATTGTGGAAGTGGCCGCGGGCCTGGGCACAACGCTGCCCGCCGCGCCGGACTCGAAGGCGCTCAACGATTTCCTGCTGGCGCAAAAGCAGAAAGATCCCGATCATTTTCCCGATCTCTCGCTCACGGTGGTCAAGCTCATGGGCCCCGGCGAATATGTGCTGGTCAAGCCGAGTGAAGTCTCGCCCGGCCATTTCGGCCTCGCCGTGCAGGATTACACGCACTCCACCGCGCCCAATCGCCGCTTTCCTGACGTGGTCACGCAGCGGCTGCTCAAGGCGCTGCTGGCCCATGCTCCGCAGCCTTACTCCGAAGGCGACCTCGATGCCATAGCACTGCGCTGCACGCAGATGGAAGATGCCGCGCGCAAGGTCGAGCGCGAGATGGAGAAGCGCATTGCCGCCGTGGTGCTGCAGCCGCGCATTGGGCAGAGCTTTGCCGCCATCGTCACCGGCGTCAATCAGTACGGCACGTTTGTGCGCGCGCTGCAGCCGCATGTGGAAGGCATGCTGGTGAACGCCGGCAAGCCCGGCGCGAAAAAGGGCCTCGACGTGGGCGACCGCGTGACCGTCAAGCTGGTCTCGACCGACCCGCAGCGCGGCTATATCGACTTCGCACTTTGAGTGAGAACGCTTAGGGTTGCGGCGTCTCCGCCGGTGCCTCTTCCAGGGCCGGCGCCGTGCTGGCCGGCTCTACATTTTCCGGCTCGTTGATCCACAGGCACACGATCCACCAGACAATGACCACCGCATAGATGGTTTTGTTGCCGTTGAACAACTTCTCCTTCAGGCCGAGGACGTGCTGGTACTCATCCATGGAGTGCGGGTGGGTGTGCTCGGCAACGATCTGCCAGATCGCCTCCCAAGCCAATTGCGAGATCGAAGCCGTCGCCAGCCCGATGACGATTCGCTGCGCGTGGCTGCGCCATCCGGCGCCAAATCGCCGCCCCAGCAAGACCACAAGCAGCGCTAGTCCAATGGACATTACGTCGGTCAGCAGGCCCAGCTTTTGCGCCAGCAACTGCAACATTCCGAGCCCCGTGAACAGCGTGAAGGGCTTCAGCGACTTGAGATGCGGCCACACGCCCCATGTGCCCAGCACAATGCCGCCCGCAATCAGCAGACCGAGTGTTCCCGCCATCCACGCACGCCGGCTCGCCTTGCCGAACACCCGCCGCGCCATCTCCACCAGCACCAGCAGCGCCAGAATCGCGGTCAGGTCCGACAGCACAATCGACACCACGGCCATGGGAATCTGCGCCAGCCGGCCGTAGAGCAGCCGGTTGACCAGCAGGCTCAGTGTCACCATTGAGATGGATGCCGTGAACCACGGAAAGCGGTGCGCGCGGTCGCGGCCCAGCAGGACCACGAGCAGCGTCAGCAAAGCAGCAAAAGTGATTGCCCACAGAACCTGAATAGTATTGAACGCAAAATTGAAATGCATGCAGTCCTTCAGCGTTCCGCGCCTCTGCGCAGGAGCGGAGCCGGAGTTGCGTCCAGAGCTTTGCGGTGGAGTGCGGAATGCAGCGGAGGTAATGGTGCGCCCGGAGAGATTCGAACTCCCGACCTAACGCTCCGGAGGCGTTCGCTCTATCCAGCTGAGCTACGGGCGCGCTTATCCAGCATATCGTATTTCCGCTGTTAACGTGGTTTCTGGTAGTGGGTCAGTTTGAAACCGTTTTGAAAGGGCACGACTTCAGTCGTGCCGTAAGCGTCGCAAAATGAAATGGGCTTTAGCCCTGAGGGATGGAGTGTTGCAGACTGACCCACTATCTGGTTTCTCATCCTACCGGAGGTCCGCCCTCGCGCTCGCCCTCGCGCCGCGCGCGCAGTTCCTCCATCACAGACTGGATCAGCGTCTTCGCGCCCTCCATGCCGCTCAACACGGCCTGCAGATCGAGCGCGGGCTTGCTGGGGTTGCGGCTTGAGGCGCAATACACGCCGTGCTGCCCCACCAGTATCAGCGAATCCGTCAGCAGGTCCAGCGCCACGGCCAGCCGCCCGCGCTCAGCGCCCATCATGAACTCGTAGCGCTCGAGGTCGGCGCGCCTCTCGTCGAGAATGCTCATGCTATCAGCGTACCGGAAATTGCGGATTCGGGCCGGTAGCACTAAAGCGTGAAGCTGCGCATATACGCCGCGTCCGCGCGCAGCTCCGTCATCGGGTCGCCCTTGAACTCTTCCTGCTCGATGAAGTAGTGCTTCATTCCCGTGGCCGCGCGCAGAATGGCGTGATAATCCACCACGCCCGTGCCCATCACCACGGAATGAAATTTGCCATCCGGCCTGCGCTCCATATCTTTTACATGCAGCAATGGAAAGCGCTCCGGCGTCTTGCTCAGGTAGTCCACCGGATTGTGCCCCGCCGCCGTCACCCAGCCGCAGTCCATCTCGAATACCACCAGCTTCGGGTCGGTGAGCCGCAGCAGTTCGTCATACACAATCGTGCCGCCGTAGTTGGCGAACTCGGGAATGTGATTGTGAATCCCGAAGGTCATGCCCGCGGCCTTCACTTTCGCGCCCAGCCGGTTCCACTCGTCGGTCACGTAGCGCCAATCGTCCAGCGTCAACTCGCCCTTTGCCGCCGGGTGGCGATGCACACCATCCGCCGAGGAGCAGATCATGTAGTCGAGCCCCAGCGTGTGCCCATACTCAATCAGTTGGTCCCCTTGCTGCTTCCACTCCTGCAGATCATGGTGCGTACTGATGCAGCGCAGCCCCGCCGCGTCCATAGCATGCCGAAAATCGGCGGCGGATTTGTCGTAGTAGCCCGCCGCTTCCACTTCCCGGTAGCCGGCCGAGTGCAGCGCCCGCAGCGTGCCGTCGAAATCCTTCGGCAGCAGGTTGCGTACCGAGTAAAGCTGCAACCCAATCGGCGCATGCAACTGTGCGCCCTCTGCCTGCCTCGCTCCCAGCGTGGCCGTAGCCGCTGCCGCAAACGCGCCTGTGCCCAGGCGCACAAACTCTCTGCGCGAAATTCGAGTGGACTTCATGTGTGGGGTCTCCGTGTGCAACGCCATTCTCCCCCGTTGCTGGCCTGCTTGTCCACACAAGTGTTCAGGGCCTGTGGAACGGCAGCCGCGTTCGAGCATGGGAAAATATGGGAGTACACCATGACCAACGACGCCGCACCTGAACCCATCATCGATTCCGCCGCCGAACCCCCGACTGAAACAACGGAGAACTTCGCCGACCTGCTCAAGGACTTTGAGCGTACGCACGCGCAAAAACCGGAAGCAGGCTCCGCACAGCGCGAGGGAACAGTGATCTCGCTCTCCGTCGATCGCGTCTTTCTCGACGTCGGCTACAAGATTGAAGGCGTGCTGCCGCGCGCCGCCTTCGAGAACGACGCCGCCACGGTGAAGGCTGGCGATACGCTCCCTGTTTCAATCAAGGGCCGCACGGAAGATGGCTTCTACGAACTCACCCGCTTCAAAGTCGCGCAGCCTCGCGACTGGACCGCGCTCGAAGCAGCCTTCGCGGAAAAACTAGCCGTCGTAGCCACCGTCACGGGCGTCGTCAAGGGCGGCCTCACGGTCGATGCCGGCGTGCGCGCCTTCATGCCCGCCAGCCGCAGCGGCACCCGCGATGCAGCCGAGCTCGAAAAACTCGTCGGCACCCAGATCACCTGCCGCATCACCAAGCTCGACGTCGCCGATGAGAATGTCGTCGTCGATCGCCGCGTGGTGCTCGAAGAGCAAGCCACCGTTGACGCGCAGGGCCGGTTTGCCGCCATGCAGGTGGGCGACACCGTCTCCGGCTCCGTGCGCAGTCTCATGCCTTACGGCGCCTTCGTTGATCTCGGCGGCGTCGACGGACTGCTCCATGTCAGCGATCTTTCCTGGTCTCGCGTCAGCAAGCCGGAAGACGTGCTCTCCGTCGGCCAGCAAGTGCGCGTCCGCATCCTCAAAATCGATCCCGATACCAGGAAAATCTCTCTCGGCCTCAAGCAGCTCGACCCCGAGCCCTGGGAGACCGCGCCCGCGAAGTATCAGCTCAACCAGCGCGTACAGGGCGCGGTCACGCGCATTACGGATTTCGGCGCGTTCATCGAACTCGAGCCCGGCATCGAGGGCATGATCCACATCTCGGAGATGGCGTGGGGCAAAAAAGTCCGCCATCCAGGCGACATCCTCAAGCAGGGCGACGTCGTCGACGCCATCATCCTCGGCATCAAGCCGGAGGAGAAGCGCATCGCCCTCGGCCTCAAGCAAACGCTCAGCGATCCCTGGTCTGAGGTTCCGCGCAAGTTCCCCGTCGGTGCACAGGTCGAGGGGGCTGTGACCAGGCTCATGGCCTTCGGCGCATTCGTCCAAATTGCTGACGGCATTGAAGGGCTCGTGCACATCAGCGAGATCGTCGCCGACCGCCGCCTCAATCACCCGTCGGAAGTTCTGCACGCCGGCGAAACCGTCAAAGCCCAGGTGCTCGCCATCGACTCCGCCAAGCGCCAGATCAAGCTCAGCATGAAGCAGCTCATCCCCACCGGCATCGATGAATATCTTGCCGAGCACAAGCCCGGCGACATCGTCTCCGGCCGCGTTGTCGATGCGTCTGTCGTCGATTCATCTGGGGTCCGCGCAATCATCGAGCTCGGCGAAGGCATTCGCGGCATCTGCGCCGCGGCCAGCGGCTCGTCGGCCTCCAACGCGCCCGCCGAAACCGGGAACGCAAAGGCCGATCTGTCTTCTCTCTCTTCGATGCTGCAATCGCGTTGGAAGGGCAATGCACCCGCCGCCGCGGCTGCGCCCGAACCGCTGCGCGCCGGCCAGGTGCGCAGCTTCAAGATCACGAAGCTCAACGCTGAGTCGAAGACAATCGAGCTCGAGCTGGCCTAGCGACTACAGATACATCTCGTCGATGTAGCACCAGCGCCAGTCCTCGCCCCGCTCCGCGGACTGGATCAGCGGGTGCTGCGTCGCCTGGAAATGCGCGCGCGCATGGCGATTCGCCGACGAGTCGCAGCAGCCCACATGCCCGCACTCCAGGCACATTCGCAAGTGCAGCCATGTGCTGCCCATCTTCAGGCACTCTTCGCATCCCTTGCTCTGCGGCTTCACCTTCTTCAGGTGATCCTTCATGTGCGTGCATTGTGTCGCCATCGCTGTCTCCTCGCTGCTTTAGTCCGTCCAGTGTCGCGAGCGTTCCACCGCCCGTTGCCACAGCGCGCGCCGCTGCCCGCGCTCGCCCGCGCTCATCGCAGGTTCAAAGCGCACATCATTGGTCCGCTGCGCACGCAGTGCCTCGGGACTGGGCCAAAAGCCCGTCGCCAATCCCGCCAGGTACGCGGCTCCCAGCGCCGTCGTCTCCGTCACCCGCGGCCGCGCCACCGGCACGCCCAGTACATCGGCCTGGAATTGCATCATTGGATCGTTCACCGCCGCGCCTCCATCCACGCGCAACGCGCCCAGCGGCGCATTCGTCTCGCTCTGCACAGCATCCAGCACGTCCGCCACCTGAAACGCGATGCTCTCAAGCGCCGCGCGCGCAATGTGCCCCGGCTTCGTGTCGCGCCGCAGCCCGATCATCAACCCTCCCGCATGCGGATCCCAATGCGGCGCGCCGAGTCCCACGAACGCCGGCACAAACACCACACCGCCGGAATCGGGCACAGACGCCGCCAGGGCTTCCACTTCACTCGATGCGGAAATCAATTTGAGGTTATCGCGCAACCATTGCACCACAGCGCCGCCAATAAAGATGCTGCCTTCGAGCGCATACTCCAGCCGATGCTGCGCGCTGGCCGCAACGGTGGTAATCAGCCTGTGCTTCGAGCGCATGAACGCCGTGCCAATGTTCTGCAGCAGAAAGCATCCGGTGCCGTAAGTGTTCTTGGCCTCACCCGCGCCCCAGCACAGTTGCCCAAACAGCGCCGCCTGCTGGTCGCCCGCGATGCCCGCGATCACAATGCCGCCCAGTCCCAGCGTGGTCGTCACCTCGCCCACTTTCTCGCTTGACCACACCACCCGCGGCAGCAAACTCTCCGGCACATCGAAAATGCGCAGCAGCTCCGCGTCCCACTCGCCCTTCACAATGTTGAAGAGCAGCGTGCGCGAGGCATTCGTCACATCGGTCACATGGCAGCGGCCGCTGGTCAGATGCCAGATCAGCCAGCTATCCACGGTGCCAAACGCCAGCTCGCCGCGCTCCGCCCTCGCCCGCGCGCCCGGCACATTGTCCAGAATCCACTTGATCTTGGTCGCGGAAAAATACGGGTCGATCACCAGCCCGGTGCGATTGCTGACTTCATCCCCAACTCCGCTCCGCTCCAAAATCTCACACGGCGAAGCAGTCCGGCGGTCCTGCCACACAATCGCCGGATGAATCGCCTTGCCAGTCGCGCGCTCCCACACAATCACCGTCTCGCGCTGGTTGGTGATGCCGAGGCCGGCCACATCGCGCGGCAGCGCGCCGGCCCTGCCCAGCGCCTCCACGGCGCACGCAAGCTGGCTGGTCAAAATCTCCGTGGGGTCGTGCTCCACCCAGCCGGCCTGCGGGTAGTGCTGCGCAAACTCATGCTGCGCCACAGCGGCAAGCGAGCCCGCTTCATCAAACAGGATCGCACGCGAACTCGTCGTGCCCTGGTCCAGCGCAAGAATGTATGCCATCGCGGCCTCTCTTCGGCCTCAAGTCAAACACGGCCGCCCGCGCCAGCGCAACACGCGCGCCGTTCGAGCGGTTCTCCAATTGCTGTACACCGAAAGCAAGATGTTAAGTGGCTTTTCCCCCAAGAAAAAGCCACCTTGTACGTCGATCAACAGCGCACGTGAATTGGAGAACCGCTCTAAGGCACGTAGAGATCGACGTACGCGTGCACCGGCGTAGCGTCCAGCCGCCCGGCGTCGAGCGAGATCTCTAAAATCCGCTGCTGGCGCGCTTCATCGAAGCGCCGCGCCAGATTGGTCTTGAACTTCTCCACCAGCAGCGGCATGCCTTCCTCGCGCCGCCGGCGATGGCCGATGGGATACTCGACGGTCTCTTCCAGAACCGTTCCATCGTCGAGTTCCACCACCAGCGTGCTGGCAATCGAGCGCTTGTCGGGATCGTGATAGTCCGCGGTAAAGCGCGGCTCTTCCACGCACGCCACCTTCGCGCGCAGCGCATCAATGCGCGGGTCAGTCGCGACATTGTCCTCGTAGTCCGCCGCCGTCAGCCGCCCAAACAGCAGAGGAATCGCAATCATGTATTGCACGCAGTGGTCGCGATCGGCGGGGTTCGCCAGCGGTCCCTTTTTGTCGATGATGCGCAGGCACGCCTCATGGGTGCGAATCGTGATGCGCCGGATCGCTTCGGCCGATTTGCCCATCGCGTCAATCCGCCCGCGCAGAGTCATCGCCGCTTCCACCGCTGTTTGCGAGTGAAACTCCGCCGGGTAGCTGATCTTGAACAGCACGTTCTCCATCACATACGTTCCATAGGGCCGCTGAAATTTGAACTCCTGCCCGCGAAACGACACATCGTAGAAACCCCACGTCTTCGCGGTCAGCGCCGAGGGGTAGCCCATCTCGCCCGCCCGCGCCATCAGCGCCAGGCGCACCGCGCGACTGGTCGCGTCGCCCGCCGCCCAGCTTTTGCGCGAGCCCGTGTTCGGCGCGTGGCGATAGGTGCGCAGGCTCTGCCCGTCCACCCACGCCAGCGAGAGTGCGGCAATCGTCTGCTCGCGGTTCATCCCCAGCAGCCCGCAAACCACAGCGGTCGAAGCCACCTTCACCAGCACCACATGATCGAGGCCGACCCTGTTGAACGAATTTTCAAGCGCCATGCATCCCTGAATCTCATGCGCCTTGATCATCGCGTTCAAAACATCCCGCATACACAGCGGGGGTCTGCCGTCCGCAGGACTGCGCGAGAGCCAGTCCGCCGTGGCCAGAATGCCGCCGAGATTGTCGGATGGATGTCCCCACTCCGCCGCCAGCCACGTGTCGTTGAAGTCCAGCCATCGAATCATGGCGCCAATGTTGAACGCCGCCTGCACCGGGTCCAGTTTATGCGGCGTGCCCGGCACCCGCGCCCCATGCGGCACGGTCGTCCCCGCCACAATCGGCCCCAGCAGCTTGGTGCACGCCGGATACTCCAGCGCTTCGAGGCCGCAGCCGAGCGTATCCATCAGGCAATAGCGCGCAGTCGACCGCGCCAGCTCACTCTTGATCTCGTAGTCGAGCGCGAAATCTGCAATGTCAGCAAGAACTTTATCCGGCGCAGGGCGCTCGTTGCTTATGGTCGACGACACATCTTCTCCTTGCATCTTCTCTGGCGCTGAAAGAGCGCATCAACCGCGTGCTGCAATGGGCACAAACGCGAGATTCTCCGGCCCGGTATAGTGCGCCGCAGGGCGAATGATCTTCCCATCCTGCCGCTGTTCGATCACATGCGCGCTCCAGCCCGCCGTGCGCGCCATCACAAACAGCGGCGTAAACATCTCCACCGGAATGCCCATCAGGTGATACGCCACGGCGCTGTACCAGTCGAGATTGGGGAACATCTTCTTCGCGTCCTGCATCACCGCTTCAATCCGAGCGGCAACCGCAAACAGCCTCTCGCCGTCGCGATTCACCGCCAGCCCGCGCGCCAGCCGCTTCACAATGTCGCTGCGCGGGTCGCTGATCGTGTACACCGGATGCCCGAAGCCGATCACCACCTCGCGCGCGGCCACGCGCTTGCGAATATCGGCTTCCGCCTCGTCCACATTCGCGTAGCGCTGCTGAATGTAGAGCGCCACTTCATTCGCTCCGCCGTGCTTCGGCCCTTTCAGCGCGCCAATCGCGCCGGTCATGCACGAATAAATATCCGATCCCGTGCCCGCAATCACGCGCGCGGTAAAGGTCGACGCATTGAACTCGTGCTCCGCGTACAAAATCAGCGAAGCCTGCATCGCCGCCACCCACTCCGCCGCCGGCTTGGCGCCGTGCAGCAGATGCAGAAAATGCGCGGCAATCGAATCGTCATCCGTCTCGACATCGATGCGCTTGCCGTGGCGCGCAAACTGATGCCAGTAGCACAGCATGGACCCCAGCGAAGCCAGCAGCGCGTCCGCAACCGCGCGCGCATCGCCATCGCTGTGCGCCTCGGGCTCCTGTTGCAGGCAACCCAGCACAGAGGTTCCAGTCCGCAGCACGTCCATCGGATGCGTCGTCGCAGGCAGCAGTTCCAGCGCACTCTTCACCGCATTCGGCAATCCACGCAGTCCGCGCAAGCGCTGCTTATAGGCAGCCAGTTTCGCGGCCGTTGGCAGTGCGCCGTGTACCAGCAGATGCGCCACTTCTTCAAACTCGCAGTGCGCGGCCAGGTCGTGGATGTCGTAGCCGCGATAATGCAGGTCGTTGCCGCTGCGCCCCACCGTGCACAGCGCGGTGTTGCCCGCCTCGGTGCCTGACAGCGCCACTGATTTCTTCGGCCGGAATCCCCCCGGCGCCGCAACTTCACTCGTGCTCATAACATTCCTTTCGCGTTTCTGCGCTTCACTTCGATTGCCGCTCTCGCGCAAACAGAGCGTCCAGCTTCGCCTCGTACGCGTGGTAGTCGAGATACTTGTAGAGATCGGCGCGCGACTGCATCAGCGGAACCACGTTTTTCTGCGTGCCCTCCGCGCGAATCGTCTCGTAGACCTGGAGCGCCGCCGCGTTCATCGCGCGATAGGCCGCGCAGCAGTAGAGCACAATGTCCACGCCCGCGCTCGCAAGCTCGTCGCGCGTAAACAGAGGCGTCTGCCCGAACTCCGTAATGTTCGCCAGTATCGGCACGCCCACGCTCTTGCGAAACTCCGCATACATGCCGAGCTCCGTCACCGCCTCGGCAAAAATCATGTCCGCGCCCGCCGCCACATAGGCCTGCGCCCGCTCGATGGCTGCCGCCAATCCCTCGCTGGCCAGCGCATCGGTGCGCGCCATGATCGCAAACTGCTCGTCCGCGCGCGCATCCACAGCCGCCTTGATGCGGTCCACCATCTCCTCGGCAGGCACCAGCTCTTTGCCGGGCCGATGGCCGCAGCGCTTCGCGCCCACCTGATCCTCAATATGCACCGCCGCCGCGCCAGCCTTTCTCATCGAGCGAATGGTCCGCGCAATGTTGAACGCCCCGCCCCAGCCCGTGTCGATATCCACCAGCAAGGGCAGCGCGCTCGCCTCGGTGATGCGCCGCACATCGGTCAGCACATCGTCCATGGTGCTGATGCCGAGGTCCGGCATGCCCAGCGAGTTGGCAGCCACGCCGCCGCCGGAAACATAGAGCGCACGAAATCCCGCCGCCTCCGCCAGCCGCGCGGTGTAAGCGTTGATTGCGCCCGCCACCTGAAGAGGTTTTTCCGCGGCCACCGCGGCGCGGAATCGCGCCCCCGGAGATGCTTGCATCGCATGGCTCGACATGGTCCGTCCTTGCGCCGCATCATAACAGGCGCAAGGCTTCCACTTCTCGGCCGCCGCCTTCCCGCATCCCGCTACGTGGTGCGACAATGCTTGCGGCGAGAGAATTCCCATCGAGTTAACGCCCAAGGAGATCCACCGTGAAGCGCCTTTTGATGTGCGCCGCCATCTTTGCCGCGGCCACCCTTAGCCTCTCCGCACAGCAACAACCGCCAAAGCCACCCGTCAGCCCCGCAGAAACCGCCACCGGCGTCATTGCGGGCAAGACCATCACCATCGCCTACAACTCGCCCAGCGTCAAAGGCCGCGAAGGCCACATCTTCACCAAAGACGGCCTCATCAGTCACAACCCGCACTATCCCGTCTGGCGCGCCGGCGCAAATAACGCCACCACCCTGCACACCGATGCGGACCTGATGATCGGCAACCTCGCCGTGCCCGCCGGCACCTACACCCTCTTCGTCGACATCTCCGATCCCGCCAAGTGGACGCTCATCGTAAGCAAGGCCACCGGCGAGTGGGGCCTCAAGTACGACCCCACGCAGGATCTGGGCCGCGTCAAGATGCGCATGAGCAAGCCCCCGGCCACCATCGAGGATCTGAAGTACACAATCGAGACCAAGCGCAAATCGGGCAAAATCACTCTCTCCTGGGAAGATGAAGTTGCCTCTGTCCGCATCAAGGGGCACTGAGGCCCACGCGCGGACAATCATCCGCCCCACAACCGCATCAACCCAAACACGCATCAAGGCCTGGATGGCTAGAGCGGTTTCACAGTACATGTGCCATTTTTTGCGGTTGCGGAAGGTGGCTTTTTCTTGTTGAAAAAGCACTTAGTTGTCGAGCCTTCCGGTATAGCAACTGTGAAACCGCTATAAGCCCAGATTAGGTGTCACGGAGGGGCAATAGAGTCTACTAAATTGCTCTGCGCTCCACACGCGGGCCAATGCGTGTGAAAACCTCCCACGGAATCGTGCCGCACACATCCGCATGGTCGAAGGCCGTGATCGTCTCTTCGCCTTGCGTGCCCAGAATCACCACTTCATCGCCGGGCGCAACATAGGCAATCTCGGTCACGTCGAGCACCGCCTGATCCATGCTGATGCGGCCCACCAGCGGCGCGCGCTGCCCGCGGACGAGCAGGCTGAAGCGGTTGGCGAGCCTGCGGTCGAGCCCATCGGCATAGCCCGCGGCAATCAGCGCCAGCCGCATCGGTTCCGTGGCGACAAACGTCCCGTTGTAGCCCACCACCGCGCCGGGCTCAACCGTCCGCACGCTCACCACGCGCGACTTCCAGCTCAGCACCAGCCGCAGGTGTTGGCGCGCCGCAGCCAGCGCCGCCGGCTCTTCGGCAAACGCGGGCGCATAGCGCGGGATCAATCCATAAAGCGCCAGCCCCGGCCGCAGCAGCGGACTCATGCCGTGGCGCGCGGCCAGCGTGGCAATGGCCTCCGCCTCGCCCGCAACCAGCGCGGCGCTGTTGCCCACGTTGAGCCACTCCGGGCGCAGCCCCGCCGCATGCATCTCGGCAATTGCGCTCTCTAATCGCGCGAGTTGTTCGCGCGTCACCACGCCATCGGCCTCATCGGCGGCAAACAGATGCGTCATCAATCCGTCGAGCTTGAGCGGCGAAGCCGCACCAAAGCGCGCCAGCATCGCAGCAAGCCCCGCTGCATCCACACCCTGCCGGCTCATGCCCGTATCGAGCTCCAGATGCACCGTCAGCGCCGCCGGACCAAGGCCCGCAGCATGCGCCGCTGCCTCAAGCTCATCGAGTTGATAAGGCTCCCACGCCACCGCCGTCAAGCCGTGCTTCACCGCGTCCGCGCCCTGCCCGGGAAAGATGCCGCCGATGACGAGAATGCGCGCGTCGGGGCACAGCGCCCGCGCGGCCGCGCCTTCTTCCACGCTGGTCACGCCCAGCCAGCGCGCACCGGCGCGTACCGCGGCAGGCGCGCAGTACGCCAGTCCGTGGCCATAGGCGTCGGCCTTCACAATGGCCAGCAGTTCCGCGTGCGGCGCAACGGCGGAAGCAAGAAAGCGGTAGTTGTCTTCGAAGGCGCGGGCGCGAATTTCAACCCAGCAGGGGCGTGTCGGCATCGGTCTGTCCAGACCCCAGTTTAGGCCATCGATTTCGGTGCAGTCTCACGACGCGATGCATCTACTCCGCGAACTGCGCCAGTTGCTCGGCCGTGGGCCTGGGCGTGAACGCGCTCACCACAAACATCGCCAGCAGCGCCGCAACGAGCGCGGGAAAGATGGCATCGCGCTGGGCCAGAATCGGCGGAAACATCGCCTTCACACCGGGCACGTCCCACCCCAGCGTCACCACCGTGCCCGCGGCAATGGCCGCCACCGCGCCCCACGCCGTAATGCGCCTGGAATAGAACGCGGCCAGCACCACCGGCGTAAGCGCGGCGGAATAAATCGTGTACGCCCACAGCATCTTCTCGAGAATGCTCTGCGCATAGATGGCCTGATAGAGCGCCCACGCGCCCAGCAGAACCACCGCCAGCCGCGAAACGATCAGCACGCGTTTATTCGGAGCATTGGGCGCGATATAGCGGACAAAAACATCGTTGATCAGATTCGTAGCCGGCGAGAACAGATAGTTCGACGCCGTGGAAATGACCTTGGCAAACACCGCGCCCAGCAGCAGCGCGCCCATCAACGCGGGCAGCCCGTGCCGCGCCGTGTAAGGGATGATTTCGTAGGGTTGCCGCGCCACTTCGCCTGTTTTGTAGAGCGCGGAACCGAAGACCGCGATGGCCACAATCAGCGTCTCGAGCAAAATGGTGCCGAGAATCCAGCCCACCACCGAGAGCCGCGCATCACGCTCCGACCTGGCCGAGAAAAACTTCTGATACATCACCTGATTGCCCAGCATCAGCAGCATCGTCGGCACCAGAAACTCCATCGCGCGGGCAAAGCTCAGGTTGCCCAGCACCTCAAAGTGCGTGGCCGGCAACGCCGCATGCAGCCCCGCCCATCCGCCCGACTGAAAAAACAGGTACGGCGTCGCGATCACGCAGATCACGGTGACCAGCGAACCGATGGCCACATCCATATACGCCACCGACGACATGCCCGCCAGCGCGGTGGTCACAATGACAAAAATCGCGATGATGTAGGTGCCCAGCTCCGGCGTCACCGTGTCCGGAAATATCAGGTGCAGCACATTGCCGCCGCCCTTGAACTGATAGCTGGTGATGCCCACATACGCGAACAGAATGGCAAATGTGCCCAGCACCCGCGCCGTCTGGTTGTAGCGCGCCTCAAGCAGATCCGGCAAAGTGAACTGCGCAAACTTGCGCGCGCGCGGCGCGATGAAGTAGATGAGCAGCAGCCCCAGCCAGCCGCCCGCCGGCTGCCACAGCGCGGCAAAGCCATTGCGATAGGCGTTCTCCGCACCGGCAAACAGCGAGCCCGCGCCGATCCACGACGTGAGCAGCGTGAGCACTAGCACCACCGCGGGCAGCGAGCGTCCGGCGACCAGATAATCGGCCTTGGTTTTGACGCCGACGGCCCGGTAGACGGCCACCCCGAGGAGCACAGCAACAATAACTGCCAGAACAATAACGTAGAGCTGGGACATGAACGCGCTTCCTCGGGGTCCGGCAAGAGTTGATGGCAGTGTACCGGATACGCGCGGCGGCAGGCGCGCTCCCGCGCTCCATTGACCCACCCGCAAGGTGTTGCTAAACTATGAATGCGGGGTGGAGCAGCCCGGTAGCTCGTTGGGCTCATAACCCAAAGGTCGTAGGTTCAAATCCTACCCCCGCAACCAATCAAATCAATAACTTACGACTCGATTTTGATTGGTCGCTCCTTCAGATTCACTCCCACTGACTCCCATTCGCAAAATCTAGGTTTCAGGCGCTCGCTTTCATCGGCTTGAGCACCATCTCCACGACCTTGCTGTTGGCTTCTCTCTTCGACGACGACATGGCCTGTCCGTAGACATTCATCGTCGTCTGAATCGACGCGTGACGCATGAGCTCCTGCTGCACTTTCATCGGCGCTCCTGTCTCGTCGAGCCAGGAACGATAGGTGTGGCGGAACGTATGCCAACCGATCCGTTTCTGGATTCCGAGTTTTTCTGCGGCTGGTCGCACGTATTTCCGCAAAATTGCTTGTCCCCAAAGCGGAGTTTTTCCGCGATGGTGGCGGGTGGCAAAAACCCAATCCTCGGACTTCCGATAGACGCAGCTTTGTCTCCAACGATTAAGCGCATCGGCCAGAATCGGATGGAGTGGTACCGGTTTCTGCGACGCTTCGGTCTTGCATTTACCCACTACGCCGTAGACGATCGCTCGCGTCACGTTCATCGTGCCTTGATCAAAATCAATGTCACCCCACTTGAGGGCAAATAATTCGCTCTGGCGCAAGCCGGTCGATGCTGCCAGAAGAACCAGCGTTCTCTCTCGAAGA
>DASQSP010000009.1:0-11239 GCA_035642355.1 Occallatibacter sp.
GCTCCCCGAGCATCCCGCCCCCGAGCACCCCGACAAGGATAAGTCCGACAAGACAAATAAGGATAAGAAGGACAAGACCGCCCTTCCGCCCAGCGCTGAAACCCTGGCCAAATCCACTCTCGCGATCGAGGAGCTTGTGCCCTCGCCCAACGGCAAGACTCTCGCGCTTCTGAGTGGCTCGCTTAACCACCGCGTAGAGAACCCCGCCGACTTCGAGATCTTCACGCTGCCCTCCACCGGCGGCGAGCTGAAGCAGATCACGCACAATGTGGCGCTCGAGTCGCAGCTTCATTGGTCGCCCGACGGCCATTGGCTCTACTTCGCTGTCCCTGCCGCGGCGGGCTCGCTCGATGGGCCCTATCGCGACGTGCAGGGCCGCATCTACCGCCTCAATCCCGCCGACCCCAGACCGCAACGCCTCGGCTCCAGCTTCACGGGCTCGTTTGATCAGTTCACGCTGCTGCCCGACGGCCGCCTGCTCGCTCTTGGCCTCACCGGCATGGAGACCCAGCTTTACCTCGTCGACGGCGACACCGCCACCAAACTCCCCGGCCAGCCGGGCACTTATGCCGGCCTCGAATCCGCGAAAGGAACCAACGCGATTCTCATCCGCCACTCCACGGTCAACGATCCGCCACAGGTCTATCTCGCCACCGATCCGCTGCACCCCGATCAGCTCAAGGCGCTCACCGATTTCGACCCCATCTTCGCGCAGCGGGCCCAGCCTGAGTTCGAGCCCTACACCTGGAAATCCGACGACGGCCGCACCGTCGAAGGCGTTCTCATCTACCCGCCGGGCAAGAAAGGCGCGAAGCATCTTCGCATGCTCACGCTCATCCACGGCGGCCCAGCCGACGCCGACGGCAATCGCTTCGGCGCCGACTGGTATGACTGGGCCACCTATGCCGCCGATCGGGGCTGGCTGGTCTTCCGGCCCAACTATCGCGGATCAACGGGCTATGGAGACGACTTCATGCTGGCCATTGCGCCGCACCTGGTCTCCGCGCCCGGCCGCGACATCCTCGCCGGCGTCGATGCGCTCGTGAAAGACGGCCTCGCTGACCCCGGCCACCTGGCCATCGGCGGCTACAGCTACGGCGGCTACATGACCAACTGGCTCATCACCCAGACCACCCGCTTCCGCTCCGCTCTCACCGGCGCGGGCGCGGTGGAGCACGCCGCCAACTGGGGCAACGACGACGTCCCCTTCGACGACGCGTGGTATCTCAACGGCCGGCCGTGGGAGAATCCCGCGCTCTACGAGTCCGAGGCCGCACTGTTCCGCTTCGACAAAGTCAAGACGCCCACGCATCTGGTGCAGGGCGCGGCGGACATCCGCGTCAGCTATCTCGAAGGCGAAACCCTGGAGCAGGCTCTCCAGTCTCTCGGCATCCCGCACACGTTCCTTGTCTTCCCCGGCGAAGGCCATAGCCTGGGCAAGAACCCCTGGCACGGATACATCAAGCTCCGCGACGAGCAGGAATGGCTGGAGAAGTACGACAAGAAGTGACCTGGCGTTCGAGTGCCGAGGCTCCCGGCACAGTTTCACGCATGAGACGGTTGTTTTTTCTGTGGAAGCGGCGGTACGAAGCGCAGTGATAGCAGGCGTTTCGCAGCGGCTCCACGCGTACCGTGACGCACAGAGTCTGTGGGAGAGGCATCGGCTTGAGCGATACCGCCGGATGCTTGCGCCGGGTTGCGAGGCAGATTGGATTGCAGGGTTCATCGTGATTCAAGAATAGCCGGATGGCGGAAATACTACGCAAATCGATGTGGCGTGGATTGAATGCGTTAGGGGAGCCGCCTGTTGACAGGAGTGGCGCAGGCGGTTCCGGAAAGGCAATCTGGGTAGACAGCAACAATTAAGGAAACTCTGATTAAGTCAATCAAAGACCCTCAGGGGCTAAATGTCGTGTCTCAAGAGGTTGTTTACATCGATCCAGGCGATTGGGTGACGGAGGGTTATGGAAAAGGTGGAAAGCTGAAGTGCGCTTTCCACTTTCCCACAACCCCGGCTGCGGCTACGGGCTTGAATATGTTGACGTTTCGAATGTCCCGAGGGCTGAAGCCCTGGTCCTCGGTGTGGCGCCAATCGGCACGGCTGAAGCCGTGCCCTTTCAAAACAACGGCTGGAAGGGTAAACAACGTATTGAAACTTCACAGCTAAAGCCCCATCGATATGGGGCTGTTTTCGGCACGACTAAAGTCGTGCCCTGTTACAAAGCGGACTTGTTCAGAGGTTCCTTAGAGCGTTTTTGTTTAAGTGTTTACGGTCGAGGCGGGCATTTGCGGTCTCCCACCCTTTGTGCAAAAGACGCACAAAGGATGGGGCACCCAGAGTCTTGTTGATACTTGAATCGAAAACGCTCCAGGCAAGAGCGCTCAAGCCAAGCCGTCCGGGGGAGAGTTCATAACCGGCTCCGGCGGGCCGCGCCTTGCCGTCAGGGCAGATGTTAATATGCCGACACAGAGGTCAATCATGGAACCGGCGAAACCCAAACTGCCCAGAGAAGCCATCGCGCTCTACAACGAATTCATTCACGGCGGGATCAGCCGCCGCGCCTTTATGGAAGGCGTGCAGCGGCTCGCGGTCGGCGGCCTGGCGGCGGCGACGATTGTCGAGGCATTGATGCCGAATTACGCTCTTGGCCAGCAGGTTTCGCGCACCGATGAGCGGATCAAGGCCTCGTACGAGACCGTGCCCTCCCCGCTGGGCAACGGAAGCATCAAGGGATATTTTGTGCGGCCGTTCAGTGCCGACACGCGCAATGCGACGCCGGCGAAGCTGCGCGGCATTATCGTGGTCCATGAGAATCGGGGCTTGAACCCGTATATCGAGGACATCGCGCGGCGGCTGGCGCTGGCCAACTTCATGGCCTTTGCGCCGGACGGACTCACCTCTCTGGGCGGCTACCCCGGCGACGACTACAAGGGCGGCCAGATGTTCAACAAGATCGACACCGACAAAATGTTCGAGGACATGGCGGCCTCGGCCCAGTGGTTGAAGTCTCGCCCCGACTGCACGGGAAAGATCGGGGCCACGGGATTCTGCTATGGGGGCAGTGTTGCCAACATGCTGGCGGTGCGGCTGGGGTCCGATCTGGCCGCATCGGTGCCGTTCTATGGCGGTCCTCCCGCCGCGGACGACGTTCCGAAGATCAAGGCGGCGATTCTAGTGCACCACGGGGCGCTGGACACGCGGCTGGCGGCGACCTGGCCAGCTTATGACAAGGAACTGACCGCAGCCGGGGTTCCGCACGAGGGCTATATCTACCCCGACGCCGTGCATGGCTTCAATTGCGACGCGACGCCGGAACGGTATAACAAGGCTGCGGCGGATCTGGCGTGGCAACGCACGATCGACTGGTTCAACAAATACGTGCGTAGCTAGGCGTATGGCGGTGCTGGAGTTGCGCCGCGGGCATTCTTGATCCGGCAAGCAAATAGTGTTGTGCTTTCCCACCCATCGCGCAAACGACGCGCGATGGATGGGGCACCAATCACAGTACCTACAAACAACTGGCGTTGTGCTTTCCCACCCTTTCCGCAAAGAACGCGGAAAGAATGGGGCACCCAAATCACAGTACCTACAAACAACTGGTGTTGCTCTCAAGTTCTCGTTCTAGATATGCGCTACAGGAATTCTGGAGACCATCACTCATAACCTTGAAAAGCTTATATTTCAGGACCGGCTACAACTACCCGCACAAGCTGAATCCAGGGCGAAATTCGGAAGGAAACATTCCGATTCAAGTGGTTCCGGGCGTCTGGACAACCTGCCCACCTCAGCCGGAGCAAGCCCCTCGACGAGCTGCGACAAACTTCACTGCCACCTGTTCTCCAGCCCAACTCTGCACCACTCCTCGTGCATTCCCACGCACCTCCCAAACTGCCTTTTATGAATGCACCGTGAATGGTGATATCCACAGATGTTTCTTAGATTTGCACTTGCTTCCACAGATCGGGCAGGTTCAAAGTCTCAATCAGTTGATGACCCGGCAGGGAAACGGACGCCAGTTCCCAGCGGGCGCAAAGAGCAGGATCGGGGCTCAGGGCAGTGCGGCGGCGGCGCAAGCCGAAGCAGCAAAAGGCCGGAGAAACCAGGGAGAGTTTAGAGCGCAGGCAGGAATTGCCGGACCTGATGGACGTGAAGATTCATCCCCGGCGCAAGCCGCGGATGCAAAGTTCGCAACCAGCCAGGGATTCATCATCGACCCAAACGCGGATGCGCAAGCGGGGCAACTCGCCGAGGCATCAGCGGCAAGCCGAAGGGCAGGCGGTCCGGGGCAACCCGGAGACGAGGCCCAACGGCAAGCGCCGAAGGCCCAGGGATTCAGGGCGACTTGGAAACAAGGGCAGATCGGCGCCGCCAGCGGAACGGAAGAGCCGGGGCAACCCGGAAGTTCCACCGAAGGCGAGACCAGCGGGAAGCGATTCGGGGAGACCCGGGGATCGAACCGAGGGCACAACCGGAGGGCGCGCCCCGCGGAGACTCGGGATCACGCACCAGCCGGAGCCGGAAGATCCGGACCGCGGGGCAACTCGCGCAAGGATCATCGGCGATACCGAACGGCCGCTGACGGGGCAACCCGAAGCCGGTCAATCGGCACCGCCGAAAGGATGCGAGAGCCGGGGCAACCCGGGGCTCCATCGCCGGCAAAGCCGGACCGATGCGGCAGGCGGGGCAACCCGAACGGCCAAATTGGCGGCGTACGGACAGGCAGCAGCGGGGCAACTCGAGGCAGGCCAACCGTACAGCCGGGGATACGACGCGGTGAGGCGACTCAGCGTGCGGCCCAACCGGCACAGCCAATGGACTGGCCCTGCGGAGCAATCCGTGGAGCCGTCGCCGGCGCGGCACAGGCGAGCGCGGTACGGGGCAACCCGGAAACGCGGCGCGGGCCCAGCCGGATGAGGCAGCCAGGGGGCAACCCGCAACTGCATCAGGAGGCTGAAGGGGGCGATGCGTGATTCGCGGAACTGCAGAGGCATCTCTAACGGATGCGCCAGAGATCGCAAGGTCTCTGGCGTCTTCTTTTGGGGCAGAAATTTTTGGCGTCGATCCCGGCGCTATCGGGCCATGCTGCTTAGGGCGTTTTTTGTGTAAGTGTTTACGGTCGAGGCGGGCATTTGTGGTCTCCCACCCTTTGTGCAAAAGACGCACATAAGGATGGGGCACCCAGAGTCTTGTTGATACTTGAATCGAAAACGCTCTAGTGCATCGCGGCGCCGGCGCCCGCGCCCTGCCCAGGGCGATTCCTGCTCAGCATAAACGCCAGCACAATCAGGCAGCACGACATCCACGAAAGCTCGATGTAGACATCCTGGAACCCCTGCAACTGCGCCTGCTGGTTTAGCTGGTTATACATGCTCGCCAGCGCCCTGGGGCCGCCGTTGCCCGGGCCAAAGTGCCCGCCCAGAAAGCCCGTCAAAGCTCTCAGCCGCTGCGCAAAGATCGGCGAGCCGGCCGCCATGTCCGTCTGCAGGTGCTGCTGGTGCCACATGGCGCGGCTGGTCACCTGCGCGTTGGTGATGGCGATCAGGATGCTGCCGCCCAGGTTGCGCACAAAGTTGATCAGCCCCGCCACCTGGTTGCTCTCCTCTTTCGCCATGCCCACATACGCGGCATTGGTAATCGAGATAAAACAGAACGGCAGCGGCAGCAGTTGGATCACGCGCAGCCACGAGTTCTGCGCGAAGCTCATTTGCAGGCTGGTCGCGTATGCCGCATAACGGAAGGTGATGGCAAACAGCGAGAAGCCGCACACCGCCAGCGTGCGCGCGGCCACCTTGCCCGTGGCAATGCCCGCCAGCGGCATCATAATCACCAGCGCCAGGCCGCCGGCGGTCAGCGCCAGCCCCGCCGTGGTCGCGTTATAGCCCAGCAGCTCCTGCATAAACTCCGGCTGCAGCACGGTGTTGGCATTGATCACGCCGCCCACCAGCATCATCAGGAAGCAGCAGATCGCGAAGTTCTTGAACCGGAACAGGCGCAGGTTGATCAGCGGATTTTTGTGCCTCCACTCCCAGATAAACAGCGCGATCAGCCCGCCCACAAACATCACCGCGAAGAAGCGGATAAACCCGGAAGCGAACCAGTCGTTCTCCTCGCCCTTGTCCAGCATGATCTGCATGCCGCCCATGGCCAGCGTCAAAAAGGCCAGGCCCATGTAGTCCATGTTCTTGAGCTTCGAGGGGTCGGCCTTGATCCACGGCGGGTCCTCTACCAGCCGGTTGAGCAGGACAAACGCGAGAATGCCCACCGGAATGTTGATGAAGAAGATCCAGCGCCACGAGTAGTTATCCGTGATCCAGCCGCCCAGTGTGGGCCCAATCGACGGCGCCAGCACCGCCACCAGCCCGTACAGCGCAAAGGCCTGCCCGCGCTTGTGCGGCTCAAAGCTGTCGGCCATAATGGCCTGCGCCATGGGCTGCATGCCGCCGCCGCCCGCGCCCTGAATCACGCGAAACAGCAGCAGCAGCGGCAGCGAAGGCGCCGCGCCGCACAAAAAGCTCGACACCGTGAACACCACAATGCAAAAGGCGAAAAAGTTCCGCCGTCCCATCAGGCTTGAGGCCCAGCCGCCCAGCGGCAGCACAATGGCGTTCGACACCAGGTAGCTGGTCAGCACCCACGTTGCCTGATTGGGACTCGCGCCCAGGCTGCCGGCAATGTGCTGCAGCGCCACGTTGGCAATCGAGGTGTCCAGCACCTCCATAAACGCCGCAATCGCCACCGTCGCCGCAATCAGCCAGGGATTCACCCGCGGCTTCCACGGCGCCTGCGCGCTCACATTCGGATTGGCGATGGTGACGCCGGGTTTAGCCGGAGTTAGAGTTTGCGAATCCGCCAATCAACGGCTCCTTGCGTGTTTAATCCTGCGGGTTTGTTTTTCAGGGTGCGATCGGTCAGTGCAACGCGCTGGCTTCACAGAAATGCGCCTCGCTATCCATTGCCGATTGTGCTCCGCGTGCAGATCACAATGAGCGTACAGACCCTTTGATTCACCATACTACCGCCGGGGTTCAGAGATTCCCTCAGCCGGCAAGCGCGACTTGCTTGCGTCCATGGCTCTTGTGGAAATGGACCTAACCTAATTGAACGATCCGTCCAATAGCTGTACCCGTGAAATGGAGGCCGGCACAAGCCGGTTCGCGATCAGGATGCTGCGGTCCACGCCGCTCAGCAGGCCACGCATAAGCGCATAGACGCCACTTTCCCTGGGCTTGAAATATTCGCCGTGTATGTCAATGCCTCCGACGGAAGGATCTAACATTTGCGAGCAGTCAATATCCCACACATTGTCAGGAACCGGAACAGTGCGATCAAGACCAGCTCTCCCAAGCCGCCGTTTACCAAAATGCTTCAGGCCGGCGGAGGCTCCGAGGACGTCGTCCCGGCCTGTATAGAGGGCGGTAATGCGATACGACATGTTTGCCAGCCCCTCGCCGTCGCCATGTGAGATGGTCTCTCCGCTGCCGAAGAGATCGTTGTCCACATCGGCGGCCACCATCAACACTTCCTGCAGCAGGCTCACCAGCAGCGGCCGGTTCTTGCGCGTCCAAGCGGCGTTCATCGCATTCTGCAGCACATAGTTTCCCATGCTGTGCGCGATAATCGAGGTCTTCGCCTTGCAGGCATTGTTTGGATCCTGCTGGCCGTCGCTCTGCTTTTTCAGCATCCAGTCGTAGAGCGTGGACAGCACGTTCGCAAGATCGTCGGCGGACTGCCGTGCCTCCTCGCGATCCGGCAAGTAGCCCAGCGGCGTCCCCTTCGATGGCCAGTCGAATGAGATCAGCTCGCCCAGCGAGTCGTCGTTCCCGTCCTTGAAGAGCTGCGATGCCACGCTGCCATATGTGCCCATGGCGCCGGTCCAACTGACGTTGAAGCCGTGAATAAACAGACACACATGCTTCTGCTTCCGAGGCTCCACATCAAGCGGGTGAGGAAAGCGATCAGCCGCCGCAATCAGATTGCTCTTGAAGCTGTCCGCATCGACTTGTCTCCACGACTCAAACTGGTCCAGCAGCAGCTCGGGCGACTTCAACATCCAATAGGTCAACGTCGCTTGCTCGGTACCAAAGCCGTTGCAATTTATGTTGCGATTGGTGATCAGCCAGCGCATGAATTTTAGGTCTCCAATTGTCCGTGTTCCCCGAGTTGGGCGGACACTCCACCGATACCACGCTCCGCGTCGCGAGTCCCGTAAAATTTTACTAGAGCCTGTTTCATAAATTGGTCAGCTTGGTATGGATGTCATCCCTCAGGGGTTAAAACCCCTCGATTTTCTGCCACTTTTGGCACGACTGAAGTCGTGCCCTGACACGAAGCATGTTTTTGAAACAAGCTCTAAGACAATTGGTTTTCCGCTTGAATGCGATCTTGCAGTCAATCAATCAATGCGCTTACTTCGTCTCAGCGCGCGGTCCGCTCCAGCCCACCAGCGCCACACCCAATGCCACAATCTGCATGGCTACAATAAACGCCACGCAGGCCGGCCATTTGCCCAGCGCCCAGAAAGCTCCGGGCACTACCCCCGCCGCCGTTCCGCCCAGATAGTAGCAGGTCAGGTAGATTCCCGCTGCCGTCACTCGCGCTCCGGCCGGAGCGGCCACGCGCAAGTGGCTCGTCGAGGCCGTCTGCGCGATAAACACCCCGCTCGACAGCATCGCCAATCCCAGAATCACCACGCCGAGCGACGGCGCCAGCGTCAGCAGCGCGCCGGCAATCGAGCAGCCGATGGCCCCGCCAACGCCCGCCCGCAGACCCACCCGCGTAATCAGATAACCCGCCGCGGGCGTGACCAGGAACCCAATCAAATAAACAAAAAACAGATAGCTGAGCGCCGTGGTCGAAAGATTGAACGGCGCGGCGCTCAGCCGAAACGTGATCCATGTAAATACGCCCACCAACGAGAACAGCACGTTGAATCCCACCGCGAAGGTCGCAAGCAGCCGCCGGTTGGTGAAGAACTCCCGCATCTGCCCAGCGAACGCCCGCCCCGCCAAGGCCGGCCCATCGCCGCGCGGCTCCGCTGTAGTTCGCTGTCGGCCGTGCGGCAGCCACGCGGCCACCGCGCCCGCTCCGGCCAGTGCCAGCGCGCCCAGCACCACAAAGCTCACCCGCCAGTTGAAGCGGTCCGCCAGCAGCCCCGCCGTGATGCGCCCGATAAATCCGCCCAGCGCCGTGCCGCTCACATAGAAGCTCATGATCAGCGCCACTCGCTCCGGCGGCCACTCCTCGCCGATGTAGGTCACCAGCACGGCGATGACGCCGGGAATCGCGATGCCCTGCAGAAATCGCCAGAAGATGAGCTGCGCCAGCGACGTGGACGTGGCCGCCAGCAGCGTGGGCAGAGAGATGCACAGCAGCGAAGCCACAATCACCCGCTTGCGCGGCAGCCGCTCCGTGAGCGCGCCAAAAATCGGCGCGGAAATCGCCACGCCCAGCGTCGCCGCGGAAACCGTCATTCCCACGCCGGTCTTCGACGCGTGGAAGAGATGCGCCAGCAGCGGCAGCAGCGGCTGCGTGCAATAGAGCTCGAGAAACGCGCACACCCCGCACAGCGCCACGGCGGCGGAGGCCAGTTTGCTGGGCACGGTGCGAGGCTGGATCGTGGAAGCCAAAGTTCAGCATACTCGAGCCCACAACGAACCTGGGTGCCCCGGGTGCGTGTGTTCGCACCCGGGAAAGCACGCCCCTCAACCCGCCGGCAAAATCTGACCACTGATTACTGACCACCGCCCTTGTCCACCGCCATCCGCTACCCTAGAAGCAGATGGATTCCCCCGCCGAGAAATCTTTGCACCACACTCCCCGCCGCGGCATGGAGGCTTTCGCCTCGCTCGACTTCCAGCGCTACCAGGTCGCGCGCGCCGCCGTCATACTCGGTGCGGAGGCGCAGGCCGTGGCCGTCGCCTGGCAGGTTTACTCCATCACCGGCCGCGCCCTCGACCTCGGCTACACCGGCCTCGCGCTGTTTCTGCCCGGCCTTCTGTTCCTGCTGCCCTCGGGTCACGTCGCCGACCGCTTCGACCGCCGCCGTGTCATCCTCGTCTGCTACAGCCTGCAGGTCATCTGCACCCTGACGCTGCTCGGCTTCGCGCACGCCGGCGTGCGCAATGTCTTTCCCATTTACGCCGTCCTGTTCGTCATCGGCTCTGGCCGCGCATTCTCCGGGCCGGCCAGCTCCGCGCTCATTCCCCATCTCGTGCCGGAGAAGCACTTCGTCAACGCCGTCACCTGGGGCGGAGCCATCTTTCAGTTCGCCAACTTCAGCGGTCCCGCGCTTGGCGGGCTGCTCTTCACCCTCCCGCTGGCGCATTGGCTGCCCGGCACCACTCTGGAAGGCCCAGGCATCGTCTACCTCTTCACTTTGGCCTCGCTGCTCTGCTTCCTGGTGCTGGTCGGCAGCCTCAGCGTGCGCCCCGGCCGCATGGAGCATCGCGCCGTCTCGCTCGAGGTCCTCTTCGCCGGCTTCCAATACGTCCGCCGCACGCGCCTGCTGCTCGGGGCATTTTCGCTGGACCTGTTCGTGGTTCTGCTCGGCGGCGCGGTCGCGCTCATGCCCATCTTCGCCAACGAGATTCTCCACACCGGCCCGCGCGGCCTCGGCATTCTGCGCGCCGCTCCCGCCGCAGGCGCGCTCGTAATGTCACTGATTATGGCCCGCTTCCCCATCACCAAACACGCGGGCCGGCGCCTCTTCCTCTGCGTCGCCATCTTCGGCGTGGCTACCATCGTCTTCGGCCTCTCGCGCAATCTCTGGCTGTCTCTTGCGGCTCTGGCCATCGGCGGCGCGGCCGACACCATCAGCGTCATCATTCGCGGCTCGCTCCTCCAGCTCGCCACCCCGCAGGAGATGCGCGGCCGCGTCAGCGCCGTCAGCGCCCTGTTCATCGGCGGGTCAAATGAACTGGGCGAGTTCGAGAGCGGCGTCACCGCGCAGTGGTGGGGCGCGGTGCGCGCCGTCATCTTCGGCGGCATCGGCTCGCTCGCCGTCGCCGGCCTGTGGACCGCGCTCTTCCCCGACCTGCGCAACGCCGACGCCCTCACCGCAGAAGCCCTGCGCCCCCGCGAAAAATTGCCTCAACTCTGAAAGGCAGGCCGGCATCGGCGATGTGCAAGGGATAATGCCCTCAAAACGCGCGGCAAACGCCTTGATTCCGACCGGGAATTGGCAGATTTGCCACAGTTTCAGGCAACGTTTGAGTACCATGACGGGTCATAATGAGGTGG
>DASQSP010000010.1:0-9508 GCA_035642355.1 Occallatibacter sp.
CCGAGTGGGTGGCGCGCGCCAACATCGATGAGTGCGTGGTCGGCGTCGGCGGGCCGCACATTCGCGGCCTCAACACCAACGGCGGCATCGATCTCGGCAGCCGCATGCGTGAGATTGGCCGCGACGATGTGCGCGCCGCCATCGAACGTGCCCGCGCCGTAGAGCGTCCGCCCGACCGCGAAATCCTTCACCTGCTGCCGCGCCAGTTCATCCTTGACGATCAGCCCGGCATCTTCGATCCGGTCGGCATGGTGGGCGCGCGGCTTGAGGTCGATCTGCACATTGCCACCTGCTCCGGCAGCGCCTTGCAAAGCACCGTCACCTGCGCCAATCGCGCTGGCCTCGAAGTGACCGAGGCAGTTCTCGAGTCGATCGCCGCCGCTGAGGCCACGCTCTCCGCCGACGAGCGCGAACTCGGCGTTTGCCTGCTCGACATCGGCGCGCATTCGAGCGACCTCGTCGTCTTCTTCGAGGGCGCGGTCGCGCACACCGGCTCGGTTCCCGTCGGCGGCGCGCACTTCACCAATGATTTAGCCGTCGGCTTGCAGATGCCCAGTGCCCAGGCTGAAGATTTGAAACGCCAGTTCGGCCACTGCGTCGTCACTGCCGTTCCCCAGGAAGCGGAAATCGAGATCGCCAATCCACAGCCCCAGCGCCTCGCGCTGCGCAGCGTGGCTGAGATACTGGAACCAAGGGCGCGGGAGCTGATGCATTTTGTGAAGGAAAGCCTTCGCAAGGGCGGCGTGGTCGATGCCCTCGGCGCGGGCTGCGTGCTCACCGGCGGCGGCGCCGCATTACCGGGCATGCTTGACGTTACGGAGAGTCAGTTGCGCGTGCCGGCGCGGGTTGGTATGCCGGTGCGCCTGTCCAACATGCCGGGTGAGCTGGTGCACCCGAATTTCGCGACGCCCATCGGCATGTTGCTTTACGCGCATCGCACGCGGGTTACGCGCGCCGCGGAAAACAACGGTCTGCGCGGACGCCTGCGCGCGTTGTTCGCCGCCAGCTTTTAGCATCAGACTTATTGGGGATTCTTTAGGGGGATGAAGGAGGTAGCAGCCGCCATGAACGAGCACATGAACGAAGCCGGGGAGATGCGCATTCAGTTTCACGATGAAAACGTGCGCGGGGCGCGCATCAAGGTCATCGGTGTGGGCGGCGGCGGCGGCAACGCGGTCAACCGCATGATCCAGGCCGGCCTTGAAGGCGTCGAGTTCATCGCCGCCAACACCGACGTGCAGGCACTCAAGCTCTCGCAGGCTCCGGTCAAGCTGCAGCTCGGCGTGCGTCTCACCTCCGGCCTCGGCGCGGGCGCCAACCCTGACGTGGGCCGTCGCGCGGCGCTCGAAGATTCGGAAAAAATCATCGAGGCCCTCGAAGGCGCGGATATGGTTTTCGTCACCGCCGGACTCGGCGGCGGCACCGGCACGGGCGCCGCGCCCGTCATCGCCTCGCTGGCCAGCGAGATGGGCATTCTCACCGTCGCCGTCATCACCCGGCCCTTTGCGTTTGAGGGCAAGCGCCGCCTGCAACAGGCCGAGCGCGGCCTCATGGAGCTGCTCGAAAGCGTCGACACCATGATCGTCATCCCCAACGAGAAGCTGCTCGCCGTGGCCAAAGACACCGGCTTCTTCGAAAGCTTCCGCATCGCCGACGACGTGCTGCGCCAGGGCGTGCAAGGCATCTCGGACATCATCACCATCCCCGGCATCATCAACCGCGACTTCGCCGACGTGAAGACCACCATGGCCGGCATGGGCCACGCTGTCATGGGAACGGCAGTCCGCGCGGGTGAGAACCGCGCTATCGAGGCGGCGCAGGCCGCCATGGCCTCGCCGCTGCTTGAGGCCGGCGCCATCGACGGCGCGCGCGGCATCCTCATCAACATCACGGGGTCGAGCTCGCTCAAGCTCTCCGAGGTCAATCAGGCCTCCACGCTTATTCAATCGGCCGCTCACGAGGACGCCAACATCATCTTCGGCGCGGTGCAGGACGAGCGCATGGGCGACGAGGTCAAGATCACCGTCATCGCCACCGGCTTTCGCGACCAGATGCCCGAACGCCGCGCCCGCATGTTGAGCGTCGAAGAAGCGCCTGTGCTTTCCGTGCCGGTCGAAGCGCCCGTCAACTGGCTGCGCGAATCCATCTTCCCCGAGCCAGCCGCTAACGAGCGGGCCGAATCAGTCCGGACCGAATCTGCCAGGACCGAGCCGTCGAAGGCAGAGCGGCAGCAGTTGCCCGAGCCCACCCGCCCGCGCTTCCTCAGTGACGACGAAGGCCCCGAAGCTGTTGAGCCAGCCTTCTTCGTCTCCACCACCACCAAAGTTGTTGCGGCACCGGCCGGGGACGACGCGGAGATGGTTGCCGCTCCGGCACGGCCCAGGTTCGCGGAGCTAAACGAGCCCACGCCCCACACGTCCCTGCCGCGCGACTTTGCCGCCGACTTCGGAGCCGGCGCGCGAGCCTCGGTGGATGAAACAGCTCCAGCCGCGGTCGAAACGGGCGACGAAGAAGAGCGCGACCTGGAGGAAGAGCGCGACCTGGATGTACCGACCTTCATGCGCCGCTTGCAGTTTTGAGGGGTTCTGATTTGATTTCGCCTCGCGCAAAACAGGCCACAGTGACTTTGGTCACAGACAAAGTGGGAAGGTTGTCCCGGAATCGGACGTATAGTGGACCAAAGCTCAGGCGAATTTGCACGCTGTGGTAGTGGACTGGCCGGTTACGGCGATTCCATTTATTGTAAGAAGAGGCCAGAGTCGGCGTAACCGGCCTGCGCGGCCCATCGGCTGGCATCGGCATAGCAGCTGTGGCGGAAGTCTGGCGCGGAAGTCTGGTTTTGAAAGGGCACGACTTTAGTCGTGCCGTAAAGAGCCTGAAATGAAGAGGGCTTTAGCCCCTGAGGGATGTTTTTTCGAGATTTCGACTTCCACCACAGGCTGTTAAGCGCAAATTACGTTCGATGTAGTTCCTGCACCAAAGGCGGTCACAAATCGCCGCCGGGACCGATAAAGATGGAAGTGCGACTTCCCTGAGCGGACGCATGGCAAGTACTTAAATGGAGAGAAGGTACTGACCGGATGAGATTGTCTTGTGTAGCGGCAGCGGGTTTGGCCTTGGTGGGATTGACGATGGGTGCGGCAACGGCCGTGGCGCTCGATACGCCGCATACGCTGCATCGGCCCCGCGCCACGGCGCATCTTAGCGCCACCCATGCGCGTGGCCATCATGCTTTGGCCCATCGCGCCGTTGCGGCGGGCGCCACACACCGTCTCCCCCACCATGCAACTCACTCTGCGGTCGCAGCCGGCACTCACGCCACCCTGCATCGAGCCTCGCTCCATGTGCGCAGGCACCGCTACTACGAGCGTTTCACGGCCAGCTCTTTTGCCGCTCCCGGCATCTTCGACGCCGACGTCACTGCCGGCGAGGACCCGGTGGTCCGCCAGGCCGCCATCGATGCGCTCGACGGCATGAACGGCACCGCCGTCGTCATCGACCCGTCCAACGGCCGTATTCTCGCCATGGTGAACCAGAAGCTGGCTCTCTCGCCGGGCGCGGAGCCCTGCTCCACCATCAAGCTTTCGGTAGCCCTGGCGGCACTCTCCGAGGGGCTGGTGACCAGCGACACCATGGTGCGCCTGCCCGGCTTCCGCATGAACATGACCCAGGCCATCGCGCACAGCAACAACCTTTATTTCGAGGAACTGGGCCGCGAGCTGGGCTTTGACCGCGTGCGCCACTACGCCACCATGTTCGGCCTTGGAGAGCTGGCCGGCTACAACATCGCCGGCGAGCAGCTCGGCGAGTATCCCGATGAGCCCATCCCGGCCTCAGAGGGCGGCGTGGGCCGCATGTGCAGCTTTGGCCAGGGCGTCTCCATGACCCCGCTGCAGCTCGGCGCATTTGTTGCGTCCATCGCCAACGGCGGCACCCTCTACTACCTGCAGCATCCCACCTCGCAGGCCGAGGTGGCAGCCTTCGAGCCCAGGGTCAAGCGCACCCTCGACATCGCCCGCTACACGCCCGACCTCGAGCCCGGCATGGCCGGCGCGGTGGAGTACGGCACAGCCCGCCGCCTCCACGCCAACTTCTCCGAGCTGCCCGTCTTCGGCAAAACCGGCACCTGCTCCGACAACGGAACCCGCTTCGGCTGGTTCGTCTCCTACTCTCAAACCCCCCAGGGCAACCTGGTTACGGTCTTCTTCCTCGAGGGCGGCCGGCCCACCTTCGGGCCCCGCGCCGCAGAGCTGACGGGCGCCTTCTACAAGAACCTGTGGGACCGCAACTACTTCGCCGAAAAGGGCCAGCAGACGACGGCTCTTGCTCCGGCGGCAGTTCCCGCATCGCCTGCGTCGACGTCCATCCAATAGCCCCGGTTGTTCGACCCCGAAAGGTCGCCCCGTGGGGCGGCCTTTCTTGTCTGCGACAGCCCCCGGTCGCTGGCTTCGGATGCCGCTACCAGTTGATGAGCCGGGTGTTAAGCTATCGCTAACACGATGAGAGCCGCACTTGTTTTGTTGCTTCTGCTTCCCGGCGGTTCGGCTGCCGCTCAGACCTTGCCCACAGTCGATGCTCTGCTGGACCGCCTCTATGCATACGTCGGCGACTATCGCGCCAAGCTGCCGTCACTTGCTTGTGTCGAGGCGATTACAAGTGAGTTTGTGAAGAACGGGAAAGTAAAGAAGACGGCTCGCTTAAAGGCGAACTTTCAGTACGTCCATGATGGCACCAAGGCAGATACGATTGCGGATCCCTTTGTCGAACAGCCCATGGTCCTCACGTTCGACGGCAACGCGCACAAACCGCATATTACGCTGCCGTACTTCGTATTTGTCGGCATTTGGAATGCAATCAGCTTCGGTCTTCCTGAACGAAAAAGCTGCTTCGACTATCACCTATCAGCAGAGAACGGGGACGGCGTGCTGCGGCTGGAGGCGACTGCCCTGCAAGACCTGAGCGCAGCGGACTGCCGGGACGTGATCCCGAGCTTGCGTACCACGATCTTGATCGACGCGAATCAGTTTCGCGTCCTTCGCACCGAGCAGTGGGTTTCGGGCGATGATGCCGAAAGGCACAACAGCCCGTTCTACTTTTCCATGGAGTACGGTCCGCAGACCCTGGGACCGGAGACTCTGTGGCTGCCGGTACGCCTCATTTCTCACGACGCGAAAGACGAGGGGCGGCTGGAGATTGACTACTCTGGCTACCATCGCTTCACCAGCGAAATGCGCATCCTGCCCGGCGACACGCCCGTAGCCGAGCAGCACTGAGGCAGAAGACGGCGCAACGGCCGAACGCGCGCGAGAAATGACTCCATAGCACCATCTTCTGCGACGAATTTTTGCCCCGCTCATCGTATATTGAGAGCACGGTCGCCCTGCGGCGGCTATCGACGAACCTCAAACCCTTACGTGACAGCGGACGCAAGCCATGGAACTACCCACACAGATTCTCCTCACCTACGGCTATCTGCTGCTCTTTGCGTGGGTTCTTGTGGAGCAGTTGGGCGTGCCGCTGCCCGCAACGCCGGTGCTTCTGGCCGCCGGAGCACTCTCCGCGCAGCACGAGCTCAGCTTCCCGCTGGCACTGCTGGCCGGTGTCGCCGGCTGCATCATCGCGGATTTCTCCTGGTTCGTCATCGGCCGCCAGTACGGGCATCATGTCCTGCGCATTCTCTGCAAGCTCTCGCTCGAGCCCACCATCTGCGTCCGCCGCACCCAGAACTCCTTTGGCCGCCGCGGCGATGTGACGTTGCTGTTCGCCAAGTTCGTGCCCGGCCTGGCCACGTTGGCGCCGCCCGTTGCCGGGCAAAACGGCATGCGGCTCAGCCGTTTCCTCTTCTTTGATACCCTGGGCGCGCTGGCCTGGGTCGGCGCAATCCTGGGCGCGGGCAGGCTCTTCGGCGACGCCCTCAAGCGCGACCCCGGTCTGCTGAACTGGGTGGGCCGCTTCTCCGGCGCGCTGCTGGTTCTCGGTGTTCTCGCCTTCTTCCTCACCCGCCTCTACCGCCGCCGCCGGTTCATGCGCAAGCTTGTGCAGTCACGGCTGGAGCCGGATGAGCTGAAGCGCCAGATCGACGCCGGCGAGTCGGTCTTCATCGTCGACCTTCGCCACCCCCTCGAGCTGGTTCCCGACCCCTACACCCTTCCCGGCGCGCTGCACCTCTCGCCCGAGCTGCTCACCCAGCGCATCCACGAGATTCCCCGCGACCGCGACATCGTCCTCTACTGCACCTGCCCCAACGAGGCAACCGCCGCCAAGATGGCCATGACGCTGCACAGAGCAGGCATTGACCGCGTGCGCCCACTGCGCGGCGGCTTTGACGAGTGGAAGCGCCTGGGCTACCCGCTGGACGCCGTATCGGCAGAGATGTCCGTATCCAGTGTTGTCCACATTAGCCCCGCAAGCTGAATTCTTAGGGCTTGTTCATGCTATTGGTGCGGTGGCGCCGGGCGTCATTTTTTTTTGCGAGTTCTAGGAGCTTGTCGGTCATGGATTGTTTTTGAAAAAGAACGTGTCTAAGACGAGGCCCGCGAGAAGGCCGAGCACGAGCGTGCTGAAACAGAGAAGAAGCTGCCGCGCGTGCAGAGGAAGAAAGGCGTACCGGCAAGAAGAGGGTATCCGCCGGATATGCAGGAGCGAGCAACCCAAACTGTCTTGGAACAAGCAGAGGTGCTCTCTGAAGGGTGGGCAGTTGCATTATGAGGGGCAGTCAGAAATCTTGTCAGTGAGAGGGTGAGCGGACACCAAAATCGCTCCTCGTCTGATAGACTTGATCTTGTCGTTGCAGTGGTGGTTTTTGGCGTCGATTTGGTGTCTGTCGAAGCCCAAAATTGAGTCCACAGCAGCGAAATGGTAGAATCGAGCGAAAATAGCGAAAGCTGCGAAACGATTGATTCTATGTGACATATAGCCAAATTGTTGAAAACAATCTGGGGACGTAGCTCAGTTGGTCAGAGCGCTGCCCTGTCACGGCAGAGGTCGCGGGTTCGAGCCCCGTCGTCCCCGCCATAAACCACTAAAATTCATAGGTTTATGGCTTACCTAATGTGACAGTCCAAAATCCTACGGTACGCTACGGTACGCAAATTTCTACTCAATTTTTGGTTACCCAAGTAAAAGTTCAACCTGCTTTCGGCTGGCGTCCCGCTTGTCGGCAGAAACGGCCTGCGTATACAGATCCATCGTGGTGCGTGAGTTGGCGTGCCGGAGCAGCTCTTGCGCAACCTTGACATCCACCCCCAGACTGCGGAGGTTGGTCGCCAGGCTGTGCCGGAATGAATGCCATCCGATCACCTTTCCCTTAATCCCAGCTCGTACCAAAGCAGGACGGACGATCTTCTGAAGCACCATGTCCGGAAAAACCGGCTGTGTTCCGTTCATGCGGATGGAAGGAAAGAGAAAATCGTCATCCCCGTTGTAGTCTGACGCTTTCCTCCACTCTGCCAAAACTTCGCAGACCGATTCGTGCAACGGAACGGGCTTGCGGCTCGCCGGCGTCTTCGTATTTCCGAACCGATTGCGCACGCAGGACCGAGTGACCGAAACCTCTTTCGTCAAGAAGTTCACGTCGCTCCATCGGAGCGCGAACATTTCGGATCGGCGAAGCCCCGTCGCAGCGGCGAGCATCACTGCCGTTCTCTCCCGCAGCGGGAGTTCCTTGAGCAGCGCCTTGAACTCCGAAGGCGCAAGCACGTCGGGTTCCCGCAGACGTTTTGCCGAACAGCGAACCTTGCTGATCGGGTTGAAGGTGATCCACTCGTGGCGGATACCGTGACTGTAAACCGCGGACATGATGTTCCGGATCTTGGTCTTGGTAGCCGGCGCGAACGGCATCTTATCGAGCCACATCTCGACAGCGACGGTCTTGACCTCGGAGAGCTTGTGTTCTCCCCATTTCGGGAGGATATGCAGAGCCAGGTACGACTCGTGCGCCTCGACGGTAGCGAAGGCTTTGCGCTCCAGGGTCAATTCGTATCTGCGGTAGTGGGCTACGAGTTCATTCACTGTCTGGGGCGAACGAACTCCGCTGTTGATGGTCGAGCGAAGAACCAGGACGGCCTTTTCGGCATCGCGCCGGCGCGGGTACTCCCGCACCGTCCCGATCCGCAAGTTCCGATGAACGCGCTTTCCGTCTACGTCTTCGTAGTAGCGGAAAAACCAACTGTCATCGGCCTTCAGGTTCTTCACCAGGGCAAGACTTCCATTCTGAAATCGATGGCTACCCTTCAAGGCGTGTCTCCTTGTTGGGAGCATCGGTGGCTGGGATGAGTGTATCCGGTTCAGCCTCGGGATCGAAAGGGATTTCTCCCGTTCGGCGCGAGCGCATCCATCGCTCAAGATCCTGTTCCGTGAAGCGCCAGAGCCGTTTCTTTCCTTCGCCCATGGGATAGGCAGGCAAATAACCTTCCCGCGCCCAACGGGTCACAGTGCGGCTGTTCAGGCCGCCTAAAAAGACGGCTGCCTGCACGGGGTCGAGGTACTTCCGGCGGCGCGGCGCATTGGACGGATTGGACAACGCGGAAGCATTGCGCTCCGCTCCTCGGATCGTTCCATTCCGCGGCGCGTAGCGATGCGCCTGTTTGCTCCTGCGACTGCCTTCGCGCCGTGCGGCCAACAACCGCGCCTCTGCATGGCCGGTCGCGCCGACAGAGCGCTTCTTCTGAGAAAGGGATATTACATCCATAGACACCTCGGGGACGATCATGGACAGAGCGGTCAGCGAAGCAGGAATCCGCTGTTTTGCGCGGCGTGCTCACGTCCGCTCACGCCGACCTGTGATGAGATTCCTACTGAGACGACGGCGAGTCCAATAGTTTTCGGCAATAGGGGGATAGGCAGCGGCTATAGCGTAGGGCGCATTCACGTGTCATTAAAAGTTGGTAAAAATGACCGTTGAGGTATTGACTATGACGCGATTTGCACAGGTAATCAGATTCAGAAGGTTGATCCGAATCGATACGCAATCATTTTGCGAAAGGACGATTGATCGTCTGCACGAAGTGCCTGCCTTGTACAGTTCGCTACGTCAGCTCGCAGCCTCAGCAAACGGTGCGACATGTACGAGCTTATCGAGTTCCGGCATTTTCGGTCCTTCCTCGCCGCGGTGCAGGAGGGAAACCTTACTCGTGCGGCTCAATTCCTCCATGTCTCACAGCCTTCTGTAACCACCGCAATCCAGGAGCTTGAAGAAGCAGTTTCCGCACAGCTCTTTTATCGCGAGACGTGGGGCGTATCGCTCACCCCTGCAGGCCATTCCCTGGTCTCTCCTCTCGAACAAATAATGAAGATCCGCGACCAGGCGTTCGAGACAGCCCACGCCATTGACACCGGAACAGTTCCGCCCCTGAATCTCGGCTTCTCGCCATTCGTCGATCGCTCCCTTGTCGATCTCGCGCTCACCAGCTACAAGCGGCTGTTTCCGGGAAGCAAGATTCACCCCACATCGAAATGCACTGTGCAACTGCTTGAGCTGCTGATGGAGGGAGACGTTGAGGCTGGTCTG
>DASQSP010000011.1:0-22121 GCA_035642355.1 Occallatibacter sp.
GGTCTTGTTGACGGTGCCGCCGAGAGTCATGCGCTGGCTCTGGTCGATCACGCCGCCGTACTGGCTGTTGGCCAGATTCTGAAAGGTCTTGTCGCCCAACGCAGGATTTGAAGTCTTAAACAGAGGCATTTGTCGTTTCTCCGCAAAGCGGGCGCGCCGCGGCCGATGACGCCGTGCAACGCCGATACCCTTATTGTACGGCTAATTGTAGGGCTAACGCGGGCCTTAGGCCGGTTCCTGATTGCGCAGCGTATTGAGCAGAACTCGCGGATGCACGGGTTTGGCCACGATTTCAAACTCGAAGCCCTGCGCGGCTGCCTTGCGCAGAAGATCGGTGGTGGCGGCCTGGCCGGAGAACAGGATGACGCGGCAGCCGGGCACGATGCGGGATATCTGAATGGACGCATCGATGCCGGTCATGCCGGACATGATCACGTCGCTGATGAGTATCTCGGGCTGGATGAGCCGGGCAACCTCGATGGCCTTGTCGCCGCTATAGGCCGCATTGGCGTCAAAGCCGCTCAGGTTGAGGATTTGCACCAGGGTATTGGCGATGATCTGCTCGTCGTCTACCACCAGCACACGGGGCTTGGCACATGTCATGAACACACAGTTCCTCTTCTGGGCTTTCCCGATTGCGGGAGGCCCGATAACGGGAGGCCCAATTGCCGCAGGAGCGGTTGCGGGAGGCCGCGGGACAATTCCAGACGGCGTAACCGGCCCGTATCACAGTGTCATGGTGCTCACGGTCTGCGCCGCGATGCCCACGCCTGCGCGTGTCTATTGCTTGCCAAGGTTGCCCCTATCATAGCAAAAATCGCCCGATCGGGATCAACCGATTGCCGTCTCCGGGCGGCGGCAGGTGCGGACGCCACAAAGCGCGCTCCGGAGTGCAAACCAAGGTGCAGTACCCCTTTTGACACGGATTGCGCGGAAAAGTCGCGGGCCGGCGATGGAACGGCGCTTGGGGAATGCCAGCCCGCCGCCGTATAGTTTGGAGAATCAGCTTTCTGGCTTCTCCGCGTGGCCGCACTTCAGGCGCCTGACCCCCGAGACCCGGACGGAAAGCGCTTGGCCGGATCCGGTCTGGACCCGGTCGGCCCCGGTTCAGGCCCGGCCCGCATTCGACCGCACCCGGCTGGCGAAACCCGGACCGGGCGCGGCCAGCAGTTTGCTCGACCCTTACATCGGTCCATTGAAACGAGGCTTATGCGACGTCTCTCCAGTGTTTTGTTGCCTGTTGCCGTTCTTCTGTGCTGCGCGCAGCCTGGGCTTCAGGCCCAGCAGTTGAACACCAACTATGACCGCGACCCCAGGCAGCCCATCGACCAGAAGTACACCGACAACATTTTGAAGTACACGACCGACAAGAGCTTTCTGTCGCCGCTGGTGGACTATCTGCCCGCCTCGAAGACCGTGCCTACGCCGGAGAAGGTGCTGGGCGACGTCTCCGGCGCGCCGGACATGCTGCCCTATGCCGAGGATGTGTACAAGTACTTCCGCCTGCTTGAGACTTCAAGTCCGCGGGTGAAGGTATTCTCGATCGGCCACTCCGAGGAGGGCCGGGAGATGATCGCCGCGGCCATCGCCGACCCGGAGCTGCTGGCCCACGTCGAGGAGAACGACGCGCGGCTGGCCAGGCTGGCCGACCCGCGCACCATCGGCATGGATGACGCCAAGGCCCGCGAGCTGATCGACAAGTCGTGGCCGGTCTATTACATCACCGGGACCATCCACTCGACCGAATCGGGCGCGCCGACGGCGCTGATGGAGATGGCCTACCGTCTGGCGGTCGATGATTCGCCGTATATCCAGTACATCCGCTCGCACATGATCGTGCTCATCACACCGGTGGTGGAGGTGGACGGCCGCGACCGCATGGTGGACATCTACAAGTGGCACCGGGCGCACCCCGACCAGAAGTGGCCGCACCTGGTTTACTGGGGCCACTATGTGGCGCACGACAACAACCGCGACGCCATGGGCATGACCCTGGACCTGACGCGCAACGTGCTCGACACCTATCTGAAATTTCACGCGCAGGTGCTGCACGACCTCCATGAGTCAGTCCCGTTCCTCTATGACAACACCGTGGGCGACGGCCCTTACAACGCGTGGGTGGACCCGACGCTGGCCGATGAGTGGGCCGAGCTGGGCTGGAACAACGTGGCGCAGATGCAGGCCCTGGGCATGCCGGGCGTGTTTACGCACGGCGACTTCGACACCTGGAGCCCCGGCTATCTGATGTTTCTGGCGGCGATGCACAACGGCGTCAGCCGGCTCTATGAGACCTTTGGCAACGGAGGCGCGGACACCGAGAAACGCATTCTCGACCCCGAGGAGTACTCGCGGACGTGGTACAGGCAGAATCCGCCGCTACCGGTCGTGGAGTGGTCGCAGCGCGACAACAACAACTACGAGGAGACGGCGCTGCTGACCACCATCTCCTACTTCGCGCAGCACGGGCATCACTTCCTCGAGAACTACTATGCCAAGAGCAAGCGCAGCGTTGAGAAGCCCACGCTCGAAGGCCCGGCGGCGTATTTGATTCAGCCTAACGGGGCGGCGGACAATCGTATTCTCGAGCTGCTGAAGGTGCTCAAGCGCCAGCATGTCGAAGTCGAGCAGCTTGCCGAGTCCGCGACCGCGACGGTGCCGGCGGAGAAGCGCGGCGACAAGCCCAAGCAGCAGAGCTTTTCCGCGGGGACAATTGTGGTGCGCATGGATCAGCCGTACTCGCGCATCGCCGACGCGTTGCTCGACCGCCAGTTCTGGGCGCCTGACGATCCGCAGAAGCATCCCTATGACGACACCGGCTGGTCGTTCACGCATCTGTTCAATGTGCCCGTGGTGCGGGTCACCGATCCGGCGATCCTGAAGGCAGACATGCATGCCGTGGACGAGCATGCGCTGGCCGGCAACCTCGACGGCGCGGGCTCGGTCGTCGTTGTTCCCAATCAAAGCCAGGTCTCGCTGCTGGGGCTGGTCTACAAGCTCAAGGGCGCGGATATCAACGCGGATATACAGGTGACAGACAAGCCCTTCGACGAGGGCGGCACGCACTTTGCCGCGGGCTCGCTCGTGGTGAGCGGCGTGGCCGACGACACCTTGCGCAGCGCTCTGGCTGCGCTGGGCCTGAGCGGCACGCGGATGGCCGCGGCGCCGACTGTGGCCGCGCACGCAGCCGCCGCCCCGCGCGTGGCCATGATGCACACCTGGCTCTCCACGCAGACCGAGGGCTGGTGGCGCTACGCATTCGATACCGAGGGCGTGCCCTACGACACCATCAGCACGCAGACGGCGGCGAAGGAAGACGACCTGCGGGCAAAGTACGACGTGATTGTCTTCGCGCCGGTGGACCGTGTCTCCGCGCAGCAGATCATCGACGGGCTGCCGATGTGGAACAACGCGATGCCGTGGCAGAAGACGGACCTGACGCCAAACCTGGGGCGCGTGGACTCGACCGATGACATTCGGCCGGGCCTGGGTTACGACGGCCTGGCGCATCTCAAAAAATTTGTGGAGCAGGGCGGCCTCCTGATCACCTGCGAAGATACCGCCCAGTTCGCCATCGACATGGGCTTTGCGCCCGGCGTCAGCGTTGCGCCGCACACCGACGCGCGCGTGGTGGGCACGGTGCTCAGCTCGGTCTTCGTGGACCGCGACAGCCCCGTGGCCTTCGGCTACGGCGCGGGCGTGCCGGTGATCAGCGCCGGCGGGATGGCCTTCAACGTGAGCAACACGCTGGCGCGCGGCGGCGGCAGGATGCTGATGGACCCCTACTCCGAACGCCCCACCGGGCGCGGCAGCCTGGAGGACAGCGATGAACCGCAGGGCCGCAAGCCCACGGAGGCCGAGCCGCTCGAAAAACAGCAGCCCTGGGAAGCGAAGAAGCTGAACGAGGATCAGACGCGCAACAACTTCCTCGTGATTCCGCCGGATGCGCGGCCCGACGTGGTGCTGCGCTTCGCCGCCGCCAAGGACCTGCTTCTGGATGGGCTGCTGGACAAGGGCGGCTCGATCGCCGAGCACGCCATCGTGGTGGACGCGCATCTGGGCCAGGGACATGTGCTGCTGTTCGCGAATAACCCCATCTATCGCGGCGAGACCATCGGCAACTATGCGCTGGTGTTCAACGCCATTTTGAACCACGACCACCTGAACCACGTCGTGGCGGCGGAGAAACCGGCCGCGGCCAAGCCGGCGGGCGAATAGCGGCCGGCGAGTTGCTTGGTTGTAGCATCCTGAGACGCATGGGAAGCAAGGATAAGGGCAAGAAGGAAACCGGGAAAGCGCGCCCGCCAGGCATGAAACTTAACAACCCGCCGCGCATCTTAATTGCCGGGAACATTCTTTGAGGACACTGGAAAGGGATCTCTATGTTTGACATGAAAAACCTGGCTCTACTGAAGAAGCTGGATGAGAACATACCTGAAACGATGAAGGCCTTTTGGGCTTTCGATAAGGAGTCGTTCAAGCCGGGAGCCGTCGATGCATTAAGCAAGCAGTTGATGGCCGTGGCCGTCGCGCTGACAACTCAGTGCCCATATTGCATTGAATTGCACGTAAAAGCCGCGCGTCAAGCGGGTGCGACCGATCAGATGCTGGCCGAGACGGCGGCGGTCGCAGCCGCGATGAGAGCCGGCGCAGCCATCACGCACGCAACCCACTTGTTCAAAGGGTAATGAAAGCGCACGTCGATCGCAGCCGGGGCCGCTGCTGTTGCGACGGCAGTAGCCTCGGCCTGGCATCGCTAGCTGGATGAGTATCTTTGGCTCGTAGCCCGGCCCCGGCTGTCGGTCCGGCCACGAGTCCTGGGCGCTCTATTCTTCGCGGAGCAAAGAGTGGAAAAGCACTGAGCCTGGACGAGCGGCCTCTTGGCTTTCTTTCTTCTTACTAGAGCTTGTTTCAAAAACATGCTTCGTGTCAGGGCACGACTTCAGTCGTGCCAGAAGTGGCAGAAAATCGAGGGGTTTTAACCCCTGAGGGATGACATCCATACCAAGCTGACCAATTTATGAAACAGGCTCTAACTCATAGCTTGAAAATGACTGCTTTCCGCGTTGGAGTTCGGAGTGTAACCCGCCCTCTTGTGCGTCCCTTCTTATGCGGCGAAGATACCGGGTCTGGATGGTTTCATTCCTGCTACCTCATTCCTGCTACTCATGAAAAGCCATACGCCCATTCTGCGACATGCCGGGCACGCGTGGAGACCCGACCGATATAATGCCTGTGTCACGGCGACGAACTCGCCGACTTCTCAACTCGTGAGGATTCGATGCCGGTGTATGACTTTATAGCACTTCCCGATTACCGGGAATATCCGACCGAAGAAATGAAGCAGCGCGCGGCGGAGTTCTACGCTGCAATTCGCCGCCGCCGCACCGTTCGGGAGTTCTCCTCGCGCCCGGTTCCGCGCGAAGTCATCGAAGATTGCCTGCGCGCGGCCGGCACGGCTCCGAATGGGGCCAACATGCAGCCCTGGCAATTTACGGTGGTGAGCGATCCCGCGGTAAAAAAGAGGATTCGAGAAGCTGCCGAGAAAGAAGAGCACGAGTTCTATCATGGCAAAGCGCCGCAAGAATGGCTGGACGCGCTCGCTCCTCTCGGAACCAACGAGCACAAACCTTTCCTGGAGGATGCGCCGTATCTGATCGTCATTTCCGCGCAGTCCTACGGCGTACTTCCCGATGGGCGGAAGGTGAAACACTACTACGCGCAGGAGTCGGTCGGGATTGCGACCGGAATCCTGATCACTGCAATTCATCACGCCGGGCTGGCGTCTCTAACGCATACGCCCAGCCCGATGGGATTTCTCAACGAACTTCTCGGCCGCCCGCCTCAGGAACGTCCATTTCTTATCCTGGTTGTAGGATACCCAGCTGAATCCGCTACCGTGCCGGCAATCGCCAAGCGCCCCCTCGAAGACATCGCGACATTCATCTGAAAGCGTCGAAGATCGACTCTCGATACATTTCGAGCTTAACGTCGCCGTTCCGCGCAAGTGCCCCGTGAAGTTATCGGCGATTCAAAGGAGTTATGCCGCGGCAGCAGGAAAGTTGCGGCCGGGCCTCCCTCGCCGAATGCGAGAATGATTGGTCCAATAATCGGTCCTCGGACTCCGGGACGAAACCACTCGATAGCGCAACTATCCTGAGAATGCTTGTGACCTTACGCCACGGTGCGCATCTAACCCGATGCGGCTCGCATCGAGAATGTGATCGGAGACTTCTCCAGTCATAATCCGGCATCCGTCGCAAATTCAAATTCAGGAGCAAACAGAGATGACCCGTACAGATCGTCGATTCCAGATTCTACGTGTCGCAAGAAAGTCCAAACTCGCAGCGCTTGCCACGGTGTTAGCTTTCACCGGCATGGCCGGCATCTCCACCCTGTCGTTGACGGCTCAGGCCCAATCGAGCGGAGTTGTCTATACACAGACCAACGGGCCCAACAATGCAATCCTGGTGTTCAACAGGGCGGCCAATGGTTCGCTTTCCCTGGCTGCCACCGTGCCCACGGGTGGCGTGGGCAGCGCGGCCGGAGTCGTGTCGGTCGGTTCTCAGGGTAGCCTGGCGCTGAGCCGAGGTGGGCGCTGGCTCTTCGCGGCCAACGAAGGGGACAATACGATTTCGGTATTGGAACGCACCCCAGCGGGCCTGAAGCTAGCCGGAAGCGTCTCCTCTAACGGCACTCTTCCCGTGAGCATTACAGTGAGTGGCAACCTGCTCTATGTGCTGAATGACGGGACGGCAGCGAGCGCACCAAACGCACAACCGGCAAACATCAGCGGGTTCTACTTCGATAACGATCGCGGCACGCTCAACCCCATTCCGAGTTCCACCCGCTCGCTGAGCACCGAGTTCCCGACGGTTCCGGCCGCCGGCCCGATTGCACCGGACATCCAGTTCGACAATACCGGATCGTTACTCTACGTCGCCGAAACGGGGACCAGTCTGATTGACACCTACGCAATCAACCGCGACGGGACTCCGGGCGAAGACCAGTTGCAGAATTCGAACGGCCTCAATCCATTCGACCTTGCCTTCGATCCCCGGAACAATCTGATCGTCACCGAAATCCAGGAAACCGGAGCGACAAACCCAGGCTCGGCGACCTCTTACCAGATCAATCGCGAGGGGACTCTCGACACCGTGAGCGGCTCCGTGCCGGATTTTCAGGCCGCGCCTTGCTGGCTGGAAATCACCGGCGACGGCCAGTACGCTTACGCGGTTAATACCGGCAGCTCGGTCATTTCCGGTTACCGGGTGACTGCGCGCGGAGAACTTACCCTCCTGGGCAACGGCGTTACCGCGACCACGGGCCCGCACCCTCTCGATATTGCCTTCACTCGGGACAGCCGGTACCTCTACAACGTTTCAGGGGCCGGCACATTGGTCGGATTCCGGATCAATGCGGACGGATCGCTCACCTCCCTCGGCCAAGTCACCACGGTACCGGCCACGTCGAGAGGGTTGGTCGCGCAGTAGGTCTACGAGCGAACCAGCTCTTTCTCTGTCCTGGAACAACCGTGCAATCGGCTACGTTTACCCCCTGTCGAGCGGCATCGAGTCATCTCGATGCCGCTCGACGGCGGTGTCCATCCCGCAATGCGAGGATCAAGCGCGAACTCTGCGCCGGCCGCGATGCAACCTGGGCTCGCGCCTGCTCGACTCGCTTACCCATCATGCCCACATCTACCCGTCGTGCCCACATCAGCCCATGCCTGGCAGGCTCGATTAGCTGCAGCCGCTGGTTGAGCCGCAGCTCATGCAGCGATAGCAGCTTCCGTTGCGGACCATAATGGCGCCGCACGTCGAGCAACTGGGCGCATCGCCCATCTCGTACATCTCGCGCATGGCGTCGGATGCGTGATAGACGCCGCGATCCTTAAGATTCGGCACCCCGGCGAGATCATGCACGTCGATCGCGTTCGGCGACGATGCAACAGCGTGCATCTCCGGCGCGATGCCGCCGCCGGGCGCGGAGGTGGAACCCATGCCGGCGTGGCTGTTGACCTGATGCACCTTGCGCGCAGTCTCTTCGGCGAGCCTGGCGAGATGGTCCTGATGCCGGCCAGCCTCCGGTTCGGGCTCAGGCTCGGGCAAGATCGTCGGCGGAGCCGGCAGCGGCACAGCCTGCGGCGCCAGGCCCGCGAACAGCGTGAGCTGCTCGCCGGAGAGGAAGCGCAGGTTGAGCCAGCGGAAGATGTAATCCATCAGGCTCTTCGCGTAGCCAATCTGCTCGTTGCCCGTCCAGCCGGAGGGCTCGAAGCGCGTGTGCGCGAACTTCTCGCACAGCACCCGCAGCGGCACGCCATGCTGCAAGGCGAGCGAGATCGAAGTGGCAAAGGCATCCATCAGGCCCGAGACCGTCGAGCCCTCCTTTGCCATCTTGATGAAGATCTCGCCCGGCTGGCCGGTGGGATAGAGGCCCACGGTGATGTAGCCCTCGTGGCCGGCGATGGAGAACTTGTGCGTGACCGAGGCGCGCTCCTCCGGCAGGCGATGGCGTACCGCGCGCGGCGGCGCCTTGCGGTCCTGCGAGACCTCCTGCGGCAGCTCGAAGGGAGCGGAGTTGAGCGTGGGCTTGAGCGTGGGCACGCTTGCAGCCGCGGCGATCTCGTCGAGAGCTTTCTGGAAAGCTGCCGACGCCGCGATCACCTGCTTTGCTGTCACTTCGAGCTTCTCGCCGATCTTGGCTGCGAGGGTCTTCATGTCAGCCTCGGCCACGGGTTGACCGGCCGCCAACTGCGCCAGCACGCGGCTGCCCGCGACGTCGATGGCCGAGGGCTCGCGCTTGGCGTCGAGGCTGGTGTTCAGCGGCTGCGTGCCCTTGGAACCATCGCGATAAATGGCCACGGCCTTGATGCCCTGCCGCCAGCTCTCGGCATAGGCTTCGGCCACGTCTTCCACGTTGGCTTCATGCGGCAGGTTCACGGTCTTCGAAATCGCACCGGAAAGAAACGGCTGCGCCGCAGCCATCATCTTGATGTGGCCCATGTAATGAATGGAGCGCGTGCCCTTGGCCGGCTTGAAGCTGCAATCGAACACCGCCAGATGCTCCGGCTTGATGCCCGGCGCGCCCTCGATGGTGCCGGTTGCGTCAATGTAGCTGACAATGGCGTTCACTTCGTCGTTGTCGTAGCCGAGCTTGAAGAGCGCCGCGGGCACGGTGTTGTTCACGATCTTGATCATGCCGCCGCCGACCAGCTTCTTGTACTTGACCAGCGCCAGATCGGGCTCGATGCCGGTGGTGTCGCAATCCATCATGAAGCCGATGGTGCCCGTCGGCGCCAGAACCGTGGTCTGCGAGTTGCGGTAACCGAACTTCTCGCCATGCGCCAGTGCCTGATCCCAGCAGTCGCGGCTGGCTTCGATCAGTGAATCGAGCTGCGGCACCGCGAAGGGCTCGCTGCTGGTCTTCGACTTGCCGATGTTGTTCACCTCGGCGCGGTGCATGCGGATCACGTCGAGGAATGGCTCGCGGTTGACGTAGAAGCCGGGGCAGGCGCCGCCGGTGCGCTCCACGCGCGCCGTCAGCGGCGTGGCCGAGGCCAGCGGCGGGCAATGCTCCGCGATGACCGCGGACTGCAGATAAGCCTGGCCGCACATGATGGCGGTGAGCGCGCCGGAAAGATCGCGGCCCGCGGCGGAGTCGTAAGGCAGGCCAAAGGCCATCAGCAGCGCGCCGAGATTCGCATAGCCCAGGCCCAGCGGCCGGTAGTCATGCGAGTTCTTCGCGATGGCCTCGGTCGGATAGCCGGAGCTATCGACCAGAATCTCCATCGCCGTGATCACCACCGAGATGGCGTGGCGGTAGGCGGCAATATCGAACGTGCCTGCGGGCGTGACGAACTTGATCAGGTTGAAGCTGGCCAGGTTGCAGGCCGAGTTATCGAGGAACATGTACTCCGAGCAGGGATTCGACGCATTGATGCGCGCCGTGTTCTTGCTGGTGTGCCACTTGTTCACCGTGGTGTCGAACTGCATGCCGGGGTCGCCGCACAGCCACGTTGCCTCGGCGATCTTGTGCATGATGTCGCGCGCCTTGTAGGTCTTGACCGGATTGCGTTCCTTCACGGTGCGGGTGGTGAACTCGCCGTCGCTCTCATAGGCGCGCATGAACTCGTCGCTCACCCGCACCGAGTTGTTGGCGTTCTGGAAGAAGATCGACGAATAGGCTTCCGAGTCCGGCCCCGAGCCGTCGTAGCCGGCCTTGATCAGCGTGAAGGCCTTGGCCTCTTCCTTGGCCTTGCAGTCGATGAAGTCAACGATATCCGGATGGTCGACGTTGAGGATGACCATCTTGGCGGCGCGGCGGGTCTTGCCGCCGGACTTGATGACGCCCGCAAAGGCGTCGAAGCCGCGCATGAAGCTGAGCGGACCCGAGGCCTGGCCGCCGCCCGAGAGCAGTTCGGCCGAGCCGCGGATGGTGGACAGATTGGTGCCCGTGCCTGATCCCCACTTGAACAGCATGCCTTCGGTCTTGGCCAGGGTCAGAATCGAGTCAAGCGAGTCCTCTACCGAATTGATGAAGCAGGCCGAGCACTGCGGATTCTTATAGCCCGTTGCGGCAAACACCACGCCTCCGGTGGCGGGGTCCCAGTGCCAGCTCTGCCCCTCGGCCCTGGGCTCCAGGCGGTCGCAGCCCACGTTGAACCACACCGGCGAGTTGAAGGCCACGCGCTGCGTCACCAGCATCAGCGCCAGCTCGTCGTGGAAGATCGCCGCATCCTCGGCGCTGCGAAAGTAGCCGCCGGCCATGCCCCAGTCGCGCACCGTCTCTGCCACGCGGCCAACCAACTGGCGCACTCCCGTCTCGCGCTCCGGCGTGTCCATCTGCCCGTGCAGGTACTTCGAGGCCACAATGTTGGTCGCCGTCATCGACCAGTCGATAGGCGTCTCCACATCTTTCTGCTCGAAAATCGTGTTGCCCTTGTTGTCGGAGATCAGCGCGGTGCGCCGCTCCCACTGCACTTCGTCGTAGGGCGAGACGCCGTCGCGCGAAAAGCGGCGATCAAAAGTCAATCCTCCATGGCGCGACACAGCCTGGGTGGGAGCAGAAGAAGAAGTTTGGAGGTGAGCCTCGTTCATGTGAATCCTCTCGGTCAGCGAAATAGTGAATACCGGGCCCCTGCCGGGGCCATGGCTCCCGGATCAGTGGAGATTGAAACACCGCACGGGAAAACGGGGCTTGCGCTGATCTGGCCGTGATCTTCCGGCCCTCAGCGGTTGGACTGAATGTCCTTCCGCCGGGTTTTCTTTACAGTCCGTTTACAACCGCAGATGAAAAAATAGCGCTGTCTATGGTGCATGTCAACAACAAACCACAACATATTGTACTTTGTTTGCACTCGTGGCATCCGGCTTCTAAATCCGGCCACTGGGCCTGTGGAAAAGCGCGAATGGCCTTGCCGGGCGCGGACTTCGCAGGCGAAAAATGCCCCAAATCCAGTGCAGATGCGGGTCTCCTTGCAGGTATCCCGCTAAATCCAGCCTATGCGCGGAGAAGAGCGCCCGCAAGGCGCTTGAATGCTGAATCTGCGGTGTGAATCGGCGCTAAATGTGGAGAATAGGGCGGTATTCGGCGGCAGATTTCTGCTCCTGTGCAGAAAAGCGCCTGCCAGGCCGATTCCCTGCCTGCATCAAGTTCCTTATCCCTGAGTTGGACGCCCGCTACGCGCCATGACGCAAAAAAAAACGCCGCCCGTTTCCAGGCGGCGTTTTCTTTGACTCACTGAAAAATAGTTTGCCCTACCGCAGGTGGTCAGTTACCTGCTCTTTGACTCGATCCGCATTCCATAGAACGACCTGTGTACGAAGAACACCGACACCAGGAAGAAAGCGACGGCCAGCACCTGTGTGAGCAGCGGATTGTCCTTTCCGAGCGTTACGGCAAGCTCGACCGCCAGCAACCCGAACAGGGTCGTGAACTTGATCACCGGGTTCATGGCCACAGACGAGGTGTCTTTGAAGGGATCTCCCACCGTGTCTCCGACTACAGTGGCATCGTGCAACGGTGTCCCCTTCTGTTTCATGTCGATCTCGACGATCTTCTTCGCGTTGTCCCAGGCACCGCCGGCATTCGCCATGAAAATCGCCTGGTACAAGCCGAAGATCGCGAGCGAGAACAGATAGCCGATAAACAGGAACGGCTCCATGAATGCGAACGCAAGCGTGGCGAAGAAGACGGCGAGAAAGATGTTGAACATTCCCGCCTGCGCATACTTCGTGCAGATCTCCACCACCTTCTTGCTGTCAGAGACCGACGCCTTCTCCACGCCTTCGAGCTTGATGTTGGCCTTGATGAACTCGACCGCGCGGTAGGCGCCCGTGGTGACCGCCTGAGTGGAAGCGCCCGTGAACCAGTAGATGACGGCCCCGCCGCAGATCAACCCCAGCATGAAGGGCGCGTGCAGCAGTGAGAGGTTCTGCACGTCATGGGTCAGTCCGCCGGTTAGGGCCATGATGATCGAGAAGGTCATCGTGGTTGCGCCCACCACCGCGGTGCCGATCAGGACCGGCTTTGCCGAAGCCTTGAAGGTATTGCCTGCTCCGTCATTGGCTTCGAGCAGATATTTTGCGCGTTCAAACTTCACGTCAATGCCGAAGTCCTTCTTCAGCTCCGCTTCGATGCCGGGAACGTTCTCAATCAGCGACAGCTCGTAGACCGACTGCGCGTTGTCGGTAACCGGCCCATAGGAGTCTACCGCAATCGTGACCGGGCCCATGCCAAGGAAGCCGAACGCGACCAGGCCAAACGCAAACACTGCGGGAGCGAGCATCAGCTCCGCCATTGACGCGCCGGTGCTGAAGAAATAGCCCGCGGCCATCAGCGCGACCATGCAAAGCCCCAGCCAGTAGGCCGAAAAATTGCCGGCCACAAATCCAGACAGAATGCCGAGAGAAGCTCCGCCTTCCTGCGCTGACTTGACGACTTCTTTCACATGGCTCGACTTGGTTGAAGTGAAGATCTTGACCAGCTCGGGTATGATCGCGCCGGCCAGGGTTCCGCACGAGATGATCGAAGCCAGCTTCCACCACAGCGTTCCATCCCCGAGATTTGGGATCATCTTGTACGTGACGATGTAGGTCAGGATGATGGACGTGATGGACGTGATCCACACCAGCGACGTCAACGGCGTCTCAAAGTCCATCTCGTCGGAGTCGGCATACTTTGCGTGAGCGATTGCGCCGTTCAGGAAGTACGCTCCGGCGCTCGAGACCAGCATGGCCACGCGCATCACGAAGATCCAAACCAGCAGTTGCGCCTGCGTCTCGGGACTCTTGACCGCCAGCAGAATAAACGTGATAAGGGCCACGCCCGTCACGCCGTAAGTCTCAAAGCCGTCGGCGCTGGGGCCCACCGAGTCGCCCGCGTTGTCGCCCGTGCAGTCGGCGATCACGCCGGGGTTGCGCGCATCGTCTTCCTTGATCTTGAAGACGATCTTCATCAGGTCGGCGCCAATGTCGGCGATCTTGGTGAAGATGCCGCCGGCAATACGCAGCGCCGCGGCGCCAAGCGACTCGCCGATGGCAAAGCCGATGAAGCATGGGCCGGCATAGTCGCGCGGGATGAACAAAAGGATGAAGAGCATGATGAGCAGCTCGACCGAGATCAGCAGCATGCCGATGCTCATGCCGGCCTTCAGCGGAATCGCGTAAACGGGATACGGCTTACCGCGCAATCCTGCGAATGCCGTACGCGAGTTCGCAAATGTGTTGACGCGAATGCCGAACCACGCCACTCCATAGCTGCCCGCGATGCCGACGAGGGAAAACAGCAAAATGATCGGCAGCGTAAGCGCAACCGATTTTCCCGGCACCGGCGCCAGCCAGCCGAAGTAGAGCGAGATAATGACCGCGATGAAAGCCCAGAGCAGAACAATGAATTTGCCCTGCGTCACCAGATAGGTTTTGCAGGTTTCATAAATCAGCTCGGAGATTTCGCGCATGGTGCGATGCACCGGCAGGTTCTTCAACTGCACATAGATCGCCAGGCCAAACAGCAGGCCACCGGCGCAGAAGAGCAATCCGATCATCAGAAGAGCATGTCCGTTCATGCCGAAGAAATTCACGGACGACAAATCCGGCAGCGTCAGGTTGGCTTCGCCTCCGCCGGCGTGATCCGCCTGTCCGTAAGCCAATGCGGGAAGCAGCAGTCCCATCAGGGCTGCAACCGATTTGTACCGGCGCTTGAGCAATGCCGCCGCGCCTTCCGTAATCGCGCCGGTGATCCATTTGAGCGCCGCAGCGGCGGTGTCCGCCGCTTCAACAAATTCACGCGTGAATAGCCGGGCTGCGCAGAGCGGCAGAACGCTCACGCCCAGAAAAAAATAGATGCCATCCTGTGCCGTCACATTTCCTCCGTGGTTTCAAATTTGAGAAACGAATGCGAAATGAAGCCGGAATAAAGCGACCTGAAGAAGCCGGGGTAAAAGTCACGGGAAGCCTATCACCGCACTGTGCGGCTGTCGAGTGATCGCCAACGCAGGAGGCAATCGGGGCCCGGCGCCTGACCGGCGGATGCAACAGCGAGCCGGAGAGCTCGGCGGGAAAAAAGCGGGGCGTTCTACCGTCTATTCGTAGGCCAGTGCGTCGATGGGATCCTTGCGCGCCGCCATCCACGCGGGGTAGAGCGCGCCAAACAGCGAGCCGGCAAACGCGATCAACGCGCCGCGGCCAATCCACATGGCGGTGAGCTCGAAGCTGAAGGTGGGATACTTCACCATCAGCAAGGTGCGTACGCCATAGGTAGCGGCGATGCCCAGCAGAACGCCGGCCACGGCCAGCACCCCGGTCTCGCGCAGCACCACGCTCACAATCGCCAGCTTGGAAGAGCCGAGCGACTTGAGAATGCCAATCTCGCGGGTGCGCTCCAGCACCGCGGTGTACATCGACTGGAAGATCACCAGAAATCCAACGATCACGGCAATCGAAATGACTACATTGAGCGCGATGTCGAAGCCCGGGAAGCGCGCCGGCGTGTAGAGCGAGATGAGATCGGACATGGTCTGCACTTTATAGTTCTCGAGGCCCCTGGTTGCGTGAATCTCACGGATGATTGTCTGATTATTGGCCGGGTCGTCGGCCTTGATGTAAATCAGCGAGGCCTTGCCATCGTTGCCCGTCAGCGCGCCCATCGTTTCAATGGGAATCAGCCGCCGCGCCCCCTTGCCGCTCTCCACGATGCCGCAGATGCGAAATTGATGATTCAGGATGGTGACCCTGGACCCCACCGTGCGGCCCGGCGCGCCATGCGCGTACACGTCGTCCACAATCACGTCATAAGGTCCCTGGAACGGCCCGCCCTCAAGAAATGTGAACGGCTTCAGCGCGGCGTAACTTGCATAGTCCACGCCATATAAAATCTCCACACTGCCCGACATGTTGAAATTCGAGATCAACGGCGACGCCGCTGCTATGTGGGGCATCTTCAGCAACACGTCCGCCAGCCGGCTCGACATCGGCGCGCCGCTCATGCCGTTGATGAAGTTGGCATTCGACGGAGCCACCACCACATCGGCGCCGATCCCGTTGATGCGCTGCTTCTGGTCGTCGAGCATGCCCATGAAGATGGCGACGATCGAGAGAATCATCACCACTTCAATGGTGACCGCAAGCACGCTGATGATGGAGCGCATGGGGCGACGGACCAGGTTGGCGATGACAAGCTTGTTCATGGATGGGGCGCGGCTCCAAAGCTGCCGCACGATGGCCACGCAGCGGCTAAGTGCAAGAATATCAGGCGAAGAGCGGAGAGGAGCCGAAGAACATTGCACCGAATTGGGTTAGTAATTCCCCGCGTTTTCCACAGTCCTGGCGAAATGCGTGGAAATCATGCCATCGGCCAAAATGCGGCTGTATATTTCTGCAAGTGGCAAAACCTGCGGCACGTTACTTCAGACTAATGAAAACAAAGGGGAAGCCGATAAAAGATTTTGACGGGAGAGGAATTCCGGGTTTATGGTGATTGTGGAAATCTATCCAGGTCTCTCCCACGAAGTGGTTACTGATGGGTACTTTTGGCGAAGATCTACGCGCTGAACGTCTCTCACGAGGCATAGCGCTAGAAGACATTACCGAGATTACGAAGATCAGCCAGCGCCATCTGATTGCGCTCGAGCAAGATCGGTTTCGCATGCTTCCCGGCGGCATTCTCAGCAAGGGCATCGTGCGCGGCTACGCGGGCACAGTGGGCCTCGACGTCCCCGGCTGGACAAATCGCTTTGTCGAGGCCAACGCCGCCACCGGCGAAGAGAGTGAAGACGACCGTAGTTGGACAGCCTTTGCCGCCAATGTGGGCCGCATGCGCATGGAGCAGCGCCGCATTACAGCGATGCGTCTGCGCTGGGCCGGAGCGATCGTTCTGATGGTTGCGGCTATGGTCGGGGCGTTTGTCACGGTGCGCTATTTTGGTCTGCGCGCCGGATGGTGGGATAGCCTGATACCGCTGCACGCCGTCTCCGCCAAAACCCATGCGATGCTTGTCCCATTGGCCGGTCTCTTCCGGCGCTGAGCCGTTGACTCCTCTCCCCCGCTGCCCCACCCCCGCAACCCGGATTTCCGCCGCGCACGGCTCATCCTCCCCTGAGCGCCTCTGAGCCGGGCTTCCCGCCCATTCACTGCACGCCTTTGCCGCAATGGGCTGCGCGCAATTACCATGCTTAAGTACACCCAATGTCCAATCCCGGGTGTGCGGGCCTGTCTCCCCCTACAGCATGGAGAGGCAGTTGGGGCTTCGGGCTTCGATCTTCGATCTACGGCGGCTCAACGAGGAGCGCCAATGGATTGCCAGCCGGCCCATCACTCGAAGAAATTCCCTAGCGGGGAGGAATGCGAAGTTGAGCGATAGATTCTTGTTTACCTCTGAGTCCGTGACCGAAGGTCATCCGGACAAGATTGCCGACCAGGTTTCCGATGCCATTCTGGATGCCTGCCTCGAGCAGGATCCCTACAGCCGCGTGGCGGCCGAGACACTGACGGCCACGGGCCTGGTGGTCATCGCCGGCGAGATCACAACCAAAGCGTATGTGGACTTCCAGAGCCTGGTGCGCGGCGTGGTGGCCGCCATCGGCTACAACAACGCGCTGTACGGCTTCGACTCGAACACCTGCGCCGTCATCTCGACCATCAACAAACAATCGGGCGACATTGCGCAGGGCGTGGACACCGGCGGCGCCGGCGACCAGGGCATGATGTTCGGCTACGCCACCAATGAGACCCCGGAGCTGATGCCCGCGGCTATCGCACTGGCGCACAAGCTCACCCGCCAGTTAACCACGGTGCGCAAGAACGGCAAGCTGCCCTACCTGCGCCCCGACGGCAAGAGCCAGGTCACGGTGGAGTACGACGAGAACGGCAAGCCCGCGCGCATTGACGCGGTCGTCATCTCCAGCCAGCACGCCGAGACCGTGAGCAACGAGGACCTGCACGCCGACGTGCTCAAGCACGTCATCCAGGCGGTGCTGCCCGCCGAACTGCTCGACGAGCACACCAAGTACCACATCAATCCCACCGGCCGCTTCGTCATCGGCGGCCCCATGGGCGACACCGGCCTCACCGGCCGCAAGATCATCGTGGACACCTACGGCGGCGCGGGCCGGCACGGCGGCGGCGCCTTCTCGGGCAAGGATCCGACCAAGGTCGATCGCTCCGCGGCCTACATGGCGCGCCACATCGCCAAGAACATCGTGGCCGCCGGCCTGGCCGAGCGCGCCGAAGTCCAGCTCGCCTACGCCATCGGCGTGGCCGAGCCGGTGAGCGTGCGCATTGAGACCTTCGGCACCGGCAAGGTGGGTGAAGCCAAACTGACCGAACTGGTGCGCAAGAACTTCTCGCTCACGCCCAAGGGCATTATCGAGAGCCTCAACCTGCGCCGGCCCATCTATCAAAAGACCGCAGCCTACGGTCACTTCGGCCGCACCGAGCCCGAGTTCACCTGGGAAGCCACCGACAAGGCAGCTACGCTCGCCGAGCAGGCCGGCATCGCAACCGTGGCCAAGTAAGTAGTCGCAGCGCAACACACCCAAGGGGACGCCTCCAACAAGGCGTCCCCTTTTGTTTTGCTCCCATCCCCGCCGCGATGGTGCGAGTCCCGCCGACGTTGCGGTGCGCAGAACCGTTTCCGGCCACCCGCACGCCTGCTCGGAAAATCAAATCACGTCTCGCCCGGTCGCTAAACTTTGATCTTGCCGCAGGCACACATTCCTGTACACTTGCCGCGGCCAGAGTATCTACAGAGCGGCGCTGGCTAAATAAAAAACAGGAGATCAAGAGATGAGCAATAGGCACTCGTTCGTTTGCGCCGGCTTGTTCGGGCTCGCGATGCTCGCCCTGTCAGCAGTTCCGGCAGCCGCGCAGACCACCGAAGTAAAGGCGAAACCGCCGATGTATTCCTACATCGCCAACTGGCAGATTCCCCGCGCGCATTGGGCCGAAATGGCGGAGCAAGGTGCAACAAACAGCAAAATCATGGAAAAGGACCTCGCCGACGGAACCATCGTGGGCTATGGGAACGACGAAAATCTCGTTCACCAGGCTGACGGAGAGACCCACGACGGCTGGTGGTCCGCAACGTCGATGGCCGGCTTGATCAAAGTGCTCGATCAGCTCGCTGCATCAAGCAGCAGCGCCCCTGCTGTCCTGATCAGCTCGACCAAGCTCTGGGATCTCATTTTTATCAGCCGTTATTACAACTGGCGTCCCGGCTCCGTCAGGAAAGGCTACACGTCGGTGTCGTCGTACAAGTTAAAGGCCGATGCACCCGATGATGCGGTCAGCACGCTCAGCAAGAACCTGGTTGCGCCGCTGCTGGAGAAGTTGCTCGCCGACGGAACCATTGTCGAATACGAAGTGGACACCATGGCCGTGCATACCGAGGCACCAGGCACCTTCTGGATCTCCTACATCACTCCAAACGCGGAAGGCATCGACAAGGTCAACGCGGCGATTCAGGAGTCCTTGAAGGCCCAGCCGCTCGGCGGCCAGGCATTCGGCTCCATGGTGGACTTCAGCGCTCATCGCGACGAGTTGCTCGAAACCAACGCTTCCTATAAGTAGTAGCCTGCATGTTTCGTCCCGGTCCGCAAGCAAAAGCCAATTGGCCTGGCGCTTGCGGACCGATCTTCTCTGTGCGCCTTGCGCTGTCGCAAAAGCTCCATTTTTTGTGCCGATTGCCGCTTCCTGCCTGCACCTCGGCTGCCGTCTCTGTTTTGGCGCGCGCGTCGGCGGAGAGGTGCGCGTTCCGGTAAGGCGCATCGGCGGGGACCGGAGCCTGCGCGGTGAGTGCGGCGGCACAGCAGAGGACGCAGAGGACAAGGAGCGCAAGGAGAAGGCGGCGCGGCGAGGGCATGAAATATCTCCAAACGGGGGCGTACCCCGCGCAAAAGTCGGACCATGGTAGTGGATTGACGCGTGCAGAAACAACTTGAAGCTGCTCGAATGCGGCGATTCAACGCAGGTGCAGCATCGAGTCATCGGCATCGGGAGAGGCGTCGCGAGTGAGCAGCAGCCACCCCGCGCCGCCAGCCATGAGGGCGAGGCCGGCGAGGGCGCGCGCGCTGACCGGAGGCCGGAACAGAACAAGGCCCAGCACGCCGGCAAACAGCGGCGCAAGGATGAAACGCAGAGTCATGCGCGCGGCGGTCATGCGGCGCATGAGGCCGAAGAGGAGCAGCAGCGCGGGCAATTCGACGAGCGTGGTCCAGACGAGGCCGGGGACGAGCGCAGTTGCGGTCCAGTCCAGATGCTCGGCGGTGGTGCCGACGAGGCTGAGGGCGAAGGCTGCTGCGGCCGCGGCGATGGCGGCTACGGCCGCTGGCGGGGGCGCATCGTCCGCACAGGCGAAGCGCACGGCGCGGCAGTTGACGGCGGCCACAAAGAGCGCGGCCAGCACGACCGCGCCGAGTGCGACAAAGGATTGCGGCGAGTTGGGCAGTTCAACGGGGATAAAGAGCAGCATGCCGGTGAAGGCGGCGAGCGCGGCGCCGAGCGCGGTGCGGCTTTGCGCGGCATTGGCGGGGCCGAGATAGGGCTCGAGCACGACCGCGAAGACCGGGGTGAGCGCGAAGAGCGCGGCGCGGGTGAGAGCGGTGCTATAGGGCGCGGCGAGATGAACGACCAGCGCGGGCAGGGCGAAGAGGCCGAGACCGACCAGCGCGGCCCGCATCGCGCTGGGCCAGGGCAAGCGGCGGCTGCGCGTGACGCGGGCGACGAGCGCTGCCGCAATGGCCAGCACAGCGAGGCGCAGCGCCTGGCCGGAAAGGGTGGCGCTCAGCGTGTCCTGCCAGCGATCGGGCAGCACGTCCGCACGCAGCGAGCCCAACGCCCAGATGAGGCTGAGCGCAAGCAATGCGGTGACGGCCCGAGTGTGAGCGCGCGTGTCCCGTTTTGCGGCGGAATGCATCATCGCTTCGATCAGATCACAACCGCGGCGCATGGCGCGAGTGTGCCGGGAGCGGTGCGCAATGAGCGGCACTCGATGAAAGCCCCTCAGTTACAATCATGGATGGGCTTAGGCCAATCTTTTTCTCAAGTATTGCAAGGAGTTTCACTCTTATGGCGATTCCCGCCACTCAAATGCGTCCGGGCATGATTATCAAACACAACGACCAGTTGCATCTGGTCTTCAAAGTGGAACACCGCACGCCGGGCAACCTGCGGGCCTTTATCCAGGCCAAGCTGCGCAACCTGAAGTCGGGCGCGATGTTCGAGCACCGCTTCCGCTCCGCCGACGCGATTGAGCGGGTGGTGGTGGACGAGGTGCAGATGGAGTTTCTCTACGCCGACGGCGACGACTACTACTTTATGAATCCCACCGACTACGAGCAGACAGTGCTGAAGCACTCGACGCTGGGCGATGCGGTGGAGTATCTGACGCCGAACCTGCAGATTCACGTGAGCTACTATGATGGGCAGGCGGTGGGCATCGAGCTGCCGAGCGCGGTGGAGCTGACGGTGGTGGAGACCGAGCCGGGGCTGAAGTCGGCGACGGCCTCGAGCGTGACCAAGCCCGCGAAGACCGAGACGGGCCTGGTGGTGCAGGTGCCGTCGTTCATCAACGAGGGCGAGAAGATCAAGGTGGACACGAGCGAGGGTGCTTACCTGAGCCGCGCGTAGGGTCAATCCAGGTAATTTCTCATCGAAGCTCAATCATGAATCGTATCGACTTTCAGCAAATCGCAGAATTACGGATTCGTGAGGCCAAAGCTCTGCTCAATGCAGGGTTCGCGGATGGCGCATACTATCTTGCAGGATATGCAGTGGAGTGTGCCTTGAAGGCCTGTATTGCCAGGCGGACCCAAGAACATGATTTTCCTGAAAAGAGTGCCGGGAAGTACTACAGCCACGATCTCGAAGACCTTCTCGGATTTGCAAAGCTCAAGGCCGATCTTGAACAAGCCATATCGGCCAGTCCGGCCATGAAAGCAAATTGGGCTATTCTCCAGAACTGGTCGGAAGAAAGCCGGTATGAGATAGGAAAGCCAGAGCAGCAAGCGAGAGACTTGCTCACCGCGATCGAAGATCAGACAGGAGGGCTTCTCCAATGGCTCCAGCAACGTTGGTGAGTTTCGATATCGAAAACGGGGATCAGGTGATTAAGGCCCTTGAAGCAGCAGGCAAATCGCCGAAGGTGGCACTTTGGGCCAAGCTCCCAGACTATGAAAACTGGCGGTTGGTCCTTGCAGCCGATGAGCTTGATCGGGCTTCTCAATTCACCAGTTATTCGGCAATTAATCGGGCTATGAAGGACGCTGCAATTCCAATTCACCGGCAGCCGGCAATTTTGTTGCGTCCGATGAATAATCCCATGATCGCGGCTTTGCGCCAGACATTTTCGAAAGCAAGCGATGTGTATGGCATGCGACTCGGTGGTCAGAGGTTCGGTGACAAGTACCTCGAAGATGCCTTTGTCTATCGAATTCGATGAAATCGATTGTAGGCGGTAGCTCATTTTGTGCCCTACTTCACAAATAAACCCCTGATTTGTCATAAATTCAGTTTGCAGGTCATGCTCAGGAAGCGCCTCCTGAGCGAGCTGATTCCGCTGCTAGCTGTCATGCAGGTATTGGCACTAAGCCAAACTGCAACATCGCCGCGCCTGCGCGCGCACACGCT
>DASQSP010000012.1:0-14194 GCA_035642355.1 Occallatibacter sp.
CAGAGCGTGCGCATAAGCCAGGCTGCTCTGCTGAATGTCGAGTGACGGCTCGCCGGGCACGCCCGCGATGCCCCAGTAGAACGCTCCATCGATAGCTGGAGCCCACGTCGCCAGACCAGCTTCGACATCTGCCTGATTCGGTGTTTCGCCACCCCAGAAGAACGCCGGCACGAAAAACGTCCGTAGCGGAGCATTGGACGGTGCGGCGCCGGCGGGCGCGAGCACATCGGGCAGCACCTTGGTCGAAGGGTTCGTGCCTCGCAACAGGTCGATGCGCATCTTCACCCAGGCTGCCGGTCCAAGCTGGTCACCGGCAAACGTCGTCAGCACGAACTTGCCGTTGCGCTGGAAGTAAATATCCTTATACCGCGGATTGCCTGCGTATCGCCGCATCATATCTTCGACGTCTTCCATCTGATTGCCGCAGCACATATCGGCGGAGAACATCAGCTTGAAGCCGCTATTCAGCCGGTATGCCGCCTCGAAGATCTGCGCGGTATACCGGATGTAGTATGGCTCGCGAAACCAGCCGCCTACGTTGAGCGCAAAGCCGTCGATGCCCATGCTCTGGGCCTGTTGTATTTCGCGCTCATAGGAGAGTATTTTCTTCTCCTGCGTGGGGTCGGAGTCGTCCTGGTAGTCCTCGTTGGTCACCATGTAATGAGCGAACACGAAGCGCTGTTGCGCCGCGGCGTTTGGCGCCGAGACGTGTGTGGGAGTTTGGGCGTGGGCGGTCGCAGTGACCGTAGTAAACAGGATCAGGAGTGCGGCGAGTTTCATGAGAGGCTCACGTAGTGGTATATCGCGTCAAATCGATGGTAGAGGACGCGGGTTAAACTTCAGACAGTTATCAAGACTTCGTGTTGCGGGGCACGGAGTCAAGCGTGCCGGAAACGAGCAGCCTCTGTTTTATCGAAGTTCAAATACCGTACCTGTGCCGGCGTCAGGTGCGGTGAACACGATATGCGAAGCTTCCTTTGTGAGCGTAAGACTGCGACCATCGGCGTCAGCTGTGTTGCGCGTAGGCAGCCACCCGTAGATCTCGACGCGGACCTCCTGCCACCACGCAGGGTAGCGACCGGTGTGTTTTGACAACTCTAACCGCAGCCCGTCAGGCGAAACCGTGCAGGTAAAATTCATGCGCAGGAAATCGCCTGAGCGGTACGCAAAGCTATGGCCGTCGTCAGTGTATAGCTCGCCGCGGCAGTCGTCCCCTGCGTAGACGCGCAGCGTCAATGGACCGGAGGGCGTCTCGTCGGTGCTTTGTGTGAGCGGGGCCATCGGCAGAATTGCTCCGCCGCGCACGAACACCGGCAGCGTAGCGAGCGCCGGCTTCACGCTGGTGTAGAGATCCACCTGATCGGTCGCCACTGGCGGTAACCCGTCCTCGGCCTTGGCCCGTTCGGATGGCGCGACTGCCTCACCCGTCCAGAAGTCGTACCAGTGGGTCGACGGAAACTCCACCGTGTAGGCATCTGGCGCTTCGCCATAAGGCGACGGCGCGATCAGCAGATCGTGGCCGAGCAGAAAATTCTGGTCGCCGTCGATATCGAGTGGCCGGCCGTCGTGCGCGGCGTTCGGGTAGTCGAGAAAGATGGGCCGCAGCATCGGCAGGCCGGTGCGAGCGGTCTCGTCAGCCAGCGTGTAGAGGTACGGCATCAGCTCATAGCGCGTTTCAATGTAATGACGGCGCAGATCTTCCTGCATCGTACCGTCAACCCACGGCTCTTTATCGTGTGTGCCTTTTTCAGCGTGCGAGCGATCGATCGGCTGGAAAGCCGCCACCTCCAGCCACTTGGTCAACAACTCTGGCGAAGGGCTGCCGGCGAAGCCGCCAGCGTCGGCTCCGACAAAGGAAAAACCTGCCAGGCCAAGGCTCTTGAGCATTGGCGAGACCATGCGGAGGTGGTTCCATGTACTGCTGTTGTCACCCGTCCAAGTGGCCGCATACCGCTGTCCGCCCGCGTACGTCGCGCGTGTGAGCACGAAGGGCCGTTGGTTGGGATCGAGCGCGAGCAGGCCATCGTAGGTGGCGCGCGAGTTCTCCATGCCGTAGACGTTATGAAACTCGGCGTGAGTGCCGGTGCGCCTGACAAATCCGGGCTCGTCGACGCGATGCAGCGCCGTCTCGTCGATGGTGCTGGTCCGCGAATCGAAGATCGATGGTTCGCTCATGTCATTCCAGAAGCCCTCGAAGCCCATGGTGTGAAACGGCCGATACAGCGTGCCCCACCACTTGCGCGTGGAGACCTGCGTGAAGTCCGGAAAGACCGCTGCACCAGGCCACACCTTGCCCGTGTAGACCGATCCATCCGCATTGTGCAGGAACTCATTGCCAGCCATGCCGCTATCGTAGGCCACATAGCCCTGCCCCGGTGCGTTGGCGATGTGCAGGTCGGTGATTGCGACCGTATGGAAGTGCATCGCCCGCAACTTGGCGAGTGTCTGCTGTATATCTGGAAAATCGTCCGTGTTAACCGTGAACGGCCGGTGGCGGTCCTGAAAGTCGATGTCGAGGTAGAGTGCGTCGGCGGGGATGCGATCCGCGCGCAGCCTGGTCGCAACCTCAAGCAGCCGCGCTTCGGGCGTATAGGTAAAGCGCGACTGCTGGTACCCGAGCATCCAGCGTGGCGGCAGCGGTGCAATACCGGTCAGCCAGGCATAAGCTTCGACGACCTGCCTGGGCGTCGGCCCGAGCATCAGGTAAACATCCACCGGGCCATTGGCAGCGCCGAAGCTGTACGCTCGCTCGTAATCCTTGCCAAAGTCGAAGCTGCTGCGCCATGTGTTGTCGAGCAGCGTGCCGGTCGCTGTCCCCGCGCGGAAGCTCAGGAAGAATGGAATGTCTTTGTAGAGCGGGTCGGTAAATTCCTGGAACCGGTAAGTGTCGGTATTCCACATGGCGAAGGCGCGGCCGCGACGGTCGGACGGTCCGGTCTTGTCGCCGAGGCCGAAGTAATGTTCGTCGGCGGGCATCGCTTCGGTGAGGCGGAAGCTGCCATCGGTTTGGAACTCGACCGGCGCGGCGTCTTCGCGGAGCACACGGCCGTTCAAGTCGGTAATGCGCACTGTGCCGCTGCGGCGGTCGATGGCGACATGGGCAAGAGCAGTTCGGAAGCCCGCGGAGGTCGCAGTCATCTCCGGCGTGACGGCGATAGTCGCGGTACGAGACGCGGGCAGCACTGCCCACGAGGCGTCTTCAGGCAGTGCGCCGTTGCGCGTCACGCGGACGCGCAATACGTCGTCACGCAACGCGGTGACGCGGAGTGTTGCGCCGGCGTCATGCAGTTCGACTCCGTTGGGTAACGTAGTAACAGTGGCATTGACGGCGAAGGCCAGCGGCTGCGGAATCCCCTGGGCACGGCTTTCGATTGCCGCATAGAGCATTGCAACGATGAGCAAAGTGAGTACGAAACAGGAAACGGCGGACCGCCCGCGTGTGAGTTGCATTTGCACTTGGCTCCGGAAAGCTGTGGATGAATTCGGCTCATGTTGAGGGTAGTGGCGGCAAACGCAGGCGAAACTCTCCACTGCGTATGCGCAGGAACTCTACCGTTCCGGTCGGAGTGACGCCTTAGCAGGGTGTCGAATAGCACGAAGTCCCAGTAAACATGCCACCGCGGGAGAGCAGGAAGTGGAAGGGCTGCGAGGTTGTTCGGCCTCGCAGCCCTGCCGGTTCAGGTTAGAACTGGTACTTGAGCGACACTTCGGAGATGCGGCGCCCGAGTTTCAGCGGCGCGAATCCGAACGTGGTGTTGGGAGCAACCGCTGCGTTGGCGAGCGATGTTCCGTTGACCAGCAGCGTCGTTTCGCCGGAGTCGCCGGTGCCGAAGCTATTCAGCGGGTGATTGAGGAAATTGAATGCGGCATAGCGCAGACGAAGGCGCTGCTTGCCATCATGACCGAGGTTGAAAGAACGCTCCGCCGTCAGGTCGGTGTTGAAGAACGCCGGCCCGTGGATATACGGCAGGATGTCGCGGCCGTTGGTTCCCTGGGCCGGCAACCCCAGGCAGTTGCCGTTGATGAACTGATTCGGTCCCAGGTTCGACTTCAAATTGCACTTCACCGTGGGCTGAAGGTTGACGTCCGGCGTTCCCAGGATCGTCGAGTTCAACACGCTGTATTGCCCATTGGGGTCCGCGATGGTTCCCTGCACGTAGAAGCTTGGGGAGAAGCTGACGCCGGTCTGCAGGTCGCCGCCCGACGACAGGTTGGTGATGCCCGAAAAGAGCCAGTTGTTCCCCACCGCGCCCATCAGCCGGTTTTGGAACGTCTTGCCCGTCTGGTAGGAGTATGCGAAGTTGACGATCTGGCTGCGGTCGAAGTTCAACGGACCGTAGTTGGCGCGCAGGTTGAACGGGTCGATGCCGGCCGTGTAGTTGAAGTCCGCGGCCGAGCCGAGAATGCCGAGCGACTTCGAGAAGGTGTAGTTGATGTTGTAGTTCAGCCTGCCGGTGTTGCGGATGAACTCCACCTGAACCGCATTGTAGTTGGCGTAGTTGTTGTGGTGCGGAACCAGAATCTGGTTGTAACGGGGGTAAAGCCGGGCGTTCTGGATGCTGTGATCGCCGGGGTAGTTATAGATGGTGTCGAGCACCGAGATCTGCTGCGGCGTGCAACCGGACGCATTGCAGGCGTTGTTGCCGCTGGCCAGAGCGTTGATCGCGGCAGCGGCGGTCGGCGTAAACAGCGCGCCGACCGGCAGCGCGTTGATGTTATCCAGCACTACGGACTGCGTGGTGCCGTTGTTCAGCAGCGAGTTGCTGTTGTTGCCCACATAGCTGACCTGCACGATATTGTTGCGCGGAAACTGCTCCGACACGCTGAGGCTGTAGTTGTTCGTCACCGGGTCGGTATTGTCGTGCGGGTCCAGCGCGTAGACGGTCGCCGGAGGGATCGCGGTTTCGGTGCCGCCGGCGTTGCCATAGGTTGCCGGGTTCAGGTGCAGCGTGCCGATGCCGGCCAGCGTGTTGCCGCCGAAACCTTCGAGGTCGAGTGTGCGAACTCCGTTGGCCTGCAGAAACGCGCTAGAAACGTCTGCGTTCGCGTCGTGGAAGCGGTAGATGCCGGCGCCGCCGCGCACCACCGTCTTGCCGGTCGAGAAGACATCCCAGGCGAAACCGATGCGCGGCTCTACGAAGACGCCATGCGAGCCCGTCCCCGAGTTCGGGACAATTGAGTCCAGCCCATGCCAGATCAGGCCGGGGTAAGGATTCGTCGTGGGGTCTTGCGCGGTGTTGATGAGCCGCGCGTCAAAAATAGCCGCGCCGTTGTTGTGCCTGTCGGTCCACGCGCTGAGCCGCGAGAAGCGGATGCCGCCGGTCAGCAGCAGGTTCTTGCTTATCCGCCAACTGTCCTGGCCGTAAAAGTCCGTCGTCCAGAAATACAGGTTCTGCTTGGGGTTGGAGTTGACCTGGTGATAGTCCTGAATATGGCCTTCGAAGAAGTCCGCCAGCCAGTTCCCGCTGTTGAAGTGCGGCGTGCCGTCATAGGCCGGAGAACCGTCGGGGTAGGTACCCTTGTAGCCTGTGAACTCGTCGCCGGCAGCGCCAAAGAAGTAGTTCTGAATGACGCCATTGGTGTCGTTGTTGGGTCCGGTCTCCGTGCCGTCGCCCGAGGTGCGCTGCACATAAAAGCCTACTCGTATAGTGTGCTTTCCGTAGACTTTGGTGAAGTTGTCGCCGGCATTGGGCTGGAACTCCGTGGTGGTGAGCCCGATGACCGAAAAGTCCGGCGTGAGCGCCAGCGGAAGACCGCCAACCGAGGAATATGTGCCAAGCTGGGGAACGTCTGTGGTTCCGTTTGCAAAAGCTGCGGTATACCCAAAGCCCGCGGTTGAAGCCTGCACCGCGGAGTTGCTGCGGGGCACGAACACGCGCTGGAAGTACGTGAGCGAGGCAAATGCCTCGTTGGTCGCGGTAGGCGAAAAGATCGTCACGTAGTTGGCCGCGGCGCTATTCACGTCGGAACGATTCTCCAGGCCATACCCAGGCGTATTAACCGAGCCGAGCACATCGCCCAACTGCGGGGAGTAGAACGGCACCTGCGGCTGCCCTTCCTTGCCTTTCTCGAAACTGTAGCGGGCAAAGAACGAATTGCGCGGGCTGATGGCGTAGTCGAGGCGGCCGACGTACTGGCTGACGTCGTTGTTGATCAGGTTCTGCGCATCCCAGTTGAAGCCGTCCGTGCCGGTGGCCGTGCGGGTGGGCAGAGGCAGCAGGTAGTTGATCAGATTCAAGACCGAGGGGTCTATATATGGCGCGATATTGCCGTTCGTGAGAGTGGTGCCGTTATCGCCGACCGTCGGCACCACGCTGATGTTGCCGTATACGCCAAACAGGGGGCCAAGATAGTTCTGCAGCGCCTCCTGGCTGAAGTCGCCGTTGCGCAACGCCTGCGTTGGCACCAGCGCGTGAATAATCGCGCTGCCGGAGCTCTGGTAGGCGTAGACATTGCGCTGCGCGTCGTCCTCGGCGGCGGCGAAGTAGGTTAGCTTCTTGTTGGTGTGCGGAATCGCTCCGCTCAATTGGCCGCCGGGATAAATAAAGCGGTCGTCCGGTCGCGGGAGTCCCGTGTTGTTCGATAGCCAGTCGTTGGCGTTGAGCGCGTTATAGCGCGCGAAGGTGTAGAGCTGGCCATGAATGTTGGCCGTGCCCGGCTTGGTGACCGCCGAGATCACCACCGGGCCGTTCGACTGGTCGACGCCGAAGTTCGAGGTCTGCACCTGTACTTCGCTCACGAAGGCATCATTGATGTTTTGCAGGTTCGCTCCGAAGTTGCCCGAGTCGGTCAGGATGGCCCCATCGAGCTTCAGGGTGATGCCGGCGACCGGCGCGCCGTTTGAAGCGTAAGGGGTTGGCGAACCGATGGTGACGATCGTAAAGTCCGGCGCCACGTTCTGATTGCTCAGGCCGCGGATATTGAAGCCCGGAAGGGTCTTTTCCAATTCCTGCACGTCGCGGCCCACGATCGAGAGCTGATCCAGTTCCTGCCCCGAAATCGTCGAGCTCAACTGTCCGCTGTCGAGCGGCAGGCCCGCGGCTTCGGTGCTCACCGATACCGACGCGGAGACGTCGCCGGCCCTGAGGCTGAAAGCGTTGAGAGCCTTATTGTCGTCTGGATTTACGTGGACGGCCTTTTCCGTGTACGAACTGAAGCCCTTCGCGCCCGCGGTAATGTCATAGTCTCCGCTGGGCAGCGCCGAGAAGGTGAACTGGCCGCTGCCGTTGGATTTGGTCCCGCGAACTTGCCCGGAGGCAATGTTGTGCGCGGTCACCGATGCACCGGGAATCACGGCTCCGGTTGCATCCTTCACCACTCCGCTCAGCGACCCGCTCCCTACCTGTGCGCGCAGGGCCGACGGAACGAGCAGAAGAAGAAGGAGAGCAAACAGGGCGGCAGAGCGTTGGGCTCGCAGGGTAGAGAGCGGGACTCTCCAGTTCGCGTAGTTCATATGGTAGTGCCTCCAAAGGAAACAGTTCGCTGTCCGGCTTGATTTGTTTCAGCACCCGTGAACGGGCGTTCACAATTCGGCGATCTTTATATGGACCGCCAGCAACTCCCGTAAGGGTCTTTGCGGAAAAAGCGCGCATTTAACCTGTTAAGTCCAAGTTGCGCCCAGCGAATGAACAACTTACGCAAGCATGTAAACACCCGGCAAAGGGTGTGCGCCGGAGTTATAATCCGATGTCGAGAGGAACTGTAATCCCATGAGCGCCATTATCAGCGCGCCTCAGACCTTCTCCGCCGCAGAGCGCGAGGAGATTTTGCGGCAGCTCGACCGGCTGCTGGCCAGCCCCTACTTCAGCAACAGCCGGCGTTTCCCTGTGTTCCTGCGCTATATCGTGCAGGAGACGCTAACGGGCAATGCCGACCTGCTGAAAGAGCGGACCATCGGCGTGGAAATCTTCGGCAAGGAAGCCTCGTACGATACATCGACCGAGCCGATCGTACGCGTAACGGCGGCGGAGATTCGCAAGCGCATCGCGCAGTATTATCAGGATCCCGGCTGTAGCGGCGAGATCCGGATGACGCTGCCCTCGGGAAGCTACGTTCCCCACTTCGAGTTTGCTGCGGCGCAGCAGCCACTGCCTGCTTTGCGGGAGCTGCACACCGAAGACGCCGCGCCACCGGCGATTGGCCTGCTCCCGCTACCGTCGAAGGTTACAGAACCTGCGCCGTCGGCTACCCAGGTTCCCGTCCCCAGAGACGGCCGCCTATGGCGTTTCGCATGGCCGGCGTTGGCCGTGACCGCGCTGACACTGCTGGCACTGCAGTTTCTCCTGGATCACCCACGGCGCACGCCGGTGCAGCAGTTTTGGGAACCGATCACTGCTTCCAGCGGCCATGTTCTGGTAAGCATTCCCGACCAGACCCATTACGATACGCTGGCACTGCGCGACGCCGCCGATCCGACCCATGAAGTTGTGCTGCACGACAAACTCACGGCGGTCGTCATCGACGACCTGAACATCATCGGCAAGCTCACCGGCGTGCTGCAAGCGGCGAGCGTACCCTACACGCTGCGTGCCGAAAGCGCGACGACGCTATCGGACCTCCGCGAAGGCCCATCGGTCATTATCGGAGCGTTCGACAACGAGTGGACACTACGGCTGACGCGGCCGCTGCGGTTTCAGTTCGCGAGCGCGCCAGAGATGACCTCGTTCAGTATCGTAGATACGAAGCCGGACACTCAATCGAGTGCGCCCCACGCCTGGACGGTCGATCGGTTGCAGCAGATGGCGACAAATAATTACACCGACTACGCCATCGTGGCCCGGTTTACCGACGCGACCACCGGTCGGCCAACACTGATCGCTGCAGGCATCGGTCGCGGCGGCACAACGGCTGCGGGCGAGTTTCTGACCTCTCCACAGTTGCTGCATGACGCTCTCAAGAAGCAGCCATCGCGTCAGATGGAAAACTTCGAGGCTGTGCTCAGCACCCGCATCATCGATGGGCAACCGGGCACGCCGGTCATCGAGGACATCTACTTCTGGTAAAACCAGGGCTGCTCTTTCTCCTATCTCGGCGCTAAACGAAAGCGCCCACTGTAGATGCCTGCTTCTTGGGTTACAGCGCCCGACTAAGCGGTGTCCGAACCGGCCCCAGTCCGGCAGCTGCGGAAAACATACCAGGATGAGCGCGCACTACGAGCGCCGCCAGCGGCTCCGGTGCAATACGACGGACTCAAGGGGCTAAAGCCCCATTTCATTTTGCGACGCTTACGGCACGACGGTTTCAAACTGACCCACTACCGGCATTACCGGCTGCGGTATCATTACGTCTATAGAATGTACGGCTTCTTTACTGCGAGCCGACCGGTGGTGCATTTGTCTCGACTCTTTCAGCGTCTCGTCTTCGTCCTCGCGGTCGCGGTCTTCGCGGCTCTCGGTCTCGGGTTTGGCCTCGGCCAGTTCGGCTTCTTCGGCGTGCATGCCGGCAGCGAGCAGGACGGCGCCTACCAGCAGATGCATGTCTTTGCCGAAGTGCTCAAGCACGTCCAGAGCGACTACGTGACGGATCCCAACATCAACAACGTGACGACCGGCGCGCTGCACGGCCTTCTGGAATCGCTGGACCCCGACTCGAGCTATCTGACCGCCCCTGAATACAAGATTTACAAGGAACGCCCGGCGACGGGAGTGGCGCAGGTGGGCGTCACCGTGTCCAAGCGCTTTGGCTACGCCACCGTGGTCAGCGTCGCGTCCGGCTCGCCCGCCGACCGCGAGCACATCAGCGACGGCGACGTCATCGAGTCTATTGGGGATCAATCGACGCGCGACCTCTCGCTGGCGGTGATTCGCCTGATGCTGGAGGGCAAGCCCGGCTCCACGGTCGCGATTTCGCTGGTGCGCCCGCGCAAGGCCGACCCTGACAAGATCACGCTGACGCGCGGCATCGTCGCGGAACCAGTGCTCAGCGAGCAGCAGTACGACAACGCGAGCATTCTCTATCTCAAGCCCGGCGTGCTGACAACGGCGCGGGTAGATGAGATTGCCGCGAAGCTCAAGGCGGCGGGCAAGACGCGCAAAATCCTCCTTGACCTGCGCGACTGCTCGCAGGGCGACGCCGCCGAGGGCCTGCGCCTGGCCAACTTCTTCCTGAATCAGGGCACCATGGCCACACTCGAAGGCCAGCGGTTTGCCTCGCAGACGTTTACCGCCGATCCGGCGCGGTTCATCACGGGCGCGCCGCTGGCGGTGCTGGTGAATCGCGGCACCTACGGCGCGGCCGAGCTGACCGCCGACGCTATCGAGGGCGCGAAGCGCGGCGACGTGGTGGGCGAGCGCACCTTTGGCGAAGGCTCGGTGCAGAAGACCATCGAGCTGCCTGACGGCGCGGCGCTGCTGCTGACCGTGGCCAAATACGAAGGCCCGGATGGCAAGAAGATCGAAGACAACGCGATTGTGCCCACGGTGCAGGTGGGGCAGACCAGCGACGACTTCGACGACAACAGCGCGCCCTCCAAGACTGACGAGCCGCTGAACAAGGCGCTCGATTTGCTCAAGGCCAAGAACGGCTAACTCGGGCCAGCTCACGCTCGTGCATGTGCTGGTTCGGCGGCCTCGTTCCGCGCCAGTGCGCAGAGCGGGGCCGTGCTAGCCTAAGTAAGCTTTTATTAAATCCATCGAAGGCCCTTCAGGGGCTAAAGCCCCTCTCATTTTGCGACTCCTATCGGCACGATCCGCCGCGGCGGATCGTGCCCTGTTACAAGGCGGACTTGTTCAGAGGTTCCCAGAACGTTTTTTTGTTTCAGTGTTTACGGTCGAGGCAGGCATTTGCGGTCTCCCACCCTTTGCCCGCCTCGGCGGGCAAAGGATGGGGCACCCAGAGTCTTGTTGATACTTGAATCGAAAACCCCCTAAGGCAATTGAGGCCTGAAGCTCTTGGCTGCTCCCTCCAACCCACCCACCGAGCAGCGCGGACCTGGTGGCGGCCTGGGCCGCTCGCACCGGCTCGATCCCGAGGCAGTTCCTGTCTTTGGCAGACGCAAGCTGGCGGGCAGGTTCGCTCTGCTGATGCTGGTGCTGCTCGCCATCGTTACGGGCTCGCTGAGCGGACTGATGCTGGTCTACTCGGCGGACCTGCCGCAGATTCACGACCTCGAGCGCTACCGGCCCTCGACCACGACCGATCTCTACGACCGCAATGGCCGCATCATCGGCTCCTTCGCGCTGCAACGGCGCGTTCTGGTGAACTACGACGACTTTGCGCCGGTGCTGCGCGAGGCAGTGATCTCCATCGAGGACAAGAGCTTTGAGTCTCACTGGGGCATCAACGTGCTGCGCATTGCAGGGGCGCTCATCCACGACCTGCGCAGCCACGGCCGCGCGCAGGGCGCGTCCACGCTCACCATGCAACTGGCGCGCAATCTTTTTCTTTCCTCCGAGCGCACCGCCAGCCGCAAATTGCAGGAAGCCTACCTCGCGATCCAGATTGAGCGCGCCTTCACCAAGCAGCAGATCTTCACGCTCTACGGCAATCAGATCTATCTCGGCAGCGGCATGTATGGGTTTGAATCTGCTTCGGAGTTTTACTTCTCAAAACATGCGAAGGATTTGACGCTGACCGAGGCTGCGCTGCTGGCGGGCTTGCCCAAGGGCCCGGCTGCCTACTCGCCGATTCTGAATCCGGAAAAGGCCCTGCGCCGCCGCAATCTTGTACTCAGCGAGATGGAGTCCGACGGCGTGATCACGCACAAGCAGGCCGAGGAAGGCCGCAAGGCGCCGCTGGGCCTTAAAATCTCGCAGCCCGACGCCTCGGTTGCGCCGTGGTTCCAGGAGGAGGTGCGACAGGAACTCGAGAAACGCTTCGGCACGGAAGAGGTTCATGAGGCTGGATTGAAGATTGAAACCACGCTCGACCTGAACCTGCAGGAGACCGCGAACCGCGCTGTGCTCGACGGCCTGGCCGCCTACGAGCGCCGCCACGGCTGGAAGGGCAGGCTCGATAATGTGCTGGCATCCGGCCAGACCATCGAGCAGTACCGGCACCCGGACTGGGCCAGGGACAGCGGGCCGGGCGACTATGTGCATGCGGTGGTGACGCAGGCGCTGCCGCTGGAGATTCAGGCTCGCGTGGGCGACGGCGAGGTGGAGCTGCTGCCCGCCGACTGGCAGTGGACCGGCCAGCGCTACGGCGACGCGCTGGTCAAGCCCGGCGACATCATCTACGTTCACCTGAGCAACGCCACGGAGGGCAGTGCACGCCGAGCCACGCTGGAGCAGGACTCCGGCGCGCAGGGCTCGCTCTTCGCCATGGACAACACCTCGGGCGACGTGCTGGCCATGGTGGGCGGCCGCGACTTTGCGCTCTCCGTGTTCAACCGCGCCACGCAGGCCGAGCGCCAGACCGGCTCGAGCTTCAAGCCTTATGTGTATGCAGCTGCGATGGAGGATGGCGCCAAGCCGACGGACATCATCGTGGACGCGCCGGTGAACTTTGGCGGCTACGCGCCGCACGACTACGAGAACGACTTCAAGGGCGCGATGACGCTGACTAATGCTTTTGCGGAGTCGCGCAACGTGCCGGCGGTCAAGCTGGCGGCGCGCGTGGGCATTCATAAGGTCATCGACCTCGCGCACCGCTTCGGCGTGACCACGGATATTCCGCCGTATCTGCCGATTGCGCTGGGCGCTGCGGAGATCACGCTGGAGCAGCAGGTCGCCTCCTACGCGGTGTTCCCCAACGACGGCATTCGGGTGCAGCCGCGGCTCATTCGCAAGGTGGAGAACTACGACGGCATCACGCTGTGGCAGGACCGGCCGGAGGTGAGCGAAGTCATCAGCCAGCAAACCGCGCGCGCGATGATGACGCTCTTCCAGGCGGTGACGGCGCACGGCACCGGCGCGGCCGCGGCGCAGTTGAAGCACCCGCTGGGCGGCAAGACCGGCACCACCAGCGACTTTACCGATGCGTGGTTTCTGGGTTTCTCGCCCTCGGTGACGTGCGGCGTGTGGGTGGGCTACGACAGCCGCGAATCGCTGGGCGAAAAAGAGACTGGCGCGCGGGCCGCGCTGCCCATCTGGATGGCTTTTATGAGCGAGGCGATCAAGGGCAAGGACGATGAGCAGTTCCTGGCTAACGAGGAAGACGATTCGCAGAAAGGGGCTGGGGCAGTGACCGCCGCTACGCCTACCGGCACAGGCGGAAGTAGCGTTGCGCCCGCGTCACGTCCCGCAGTATCTGCGCCCGCAGCGCCTCCGGCGAAGGCCACGCGACCTCCGGCCGCAGCCGCAGCAGGAACTCGAGCTGCAACGGCGGCTCTGCGGTCAGCTCCACCGGCTCGAAATTGAGGATGTGAGTCTCGACGCTGAAGCCCGCGCCTGCAAATGTGGGCCGGTTGCCCACGTTTGTGACCGCCTGAAAGCAGCGCTCGCCGATGGAGAGCCGCGTAACATAGACGCCGAAGGCCGGCAGCAGGCCGTCATAGGCCGCCAGGTTGACGGTGGGCACCAGCAGCTCGGTCCCCACGCCGCGGTCGCGCTTCTGCGTGGAGCGCACGGCGAAGGGACGGCCCAGCATCCAACGCGCGCGCTTCATGTCGCCGGCGGCCACGGCCTCGCGCACCGCCGAGCTCGAAACCTCGAGTGAATGCACGCAGACCGGCTCATGCACATGCAGCGCGAAGCCGAACTCCGCGCCGAATGCGGCCAGCTCGGCCACTCCGGCCTCGGCACGATGCCCGAAACGGAAGTTGCCGCCCTCGTGCAGCGAGCAGACCGCGAGCGCGTCAACCAGCACCCGCTTCACGAACTCATGCGCGCGCAGATGCGCCAGTGCCGCATCGAAAGGCAACACCAGCACGGCGTCAATGCCGGTCGTCGCCAGCAATCGCAGGCGTTCGTCCAGGGGCGTCAGCAGCTTGGGCGCCATTGCCGGACGCAGGAAGTGATCTGGATGCGGATCGAACGTGATGGCCACGGCGCGCGCGGCGCGAGCACGCGCTTCTTCGACCACCGCCGTGAGAATTTCGCGGTGGCCCACATGCACGCCATCGAAGTTGCCGATGGCGGCGACGGTGGTGCCAAAGCCGGCAGGCACGTCGGCCAGTGTGCGCAGAACGGGAATGGCGCGTGTCGCGATTGTCGTCATAGGGCGGTCGTCATAGGGCGATTGGAAAGGTCTGCCCGTCGTGGGCGAGCTGGATGTTCGGAGGCAGCGCGCGGTTGGTTTCGGCGTGGCCCAGGTC
>DASQSP010000013.1:0-10293 GCA_035642355.1 Occallatibacter sp.
CGGGGATCGGGGCGTATCCGGACAGGAGCCATGCTACGCAGGGCCGTGGAGGGTGCGCATCGACCGTTGGGTGGAGGCATGACATGGAGAGCGAAAGCCGTCCACAGGGGAGTGAATGACAGGGCTGTGCTTTCCCAGGTCTCAAAAGCGAGACCTGGGGCACCCATTTCTGTGCTCGTGCTGTCTGCGCAGGGGCGATTCTGGCGGCTAGTTCTTGCCGTCGCGGGGAAGCTTGTGCGGGGTGGGGCCGGTTGAGGGCGGCGCGGCGGCGGGGATGTTGGTGATGTCCGTGACGTGGACGCTGGCTTCGATCTCGGGTACGGCGCCGTCGTTGAGCTGGACCTGGGTGGGCGGGGCGGCGACGAGGATGCGGTCCGTGGCTTTGCCGCGCGCGGGGACGAGGATGCGCTCCGTGTCTTCTCCCTTGGCGGTGCGGATGGTGATGGGAACCTCCGCGGCGGCGTAGCCTGCATTAGAAACATTGACGGCGACAAGGTAGGTGCCGCCGGGCGAGGGCGCCGGAAATTCGCTGTCGATGGAGAGGTCGGGCAGGCCCTTGTCGGCGTCGATCCAATCCGAGAATATCCAGCCCGAGTCGTGGATGGCGGCGTTCTGTTTGAGCAGTTGCGCGAGCGGGCAGGGCGCGGCGGCGCCCACAGCGTAACCTGATCCGTCTTTGGCAGCGTCGCAGGCGCTGAGCGAGGCGGCCAGAGCGTCGTCGCCCGCGGTGTCGCGGAACATCCAGAGCACATAGGCGGCCTTGGTGCGGTAGTAGATGGGCGCTATGGCCTGGGCGAGCGGCGTGCCCGCGCTTTCGCCGGGGCTGGAAGGCTCGGCGAGGGCCAGAGCAGCGCGATCAGCCTCAAGCATGCCGAGAGCGCGGTCGCGCCCCTGCTGTTTTTCCACCCACAAGGACTCGACGAAGGTGGCCTGCCCCTCGCTGAGCCATGCGGGAGCGGCGGGCGCGTAGGCGCGTGCGAGGGCATGCACGAGAGCGCTCTGGATGCGGTCGGCGGGCCCTTCGCCAAGATTGGTGGCCAGCAGCGGACCGGACTCCCAGGGAGCGTCTTCGGGGTCGGGCAGATCGAGGAGGGTGAGCGGGGCGCGGGGGCGGGCTCCGAGCCAGCGCGCGACAAAGGGCGCGACGGTGGAGGCGGCTTCGAGCCAGGTTTGGACGGCGACTTGGTTGTCTGGCGTGGTGAGGGCGACCACGCTGGGCATGGTTCCGGCAACGGCGGGTGCCGCGTGCTGGGTGCGCGTGGCTACAAACAGACTCGGAGTCACGAAGCCGAGAGTGGTGGGGGCGAGCGCTGCGGTGGCGACGCCGGTAAGTTCGGGGTCGAGGCCCTGCGCATCGCTGACCGTCAGTGGAACGGACACGCCGTTTACCAGGGCGACGGTAGGCGGCTGGCCGTGGGGGAACTCCACGGTGAGGCGGAGGGCGAAGCGCGCGCCGACCAGGCGAAGCTTGTGGCGGCCAATCTCGTCGAAGAGGCGCGCGCCGTCGCCGAGGATGACGGGGACGCTCGCGACCGGATACCAGACAACGTTGCCGAAGCCGCGCAGGCCGGTGAAGCCGGGAGCGATTTCGTCCCAGTCGGAGTGGAGGGCAAGGGTCTCCGGCGTGTTGATCGTGATGAGCCGCTGGGCGGAGAGCGCGATTTGGCCGGAGTAGACCGCATCAAGCTGGACCGACGCGCCAGGGGCAAGCGGCGTTGCGAGTGGGACGGCGGCCTCGTGAAGCTGGCCGGTGTGGTCGGTGTCGGAGTTGAGCGTGGCCACGGGGAAGGCGACGCCGCGGCCGTTGAGGCGGACCTGTTCCCAGCGCAGCGCGGACGAGATTTGCAGCGGGATGCGGCTGAGCGGGGACTTGCCGTCATTGCGCACGGTAAGGACGGCGCGGACGTCAATGTGCTGCGCGGCGGGCTGGAGACGCACGTCGAGATCAAGCGACGTGAAGGTAACGGCGAGGCGGTCGTCGTCGGTGGCGACGGGCTCGGTGGTCTTCTCAATGGCGGCGGGGCCGGCCTGGGTGGCGGTGTCGCCGTTTTCGTCGGTGGAGCGGGAAAAGATGACCTTGCCCGTTGGCGCAGGCTGCGGAGTTTGCGCGGGCGTTGCGGGCGGGGCGGGAATCTGTGCCGGCGTTTGACTCTGCGCGGCGAGGGCGGCGCAGGCCGTGGCGAGAGCCGCCGCGGCAAATGCGCGGGAGAAAGCGAACTTCATCTACGAACCGAGACCTTTCTGCCACCTGCGGTGGGGCTAACCGCGCCTTCGCGCGAATTACGAACCGAGACCCTTCTGCCTCTTTGGCTTGGACGGCTGCGGCGCGGCGTTGGGAGCCCCACTCTGCCCGTGCGCTCGCCGTTGACGCGCCGCCTCGTAGAGCACCACGGCTCCGGCGGCGGAGACGTTGAGAGAGCTGACGCCGCCGGCCATGGGGATGCGCAGGAGATGGTCGCAGGTGCGGCGGACTAAATCATGCAGCCCCGCGCCCTCCCGGCCGAGAACGAGCACACAGTCCCCGGTGAGGTCGAAGCGATCGTAGTCGGTTTCTCCGCGCTCGTCGAGGCCGATGACCCAGATGTTCTTCTCCTTGAGCTCTTCAAGGGCGCGAACAAGGTTGACGACGCGGGCGATGCGGAGGTGCTCGGTGGCGCCCGCGCTAGCCTTTACGGCAACGGGGCTGAGCGGGGCCGCGCGCCGCTCGGTGAGGACGATGCCGTCCACACCGGCGCCATCGGCCACGCGGAGCAGCGCGCCGAGGTTCTGCGGGTCTTCGACGCCGTCGAGGGCAAGAAGCAGGCGTTGGGCGTCAGGCTCGGCGGGGGCAAAGAGGTCCTCGATGGACAGAAATTCCTGGCCGCGAACGAAGGCGACGACGCCCTGATGAGCGGCGGTGCCCGCGACCTGAGTGAGCTGCTCGCGGGATTCCTGGCGGACGCGGACGCCGGCCTCGCGGCAGGCGGCAACGAGGTGGGCGAGGCGCAGGTCTTCGCGCTCGCGGGCAACCAGTACGTGATCGAAGCGGCGGCGGCCGGCCTTGAGTGCTTCCTCGACCGGATGAACGCCGTAGAGAACTTCCATGCAATTAGTTTAGATTGCCGGTAACGCTGCTATGAGCGCAGGCAAGGCCAAAACGTTCGAGGTGGTGCTGGAGCGGCACGCAATCGGGCTGCGCTTTGTGGTGGCGCGGCTGGATGGGGCGGCGCTGCGCAAGGCGTGGCCGGAGTGGAAGGATCGGCGGGTGAAGGGTACGATCAACGGCGTTGACTTGAGAACGACGCTGTTCCCGGCGCGCCAGGGCGCGGAGATGGTTCTGATCGTGAACCGCGCGCTCCAGAAGGGCGCGCGGGCGGGGCCGGGGGACCGGGTGAAGCTGCGCCTGGAGCCGGACGGAGGCGCACTGGAGCCGATTCCGGCGGAGCTGCTGCAGGCACTCAAGGAAGACAAGGCCGTGGCGCGGTGGTTCGCAAAGCTGCCTCCCTCAATGCGGAAGGGGTTTGGCAACTTTGTGGATGCGGCCAGGGGCGCGGCGACGCGGCGCGCGCGGGCGGCAAAGATGGCCGAAAGCGTGATGCTGGCGATGGAAGGCGAGCACGAGACGCCGCCAATTCTGCGGGCGGGCTTTCAGCGCGAGCCGCTGGCGCATGCCGGCTGGCGCGCGATGACGCCGCTACAGCGGAGGAACCATCTGCTGGGAATCTTTTATTTGCAGACGGTGCAGGGCCGGGAGCGGCGGGCTGCCATGGCTGTGGATGCGGCAGTACGGGTGGCGAAGCGGCGGCGGGCTTAGGCTTAAGCTCTTCCACCCGCCGATCACTAGGACCGAGGTGTGGAACTACTCCACAAAAAAGCTCATCCTTTAGCCGAGGGACCCCAGCGACGACAAGCTGTCGATGAGTATCCCGTAAGGCAAAAGGATGAGTCTGTGTAGAGCGCGGTGGTAACTCTCGATATGCGAAGCTGTGTTTGCAGCTTCGCATATCAAGATGCCGATAGCTACCGTTCCTTGGGCGCAAACCCAAACTGGAAGCTCACCGTCACGCTGCGTCCGGGCGTCAGAGTCAAGTCGTCGCCCGGGTTTATCGTGTACGGATTGGCATAAGTACCAGCGTTGGCAGCCGCAACGCCGACAATACTGCGGTCGTCCAGCAAGTTGTTAAGGCTCAGCCTGAGCTTCGACTGGCCGAAGCGGCCAAATTTGCTGAAGTTATAGTTGATGAAAAGGTTGGCGATCGAGAAAGCATCGATCGGAATGGCAGAATGGATAACACCGGCCGCGGAGCCGCTGTTATCGTTGAACTGGGTGCCGACGCGCTTGTTGAAGAAGCCGGCTTCCCACTGCTTGTCCTGATAGGTAATGCCTTCCTGCTCGGTGTCGTGCGGTGAACCTGCGATCTCACCGACCGGCGTGGTCGCAGTGGCCACATATTGCGCCGAAGTAATGGTGCCGTTGAGGAAGATGCTCAAGCCGCGCGTCACGAGGAAGTTACCTTCACCCTCGAAGCCGCGCGTGCGCGAATCCGGGCTGGTGACGTACTGGGTAAAGGTGCCGGCGGTGTTCGTTTGCGGCACAGCGGCGTAGTTGTTCTGGAAGTGGACAAAATATCCATCCAGATCGAAACTAGCGCGGTTGAACTTGACTACCGTGCCACCCTGATAGGTAGAGCCCACAGTAGGCTTCGGAATAACGCTAACAGGATTTGCGGCGCTCACATCGAATACCGACGACGGAGGAATGTTGCTTCCACGTCCGTACTGGCCGTAGACAGACCAATTGTTACGTACACGGTAGTTGACTTCGACCGAGGGCAGCCAGGAGTTATACCCTGCGTTGTGGTACTCAGATAGCGCGCCATTAGTCAAGGTACCCACAATATGACCGTTGTCATCAAACTGCGTGATGCCCTGGTTGTAATATGCGTCCTTGATGCCCGCGGTAATAATGAATTTTGGGATGGCCACCAACTGATATTCCGCAAACGGCTGGATAGAGTTGGTGATAAAGCTTTCGTGGAGCCGAACGCCCGCCACTCCGGGCTGATCGACCCAGGTCAGCGGATTGGAGTTGATCTGATAACGGTTGGTGTACGAGTACTCGTACCAGTACCCCGTCCGGAAGACCCCGAATCTCGAGGCTGAGCTGGCAGTTACGATGCCGCCGATGCGGTTGTAGGCGTTTTCCTTGTCCACGCCGTCTTTAGCAATGCTTCCCGCGGAGAAGGTTTGGTAGCCAGACCCCGCTACCGGGTTGTTGGGATCGACCAAACCTGATCCCCCAGTAGTCGTATCTGCAGTGCTTTGCGTGCTGCGGACGTAGTGCTGATGATTGTAGTAGCTATAGACATACGCTTTGCCGTCCAGCTTCCAGCTGTGACCCAGGTCAGTCGTCAAGCCGAGATAGCTGAAGTCGGTGGGCACATGGTAGAACTGGTCCTTATAGTAAAGCGCGTTGGGCGACCCGTCAGGATTGGTAGGGTTCGACGCCAGAAGGAAGTTATATCCGTACTCCGCAACCTGGCCCCTGGTAGGGGTATTGGTGTCGGGAGTATTGTTGTCCAGAATCACCACGCTGCTGAAAGCCGACAGGTAAGTCTTATCGGATAGCTTGTAGGTGTATTTGAGCGCGCCGGCCGTCCGGATCTGGAAGTCGTTGGTCTGGAAGCCGTCGGAGGTCAGGTGGCTGCCCTCGAACCAGAAGTTGGCCTTCTTGGCTGCGCCGAACAAGCCGGAGTTGTATTGAAAGTCGAACAAATTGGTATTGAACGACCCATAAGACTCATTCGCGCGGAAACCCTCGTCCGTCTGGAGCTGCGGAGACAGGAGGTGAATCGATCCGCCATAGTTGGTGGGGCCGATGTCCGATGCCGTGCCGGGGCTGCGGTCGAAATCCACGCCGCCGATCGTATTTCCCGGAAAGAAGACCCATGAGTGGTGGGTGGGATCGTTGGTGTCCTCGAAAGGAATGCCGTCGTAGGAGATGGTGAATTCGCCGTCGATAAAACCACGGAAGGTGAGTTGGCCCTGTCCCAGGCCCACGCCGTTGGAATTGATGCTGAAGGTGCCCGGCACGACTTGCACAATCTCCGTATAGTCGGCGACCGGCGAGGCGTAGTTACGAATGTAGTTGTTGGGGATCTCGGTTCTAGCCGAGCCGGTATCGAGCAACGCCTTGATTGGCGAGAGTTGCGCGGACTGGGAAGTCACATCTTCCACATCCGCGCTGACCGTGATCTCTTCCGCTACCGATGCCAGCGAGAGAGCAAACTGAAGTGCCGGCGTTTCGTCTGTCCCGACGGAGACGTGGTCACGCGATATGAGCGCAAATCCCGGGGCGGTTACCTCTACGGTGTAGCTGCCGCTGGGGATTCCCGAGATCTTAAATTCACCTCTGCTGTTGCTCGTGGCCTGGAATTGTCCGGCTTTGCCTTCGCCGCGAACCGCCACGTTGGCCCCGGCAATAGCCTGCATTTTGGGATCGACAACCGTGCCTGCCAATGTTCCGGTATTGGATTGGGCACCCATGGGCCGCGGCAACGCCGCGCCCGCCATTATTACGAGACTCGTCACTAGTGCAAAAATCAAGCGATTCAGAAGCTTCTCCCGTAGTTGACTTTATCCCCGGGCCATCTTCACAACCCAGAGGTAAAAGAAATTAAATGTTGTCCTCTAAACTTAAGTGCCGATTGTTAACATTTGTTCACGATGCTGTTAAAGATAATTAACGTAATGATTTACGAAATTTAACATCTCGAAATTTTGGAACGTCCGACGCTCTGGGTGATAGACCCCTCGTTTTCAGGCCGAGCCACGACCGCCGGGCGTGCGCCCGCCAGTGGATGCCCTCCGGCTGTGGAGTTTTTCACTCCGAATCTTAAGAATTGTTGCGATGGGCTGTTTTTGCACTATTTCTTATGCACTTTAATGCATGAGGCGGGCACAGGTTCCTGATTGCGGGCGGCTTGTGGCAGCGGGTTGGCGTCTAACAGAACAGATGAGCGCTACCGCCGCAATTCGTGCGTTGTTCTCTCCAGGCTCCGCCGCCCTGGCCGAAGAGCAGGTCCGGCAGGAAAACCTGGCCATTGCCGAAGGCTTGAAGCGCCAGGAGCCGGGCCTGCTGGACGAGCTGATCGTTCGCTATCAGCACCGGCTGCTGCGCTACCTGCTGTTCCTGTGCGGCAACCGCGAGATGGCCGAGGATCTTTTTCAAGAAGTCTGGATGCGGGTGCTGACTCGTGGCGGGCAGTTCAACGGCAAGGCGCGGTTTGAGACGTGGCTGTTCACCATCGCGCGCAATCTGGTGATTGACCAGCGGCGCAAACGGACGCTGGCGAGCCTGGACGAGTTGATTGAAACCGGCAGCGACGACGACCGGCCCATGATGTTTGAGGTTGCCGACCATCAGCCGAGCCCTCTGGAGCAGTTTGCCAGCATGGAAGACCGGGCGGCGGTTGCCAGCGCGCTGCTGCAACTGGATACGCTCTACCGCGAGGTGCTGATGCTGCGCTTCCACGAGGAGCTGACGCTGGAGGAGATTGCCAAAGTCACGCGCGCGCCTCTTTCCACGGTCAAGTCGAGGTTGTATCGTGGACTGGCGGCGATCAAGCCGCGACTGGGCATGGCGCGCGGGCACGCGCACCGCGAGGAGCAGGCGGGATGACATTGGGTGCGGTCACCGGTACGGCCCAGGGCAGGGGCACGAGCGCGGGACTGCGGAATGACGTGCCGGCCGGGACGGACGCAGAACGCGAACGGACCGTGGTGCAGCGGACGCGCCGGGTGGTGATGACCTCGGCGGGGGTTCTGCAGGGGCAAAAGGCCGATGGCAAGCGCACGCGGGCGGTGGCGCTGGCAGCCACATTAATTGTCCTGTTTGTGGTGGGTCCGCTGATCTGGTGGATCACCGAAACCCTTGTGGAAGACGGCCGGCTGTCCGGCGAAATCGGGCTGTGGACGTTCTTCCTGTGTTCCGCGCTGCTGGCTTCGGCCCTGGTGGCGGGCTGGGTGCGGCGCAACCCTCATCGATAATAGGGACCGGACGCGGTTACCGCATACCCGCGCAACTCTTCGATTCCCCTTTCCGTCCATTGCAATAGGGGGTAAGCTGGGCTTACCTTACCTAAGCACCTGTTGCCAGGGCAGAATCGATTCATGCGCGAACCACAGTCCATTCACGCAAACGATGACACGCGGCTTGTGCCGCTGTGGTCGATTGCCGCCGCGGGCGCCGCCTTCCTGCTGGTGGAGTACTACTTCTGGCTGGTGTTTCCCCGCACGCAGCACCACATTGCGCCGCTCGGTCTGCGGATTTATCTCAACCTTTCCTGGGGCCTGCTGGCGGCGGTGTACTTTCTGATGATCGGCTTCATCAGCATGGATGCGCCGCGGCGGTCGATGAGTTCGCGGTTCTGGATGCTGATCTGTTTCGTGATGCCGGGCGGCATTGGCGCGGTGCTCTACTTCCTGCTGCGGACGCCGCTGGTTTCCACCTGCCCGTCCTGCCGCACCCATGTGCTGGGCGACTTCCACTTTTGCCCGCAGTGCAACTATCAGCTTGCGGCCAGTTGCGGCAACTGCTTTCGCACGGTGCGGGCCACGGATGTATTCTGCACGCGCTGCGGACACGAGCTGGCGCGGGATCACATGCCGGCACGGCTGCATGTGATGGCCGGCGAGTAACTTTACTCCCTTTCCGCACCGGTTTGACCCCGGCTTCTTCGCCTCCCTACAATCCCATCTAACCGCATGTCCATCTCCGCGCTGATTATCGATGACGAACAACTGGCCCGCGAAGAGCTGAAGTATCTGCTCGACGAGGTGGGCGGCGTGGACGTGCTGGCGCAGGGCGCCAACGGCATTGAGGCCGTGGACCTGATCGAAGAGCATCATCCGGACCTGGTGTTTCTCGACGTGCAGATGCCGGGGCTCGATGGATTTGCGGTCATCAAGCGGCTGCTGGACAAGCGATTAGTAGATAAGCGCCTGATGGCCAAGCGCGGCGCGCAGGCCGAGAGAGAGGCCGCGCCGCTGCCGCAGTTTGTGTTTGCCACCGCGTATGACCAATATGCGGTGCGCGCCTTCGACGTGAACGCCGTCGATTATCTGCTGAAGCCCTTTGACCGCGAGCGCGTGGCGCAGGCCGTGGACCGCGCGCGGGGGCGGATGCAGACCAGCGCATCTTCGGAACCGCAATCGCAATCACAGTCGCAAATTGACGCGCTGCTGAAGCTCCTGAACCGGCCGCAGACGGCGCAGCCCAACAAGCTGATTGTGCAGGCGCAGAGCCGGCTGCTGCTGGTGGACCAGGCGGAGATCTGCTACGCGGCCATTGATGAGGGCGTGATTCGCGTGGTGACGCAGGGGTTCGAGGGGCAGTCGAAGTGCCGCACGCTCGAGGAGCTGCTGGAGCTGCTGGACCCGGCGCTGTTCTGGCGCGCGCACCGCGGCTTTGTGGTCAACATCAACCACATTCGCGAAGTGGTGCCGTGGTTCAAGTCCAGCTACCAACTGCGCATGGACGACCGCAAGAACACCGAGGTCCCCGTGAGCCGCTCGCAGACGCGGCGGCTGCGCGAGCTGTTTAATCTGTAGCTGTCCGGTCGCCACAATAGAGGCTAAATATCAGTATTGCCTTGTCTATTCATTCCATTCGCATGCGAACTCTAAATGACACCTTGGTTATCTTGCTGTTAAGGTATGCGTCCGACATTATTGCGCGGTCAGTGTAGAGTAGTTCGAGAGAATTAAAGGTAATGAAGCTCATTCGCAGCAACAGAACGCATTTTCGCTCGACGAGCATCTGCCTCGTCGCAGGTATTCTTCTATTGAGTGCCTGTCAGCGCGACATTTCAGGCTCGTACCTGGCCGCCGACAGTAATGCCATTTGCTGGCTGCAAATTGTCCGAACTCCTGACAACCATCTCAGCGGTCAAATTGTTGCCAGTGTTCTCAAGAGTGACGGCAACATTCAGCGCACCTCGACCTCCGTCACTGGAGCGGTTGACGGCGAGAATGTCACGATTTCCGGCAACGGTTTGCTCGGACTTGGATCCTTTACTCTTTCCGGGCTGTTGAGCGGAAACCAACTCACTCTTAGCGAGGTTCAGCCAGCCCCTCTTGTCCTCAAGAAGGCTACGCTTGACGAGTTTCAAGCTAGGCCGTATCTACATATAGACTTTGCAGGGTTGTTTTGATTTGTTTCCCTTGAGTTTGTGACGAGTCGATACGAGTTGAGCGAGGCGCAGTGGGAGCGGATCAAGGACACGCTTCCTGGTCGTTTGGAGCATGTGGGCC
>DASQSP010000014.1:0-2938 GCA_035642355.1 Occallatibacter sp.
CATTACGGCCCGGCGCAATGCCATCGCGTGCCGTTTCATCCGCCGCTGGTCTGGTCTTGGCTTCGCATGCTGTGCCAGCTTGCTCGCGCAGCACCGTCCATAAACATCTTCTGCACTCTGTGTGCGGAACCAAAGATTTCCGCATCCCTCACACACTTTTAATTGAACCCGCAAATACTCCATCGTTTTCTCCAAGGCCTCAGGCCCGCTGTCGCACCCGAATAGCTCATCAGGCTGTCGCGGCAGGCTCGTTGTAAGTTCGCTGCTCTCTCGCGTCCGTGCGGACAGTCGGCAGCTTGTTTTGGATTGCCCATCGCGGGCTTCCCTTGTGCGCAGATCGATTCCGGGTTTCATCCTGCAATTTATTTTCCACATGAACTTCACCCAACTGCAAGAGCGTCTCCGCGTGGAACTACTACGGCGGATCGATCGAGGCAGTGTGAATGGAGCTGTTCTCGCGCGCCAGACTGGCTTTCAACCCTCGCATATCTCTAACTTCTTGCGCCGCCGCCGTACCCTCAGCCTCGGCGGTCTCGATCGTCTGCTTGCCGCCCAGATGCTCACGGTCGGCGACTTGCTCGCGCTGGATGACATGGCCGCGGGTCCACGTGAGGCGTCAAACAGTCTTACGCACACCGTTATTCCCGTTGTGGCACCGAGTGTCGCAATCCACGATGCGGTGCCGCCCACCTCGGCAATGCTCGACACGGTGCAGTTGCCGCTTGGCATTATGGAGCAGATGCGCTCACGCCGAGCCACCTCGCGGCGCGGATGGTCTCGCTTCGTCTCCGTGCGGATCACCCGGTTGCAGGCCAGCGGCATGCAACCCGTGTTGCCGCCAGACACCCTTGCGGTCATCGACCGCCACTACAACTCTCCCGTCGCCTATCGGCCGCCGCAGCCCTCGGTCTTCGCCGTGCGCGTCGGCAACGCTCTGCATCTGCGGCTTACCGAATTCGAAAGCAACCGCCTCATCCTCCGCCCGATCGAACTCGACCATCCCGTCCAACTGCTCGCTCTCGGCCCGCACGAGATGCCATCGGACCTCATCGTCGGCCGCGTCTGCCTCATCCTCGCGCCCATCCCTTGACCAGGCGGGCAGACGAAAAACGCCATCCGCGCGCCCGCCCGTGCGGCAAGCACTGGCCGGCCCCATCTGGTAGCATCGGCATCGGAGGACGCATATGGAGCAACTCGCCACACTGTCCAGCGCCGCTCGCCGTAACGAAGATATTGCCCTAGACCTGCTCAAATTCATCGCGACCACGACCAACGTCGGCCGTCCCGCTACTGCCTCTACCGGCTTTACCCACCCCACCTCCGCCAAGACTGACGATCCCGTGACTCACCTGCTCGAGCTCTACACACGCTGCCTCGCGGTCGTCGGGGGCAAGAGCGGCGCCCAATAGCTCAAGTGGCGTCCGCCTCTCCACAATCCATCGGGTTCGCCATCGTCGGCGCCGGCGCTTTCGGCAGCAACCATCTCCGCGTGATTCGCGAATTGAGCGCAGCCGCGGGCGATTCCGTCCGTCTTGTGGCCATCGTCGAAAGCGATCCAGCGCGCCGGCAGGCACTGCAAGCCGATCTTCCTCAAGCCTGCCTCTTCCGGGACATAGACGCCTGCCTCGCCGCGCGCGCCGCCGGCCAGATTGATCTCCACGCCGCGTCCATTTGTGTGCCTACCAGCGCCCACGCGGCGATCGCCGGCGCCCTCCTTCAATCCGGCATCGATGTTCTGGTAGAAAAACCGATTGCCGCGTCGCTGGCCGAGGCAGACGCGCTCGTCGATCTGGCCGCACGGCATCGCCGCATCCTGCAGGTTGGCCATCTGGAGCGCTTCAACCCCGCCGTCCTCGCCGTGCAGCCCTACATCCACATGCCGATGTTCTTTGAGGCCCACCGGCTCAGTGTCTTCACTCCACGCTCTCTCGATGTCGACGTCGTTCTCGACCTCATGGTGCATGATCTGGACATCGTGCTCAGTCTGGTCCAGTCGCCAATTCGCTCCCTGCAGGCCGTCGGCCTGCCGGTCCTGTCGCGCAAGGTGGATATCGCCAACGTTCGCGTCGAGTTCGCCTCCGGCTGCGTCGCCAACTTCACCGCCAGCCGCGTCAGTACCGAGCGCGTCCGCAAGCTCCGCTTCTTCCAGCCGCATCAATACATCTCCATCGACTACGCACGGCAGGATCTGCTCTTCATCGACGTCAAGCCGCAAGCCGCCTCTGACGCAGCTCCGCCAGACCCCGCCCGCATTCTCAGCGGCCTGGCACTCTCCAAGCCCGCCGTCACCCCCGGCGAGCCGCTGCGCCTGGAGATCGAATCGTTCCTGGAAAGCGTACGCACCCGCCAGCAGCCGCGGGTCACTGGCCGGCAGGGCCGCGCGGCTCTCGCGCTCGCATTGGAGATCAACGCCGCCATCGCCGAGCACGCAACCCGCGCCCAGCTCGACCGCTTCGTCTGATTTCGTCGTGTTGTCATCAGAATTACGTGTTGCATTGTCATCTCACCCCGAAGCGAAACCACCCACCTCGTCATCTCGACCGGAGCGAAACCACCCCACCTTGTCATCTCGACCGGAGCGAAGCGAAGTGGAGAGATCCGCTGTCTGCCCGAACCGCCGCCAAAACGGGTGCCCACCCTACGCGAAGCGCAGGGTGGGTGAATAAAGTCGCGAAGCCTTCCTCCATCGAATATCGAAGCGCAGTGAAAGCCTGCCAAAGTGGACCCTGCACTTCGCCCGCGTAAGCCACAACATCCGATGGGAGCGACCAAAGGAAGCGAAACCCAATAGCACGCGCCGCCTGGATGGCAAATCCCTATTGGAGGGTTTGAACTTTGTAATCGCTGGGAATCTGCAGCTCGAACTGTTTATCAGGCAAGGGCTGATTGATCACCACCTTCTGCACGCTGATGGTGATCTGGTAGGCGTCCCGCGGCC
>DASQSP010000015.1:0-5825 GCA_035642355.1 Occallatibacter sp.
CCAGCCGCGCCTCGGCTGCCGCTTCTCAATTGTCCAAATTGTCCAAATTGTCCAAGAAAGGGAAGAAAAACTAGAGAAGGCCAGCCGTCTCAGGCTGCGCCTTCACCGTCGCGGGGCGCCTCTGCGGGCGCATCAGTGCAAAACCCACGCGAAAGATTCCATAAGCCGTCAGAACTCCAAAAGCCATTGAGCCAACGGCGGCGCACGCCAACATCACCAAATCCATCATTCAATCCCTGCAATTCTTGCCATAAGTCTTATCATCAAGTCCATGCCATCTCATCTTTATTGAGCGAAGCCACAATTACTTTAGATGCGGGTACAAGCTCCGCCTCAGCAATTCTCGCAGAAAACCCGCTTCATTGACCCTTGTTTCTGTTGCCAAATAGAATACCTCTGGGGTGTTGCGGTTCTGCAGCGCTGACTGGCCCACTCTGGAACGGACTATTTTCGAACCGCCCGGCGAACACCCTATCTCAACCATGTCCATCACTCACATCTCGGTGCGGGGGGCGCGCCAGCACAACCTGCGCGACATCAACGTGCGCATCCCCCGCAACACCCTCACCGTGGTCACCGGTCTCTCCGGCAGCGGCAAAAGCTCGCTGGCCTTCGACACCATCTACGCCGAGGGCCAGCGCCGCTACGTCGAAACCCTCTCCGCCTACGCGCGCCAGTTCCTTGACCAGATCGAGCGGCCCGACGTGGACTCCATCGAGGGCCTCAGCCCGGCCATCTCCATCGAGCAGAAGACCACCAGCCGCAGCCCCCGCTCCACCGTGGGCACCATCACCGAGATCTACGACTACCTGCGCCTGCTCTACGCCTCCGTGGGCACGCCCCACTGCCCCAACTGCGGCCGCCCCATCGCCCGCCAGACCGCCGAGCAGATCGTCCAGCGCATCATGGAGCAGGCCGCCGGCGAGCGCGTCACCATCATGGCTCCGGTGGTCCGCGGCCGCAAAGGCGAGTTCAAAGACCTCCTCGATCAGCTCGACCAGCAGGGCTTCCGCGCCCGCGTCGACGGCGAGACGATCGACCTCTCCGAGCCGCCCGCTCTCGACAAGCGCAGGAACCACGCCATTGAGGCAGTCGTCGACCGCATCCTGCTCAAAGCCTCCGCTGACCCCACCCCTGCGGGTGCCCCCGGTCTCGCTTCTGAGACCGGGGACAGCAAAAAAGCCGTCGGCAAATCAGCCCCATCCGGCAAACCCTCCCTTGAAAAGCGCCTCGAAGGCGCCGTCTCCAAGGCTCTGCAACTCGCCAACGGCCTGGTCCTCGTCGCCTTCGCCGGCGGTCAAAACACCGAGGAACAGCTCTTTTCCTCGTCGATGGCCTGCCCCGACTGCGGTCTCGACGTGCCCAAGCTCGAGCCGCGCAGCTTCAGCTTCAACTCCGCCTTCGGCGCATGCCCGGAGTGCCACGGCCTCGGCTCGCTCTACGATCTCGACCCCGCCAAAGTCATCACCGACTGGAACAAGCCCCTGCTCGACGGCGGCCTCGGCCCCGGCTCGGCCTCGCAATATCTGCTCAAGCTCATCCATCTCGCCGCCGCCCGCTACAAGATCGACCTCAGCACGCCCTTTGAAGAACTGCCCGCCAAACAGCAGCACATCCTCGTCTACGGCCCGCCCAAGGGCGAGGGGCCCCGCACCGGCTTCCACGGCATCCTCGCCTATCTGCGCGACTCCATCACCGAGGCCCGCAGCGAGGGCTACCGCGAGTACATGATGAACTTCATGTCCGCCACGCCCTGCCCCGCCTGCCGCGGCAAGCGCCTGCGCCCGGAGTCGCTGGCCGTCAAGGTCGGCGGCATCTCCATCGCGGACTTCACCGCCCTGCCCCTCAATCGCGCGCTCTCCGCGGCCATCAACCTCACCTTCAACGCGCGCGAGGCCCTCATCGCCGAGCGCATCCGGCGCGAGATCGCCGAGCGGCTTGAATTCCTCTGCGCCGTCGGCCTCAACTACCTCGCCCTCGACCGCAGCGCCGCAACCCTCTCCGGCGGCGAAGGCCAGCGCATCCGCCTCGCCACGCAAATCGGCTCCCGCCTCCGCGGCGTGCTCTATGTTTTGGACGAGCCCTCCATCGGCCTGCACCAGCGCGACAACAACCGGCTGATTCAGGCTCTCGAGCGGCTGCGCGACCTGGGCAACACCGTGCTCGTCGTCGAGCACGACGAAGACACCATCCGCCACGCCGATTTTGTTCTTGATCTCGGCCCAGGCGCAGGCCGCCTCGGTGGATACGTGGTCGCCGAAGGCACCCCCGCGCAGATCATGGCCTGCCCGGAGTCGCTCACCGGCCGCTATCTCTCCGGCGCCGCGGGCATCCTGCATCGCCCCGAGCCGCGCCCGCTCACCGGCAAGTGGATCACCGTCTCCGGCGCGCGCGAGCACAACCTCCGCGACATCGACATCCGCATCCCTCTCGGCGTCATGACGGTCGTCACCGGGGTCAGCGGCAGCGGCAAGAGCACCTTGATTAACGACATTCTTTACAAGTCGTTAGCCAAAAATCTTTATGGATCGCGCGAAGAACCAGGCGCCCATGAGGCCATCGCCGGCCACGACCAGATCGACAAGGTCATCCGCATCGATCAGTCCCCCATCGGCCGCACCCCGCGCTCCAACCCCGCCACCTACACGCAGGTCTTCTCGCCCATCCGCGACCTCTTCGCCATGCTGCCCGAGGCCCGCGAGCGCGGCTACAAACCCGGCCGCTTCAGCTTCAACGTCTCCGGCGGCCGCTGCGAAACCTGCCAGGGCGACGGCCAGCGGCGCATCGAAATGAACTTCATGCCCGACGTCTACGTGCAGTGCGAAGTCTGCAACGGCCGCCGCTACAACCAGGAGACGCTCGCGGTAAAATTCCACGGCCACTCCATCGCCGACATCCTCGACCTCACCATCGAGGACGCGCTTACCGTGCTCGCCGACGTGCCCACCGTGCGCCAGAAGCTGCAAACCCTGGTGGACGTCGGCCTCGGCTACGTCCACCTCGGCCAGAGCGCAACAACTCTCTCCGGCGGGGAGGCCCAGCGCATGAAGCTGGCCCGCGAACTCAGCAAGCGGCAGACCGGCCGCACGCTTTATTTGCTGGATGAGCCCACCACTGGCCTCCACTTCGACGACGTGCGCAAGCTCCTCGAAGTCCTGCACCGGCTCAGCGACCTCGGCAACTCCATCATCATCATCGAGCACAACCTCGACGTGATCCGCAACGCCGACTGGATCCTCGACCTGGGCCCCGAAGGCGGCGAAGACGGCGGCCACCTGGTCGGCGCGGGCCGCCCCGCGAAGATCGCGCACACGCCGGGCTCGTATACCGGCAAGTTCCTCGCCCGCTACTACGCCTCCCACAACGGAACCCTGGAAATGCTGGATGAGCCCACAGAGCCTCTCTCGCAGGCATCGGATGCGACTCCAATTCTTAAAGTGAAATCAAAGAAATCCCCGCGCAAGAAGCTGACCAGCAAGCAGATGCCGGTGCCTGCATGAACAACTTCCCTGAAGACACTCCGGAGGCGCACCTGCACCTGGTGAAATCGTCCCCGGCCACGCCGCTTGAGGCGAACGCGGAGACAAATACAGTCGCGTTCGAGCCAAGCCCGGAGCATCACTCCGCGATGGCGGCGGGCAACACCCCGGAAGCCGAGGGCCGGAGCTTCCGCAGCGTCCTCTTTGACGCGCCGCCCCCTCCACCGCCGGAGCGCATTCCCAATCTCGCTCACGTCGGCATTTTGATCCTTCTCGGCACACTCGGGCTGTTCTGCTCCATCCTGCTGGCCCGCGCCGCCATCGCCGTGCATCTGTTCGGCGTCAGCACCATTGCAGAGGCCGCCGGCGACATCCACTACACCCTGGGCACCGAAGGACTGCTCTATCTCCTAACCCTGGCGCCGTGTCTTCTGCTCTTCCCGCATCTTTGGGGCAAGGGATTCTTTGACGGCCTCCAGTGGCAGGCAGGAGCCGCCTGGCAGCGCCGCCGCTACCTGTTCGGCGCTGCCGCAGCCTGCTTCATCCTCGCTCTCTTCAACGGCTATCTCCTGCCCGGCCCCTCCGACGCTCCCATCGACAAAATCTTCCGCATGCCCGGCGCAGCCTGGGGCCTGTTCGTCTTCGGCGTCACCTTCGCTCCGTTCTTTGAGGAGCTGGCCTTCCGCGGCTTTCTGCTGCCCGCGCTCTCCACCGCCTTTGACTGGTCCGCCGAGCGCGCCACCGGCCGCCACCCGCACACCCTCGACCGCAACGGCCATCCGCAGTGGTCCATGCCCGCCATGATCGCCGCGTCCATCTTCACCAGCCTGCTCTTCGCCCTGCTTCACGCCGAGCAGACCGGCACCACACTCCATTCACTCGGCCCATTTCTGTTGCTGTTCTGCGTCAGCCTGGTCCTTTGCGGCATCCGCCTGCTGCTGCGCTCGCTCGCCGCCAGCGTCCTGGTCCACGCCACCTACAACTTCCTGCTCTTCTCGCTCATGTTCCTCGGCACCGCCGGCTTCCGCCACCTCGACAAAATGTAAGGCTGTTCTCTGTTCTTTTACAATCTGCATTGATGACAACCCAGACCCACGCCCAGCAACTGCTCTCCCTTCTCGCCCGCACCAGCTTCCGCCTCGGCCAATTCAAGCTCTCCTCCGGTGGCACCAGCGACTACTACATCGACTGCCGCACCACCACCCTGCACGCAGAAGGCGGCCGCCTCACCGGCCACGCCATCTTGGAACTGCTCGAAGCCAACCACATTGACGCAGACGCCGTCGGCGGCCTCACCCTGGGCGCGGACCCCATCGTCTCCAACGTGGCCACCGCCAGCGCTTGCCGTGCGCAATCCAACCCCGCCGCGCCGCTGATTCACGGCTTCCTCGTCCGCAAAGCAGAGAAGGCCCACGGCACCGGCCGCCGCATCGAAGGTTTCTTCCGCGAGGGCGCGCGCGTGGTCATCGTGGACGACGTATGCACCACCGGCGCCTCCACCATCAATGCCATCGAGGCCGCGCAGGAAGCCGGCATGACCGTCGCCGCCGTCGTCTGCATCGTGGAGCGCCAAGAAGCCAACGGCCGCCCCGCCGTGGAAGCCGCCGCAAAAGCAGCGCCCTTCCTGCGCCTCTTCACCGCCAACGACGTCCGCGCCGAACACATCCGGCAGCTCGATCGGAAATAACTTCCCTCCGCACAAACGCAAAGCAGGCCATCCGCTCACGCGAATGGCCTGCCGCAGTTCTGGGGGGAGAGTAAGTGGTAAGTGAGTCAGCGCCCGCTGCCCGGAGTCGCTGACGCCGTGGCCGGCTGTTCCGGCTGATCGCTGCTCATGTTCGACAGCAGTTGCACCTGCACGCGGCGGTTCTCCTTGCGGCCGGCAGCGGTGTCGTTCGAGGCCACTTCCTGATCCTTGCCAATCCCGATCAGATAAAAGCGGTGCGCCGGCACGTTGTACTTCGCGGCCAGGTACTGCACCACCGCATCCGCGCGGCGCTGGCTCAGGTCATAGTTATAGGCAGCCGAACCGGTCGAGTCCGTTCCGCCCGTGACTTCGAGGATGTAGCTCTTCGCCGTGCCAAGCTGGCCGGCAAACTGGTCCAGTTGTTCCTTGTCGTCGGCCGTCAGCACAGCTTTGTCAAAGCCAAAGTTCACGGTCGCATTGGCCATCGACTTGTAGTTGTCCAGCCCCTTCACCACGCTGTCCAGCGTGTCGGCGCGATGCACGGCGTCGTTCGCGGCCGTCTCCGCGTCGCCCGCCGACTTGGTGGCTGCATCTGCATTCTGGGTTGCGGTGTCTGCCGCGCCCTGCGCCTGCTTGATGCCTGCCTGCGCGCGGTCGTC
>DASQSP010000016.1:0-12775 GCA_035642355.1 Occallatibacter sp.
CGGCACCCTCGACCGTAGCACACGCGCGGAGAGCGCCGCAAACACCGCAGGTGCTCCGCTCCGGACCTGCGGGGCAGGGCCGCGCCATGCGGCCCTGGGAAAGGCGGTTGCGGAATGCGGCTGCCTAAGCGATGCGGCGGCGGCCCGTCGCCGCGTCGCGCACCGATCCATAGATCAGCGTGCGGTGCAGCGAGTCCAACTGCGGCAGCAGAGCGGCAATCTCCGCCAGGAACGGATCGCCCAGAATGGCGGCGACTTCTTCCTCGCGGCGGCTGCGCGAGTCGCGCACCAGTTGGCTGATGTCCACTTCGAGCGCGGTAGCCAGCCGGTCGAGCGAGCCAAGCGTAGGAATGGCCTTGCCGTTCTCGATCTTGGAGATGTAGGTGCGGGGCACCTGCATGCGGCCGGCAAGCTGGCGTTGGCTCAGGTGGCGCGCCCGGCGAATCTCGCGCACCTGGCCGGCGACCTGCAAGCCCGCCTCGGCGGTCACCCCCACGGGCTGCGTTGTCACCAGTTGGGGGGTCAGCGGCGCCGGCTCTTCGATGTCGAGGGGCCGGTGGCACTTTCTGCAGAGAGAGTTGCTGGTACGGTACTGCACCAGAGTGCAGTGTTCGCAGCGGACAACTTCCCTTGATTCCACGCTCACGAGTGTGGTGGCCATGATTTGGTTACGGAGAGCCAGAGCAGACCCTCTACGACAAATTTCTTTGCCGTAATAGCTGTACTTTCGGGGAATGAACCATAATTGTCAAGTAGAAACTTGGGGTCAAACCGAAGCATTCCCCATCATACCTTGATAAACCCGAAGTTTCGCGAACCAAATGCAGCAACAGGGGGCGCATAAAAAATGGAATCGAGCACAACTGAGCAGCAGCAGAGGTTCGAGCGGGCGCAGGCCTGGCAACTGGTCACCGCATGGACCGCGGGCGAGAGCCTGCGCAAGCATGCGCTTGCTGTCGAAATCTGCGTAACCGCCTGCGGCGAAGCCGAGGCCGAGCGGCTCGGTTTGGTGGGAGAGGACCGCGCCGCCTTCGTCAACCTCTACACCGTCACCGGCCTGCTCCACGACTTCGACTACGAGCGCCACCCCACGCCGCAGGAGCACCCATTCGTCGGCGTGCGCGAGCTGGAGCGCCTGGGATGGCCGCCGGAGGTGCGGACCGCGATCCTGGGCCACGCGCAATACTCCGGCGTGCCCCGCGTCACGCATCTGGACAAATCGCTGTTCGCCTGCGACGAGCTGGCCGGCTTCCTCACCGCCTGCGCCCTGGTCAAGCCGACCAGGGCCATCGCGGACGTCGAAGTCGCGAGCGTCAAAAAGAAGCTCAAGGACAAAGCCTTCGCCAAGGGCGTCAACCGCGACGACGTGATCCAGGGCGCAGTCGAACTCGGCGTCGACCTCGACACGCACATTGGCTTTTGTCTGGAAGCGATGAAAAAGCGCGCAGCCGAACTGGGGCTCTAGCCCGGTTTCACCATTGATATACCCACCTGGGTGCCCCCGGTCCCTCGTCCGCCGCGGCGGAGGGACCGGGGATTAAAAGTTGGTCCACCTACACTGAAGCCGCTTTAGAGCGACAGCAACCGCGCGAGCCTTTCCCGTCTCGCCCATCCCCGGCAGCAAATGCGCCGGAGATGGACAAGCCGGATGTTCTGCATGCGTGCGCTACTTCTTGCCCCAGAAATCGGGCGAGGAAGCAATCCATGAGTCAGGTACATAGCTGATCGACGGACCAAATGCGTACAGGTCCGACTCAGACGACTCCACATCGGCCGACGCCTGTTGCCGCAGCATCTGGAGCAGGTCTAAGCCGGTGCTGGCAGCAAACTTCGGGCCACTGCCAACCATGTGGTCCACATAGTCCACTGAGACAAACGGCGTCACGAGGATGTACGTGTTGTCGCTGCCCTGCCCATACACCTTCTCAAACATCGCCCAATGCGCTTCGGGGAAGACCTCATACTCCTTCGCGTAGACCTTGATCAGGTGCTCAAAGTCCTGCCCGCGGCCGGAGCGCACATGGAACAGGAGAATCCGCGCGAACCGCTGCTTGGTAATGTCGAGCGGTGCGCGCAGGCTCAGGTCTTCGTCGTACTTGTAGATGCTGCTGTGGTGCTCGGCAATCAAGGCCGCTTCGGCAGCATTGTCGGCCTTCAAGTTATCCATCAGCCCTGGGAGAGCCATCGTCGCTTCATGGTCCTTGGCGAGTTCTGCAAAGGAGTCGAAGCCGTTGAACGTGAGCACATGATCGCCGCCGGTGATGGACCACGCGCCGAAGTAGTGGGAGGGTGCGTGGGCGGCGCGAAGTATCCGGGTTTCGTCGGCTTCCAGCTTCGAGTAGGCCTCCCCTGCATTGGGCTTGAGAGCCACGTTATCCAGAAAGAGATATTTGCTGGGCCCGCGAGCATTGCCGGAATCGGCCTGCGCATGAGCCTGAGGGGCTGAACCGAGGGTGAGGACCGAGCAGAGCGCGCACAGGGGCGCTGCCAAAGCCATGGAGTATTTCATAAGCTTGCTTCTCCTTGGGGGTTATTGATTCGTTGACCGTGGGGGACGAGCAAGCATAACACCGGAAACAGAAATTCCCATGAAAATCAGCGTCTAGGCGCAATTCGCCCGCCGCAGCCCGAACTCGCCGATGCAACCTGGGACACGGCCGAGCGCCGCATCTGCCTCGACGCAGAGATTAGTTTTTGTTTGGGAGCGATGAAGGGCCGGACGGAAGAACTGGGACTCTAGTGATTCCAGTGCCTAACAAGTTGCACCACGCGTATCACGAATCTGCCACCTACAAGCGCCAACATGAAAGCAGTAGCGAGAGCGGTTCGGAAGAAAAGGTTCACACGCGACCGCAATAATTCGCGATAGTAGAACCTGGATGGATCTGCGGGATCGTAACGAATCACAACGGATTCACCCCCCACAAATTGATACAACGGACTCTGGTCATCGACCGTAAAGTCGGCATGCTGCTTTTCTCCTGCCGTATCGATCCAAGTAAGCAGGTCAGCAGAGTCGTAAGTGTAGAACGTTGAACCATCACGGCCCGTGTTTGGAATCTTCTCCATTTCAGATGCCTCAATTTTTGCTGTGGTTTCAACCCACTTGTCGTAGCCGCGAAGCTTCTCCCACATCTCAATCAGCATGGAGCCTCCGGGTCGATTATGCCTTAAGCCAGCGGATTCTTCGCCCGCAGCTCCGCCACAATCTCCGCAGCAGCCGCGCGCGCTTCGTCGGCTCGGTCCGGCGGAAAGCTGATGGCGCCCACCCGCGCATGCCCGCCGCCGCCATAGCGCTCGCACACCTGCGCCAGGTTCACCATCTTCGCGGGGTTGGCCTTGGTCCACGGATTCGATCCCACCGCCACTTTGGTGCGGAAACTCGACTTCGACAGGCCAATCGAATACGTCGCATTGGGGTGCAGATAATACGGGATGAACTTGTTGAAGCCCTCGAGCAAATGGTCCGTGATGTCGAAGAAGATGGTGCCATCTTTTTCTTCGCTTCGGGACCGTATCAACTCAATCGCCTCCGCATGCCGCTCCATCAGCGGCGGCAGCAGCGCGGCTACAAACGGCTGCGCCAGCACCTCGCTCAGCGGCATCTCGGTCAGCAGCGGAATCAGCCGTGGGATGAACTCCGGGTCCTGCGTACTCTCGATGATGAGCGTGAGCTTCATCGCCGGCGCGGGCATCTCCACGGCCTGCTCCGGGCTGTCATAGAGTGCGCCGTCCACAATGTTCGCCCAGTGAATCATCTCCGCCATGGGCGCGGTGTTGAAGCCGAACTTCGCCGCCCCGATGTCCGCCAGAAATTTGGTGCACGATGTGTAGTCGGGGTCGAAAAACTTGTGCCCCGCGCACACCGGGTCGCGCTTGCAGGCCGCAAAGTGCTCCTGATCCTGCGGCGTCAGAAACGCCGAGAGGTGATGATCGAACCACCAGGTAATGCGGGGCGAAGGCGAATACTTGAAATCGACAATCGCGTTCTCGTCCCCTGTGAATTCGCTCTCGTCAAACAGCGCGCCCGCGCGATGCACAAGTCCGTGATAGCTATAGCTGGCACCGCGAGCAACGCATTCGCGATGAAAGCGCGTAAACAGCGACGCCGAGCAGGCTCCGTCGAAGCACTTGTCGTGATAAAAGACCCGAACCTGCAAATTGCACCGCTCCGCACCGCAATATTCGCCCAAAACCGGAATGTTAAGCATCAAGGGCTGGAGCCGATGTGTCAAGGCGCTCGGTTGGGGCGCGCGTGTCCTCGGACGATCCGATAAAATCCGCACAGCAGGCTCCTTGCTTTATTTCGAGAGGTCGATGCAACCGCCAGATCCGCTACAGCCGCTAGCTCCACTAGACCCGCAGCTTCCTTCCAGCACGCCGCAGCAGCAGCCCGATCCGCGTCCATCCGCACCGGGAGCGCACGCGCGCGATCTTTTCTGGGTCTTCGCCGGGGATCACGGCCTCCGCTCCGGCTGGGCGGTGCTGCTGTTCGTCGGAATCTTCTACGCCATCACCTTTGTGCTCGACACAGTCGCCGTCACCGCCTATCCCGCGCTCGCCGATAACGCCATCACGCCCATCAATCTGCTCATCGGCGAATTGCTGCCGGTGCTCGCCATCGTGGGCGCGGGTCTCTTCGTCGCGCGAGTGCAGCAGCGCCACATACTCGTCTACAACCTGCGCGACGCGATGCTTCTGCCCCGCTTTGTCGCAGGCTCGGCCGCTGGGTTCGTGGCGCTCTCCTTCCTGGTGGGCGTTGAAGTCCTCGGCGGCTGGCTGCGCTTTGGCCCGCAGGCTCTGCACGGCGTTGCGATGGCGCGCTACGCGGCCATCTGGGCCGTCGACTTTTTGCTAGTGGGGCTGTTTGAAGAGGGCAGCTTTCGCTGCTTTCTGCTGGCCACGATCGAGCGCGGCATCAACTTCCGGTGGGCGCTGACCACGGTGGCCGTCACCTGCGCGGTGGTGGGCCTCCGCATCCACGCCCAGGGCGCGGGCGGCGTCTATCTCGCCGCCGCGCTCGGCATTGCACCCTGCTGGTTGCTTGAGCGCGCGCGTGCCAGGAGCGCGGGCTTTTGGCAGGCCGCGTGGACCACCTCCACGGCCTTTGGCGCATATCACACCGCCAACCACGGCGAAACCGCGCTGGGCATCTTCACGGCCGCAGCCATCGGTTTTGTATTTTGCGCCAGCGTGCGCCTCACCGGCTCGGCCTGGTGGGCCATCGGCTGCCACGCCGCATGGGACTGGGCCGAAACCTACTTCTATGGCACCGCCAACAGCGGCTTCTCCGCGCCCGGCCATCTGCTCACCACCCGCGCGCAGGGCAATCCGCTGCTGAGCGGCGGAGTGGCCGGGCCGGAGGGTAGCCTGCTGGCGGTGCCGGTCACGGCGCTGCTGCTCGTGCTGGTGGCGCTGGTCTATCGCGGCCCGCGCGTCAACGCACAGCCGCACGCCGCTGCCGAACGGCTGGCCGGCTGAGTCTCTTCCTTCACTGCGGCGGTATCCTGTTGTTGACCGATGACCCACTCCGACATCGCCGCCCCTTCGTCCCGCCTCGCACGCCCGCGCCGCAGCCGCGTGGGCCGCTGGCTGCGCATCGCTCTGTGGTGCGCGGCGGCGGTCGTGGTTCTGCTCGCTGTAGCTGCGGGCATCGGTCTGATGGGTCTGCGAGCCGCTGCCAAAGCGGCTCTACCGCAGCTCGATGGCGATCTCCACGCCGCCGGCCTCTCCGCGCCGGTCACGGTGCGACGCGATGCGCACGGTGTGCCGCACATCGACGCGGCCAGCGAGCAGGATCTCTTCTTCGCGCAGGGCTACGTGACCGCGCAGGATCGCCTGTGGCAGATGGATGCCTACCGGCGCAATGCGCAGGGCACGCTGGCTGAGGTGCTGGGGCCCTCGCTCGTGAAGCACGACATCGCCCAGCGCGTGCTGGGATTGCGCCGCGTCGCTGAGCGCGTCTATGCCCACCTGCCCGCCGGCGAGCGCGCCCGCATGGACGCCTACTCGCGCGGCGTGAACGCCTTCATCGCCGCTCATCCCGGAACGTTGCCGCCCGAGTTCACACTGCTGCACTACAAGCCGCAGCCGTGGACCAGCGTCGACTCGCTCTCCATCGGCATGAGCATGGTGCAAACCCTCGACACCCACTGGGACGTGAAGCTGGCGCGGGAGCAGATTGCCGCCCGGCTGCACAACGCCAAGCTTGAGGCCGATCTCTATCCCGTGGGCTCGTGGCGCGACCGCCCGCCGACCGGCGAGGTACTCGACCTGAGCCAGCCGCATCCCGAGCCACCTGTGACCGACGACGACGATAGCGACGACGACCGGACTCAAACAAAATTGAATGGCGCGCCTCTACCCGCACCGCAATACGATCTGCGCGCCGCGCGCGCCGCCATGGGCTTGCCTGCCTGTGACGGCTGCGCGCCGGGGTCGAACGAGTGGGTGATCGCCGGCGCGCATACAGCCAGCGGAAAGCCGCTGCTGTCGAACGACATGCACCTCGATCTCAGCGTGCCCAACATCTGGTACATGGCCGATCTCAGCGCGCCCGGCTACCACGCAGCGGGCGTCACCATGGTGGGCGTGCCCTATGTCATCGCCGGCCACAACGAGCATGTGGCCTGGGGCATCACCGCGCTCTATGCCGACACCCAGGATTTGTATGTCGAGAAGCTCGACGGCAAAGGCAACTACCTGGCCGCCGGCGGCGCGTGGAAGCCGCTCGGCATCGACCACGAAACCATCGGCGTGCGCGGCGGCAACGACGTGACCGTCGATGTGAAGTCCACGGCACACGGGCCGCTGCTGAACCCCATGCTGCCCAAGGAGACGCGGCCGCTCGCGCTCTCCTGGACCCTCTACGACGGCACGCTCAATGCTCTGCCCGTCTACGCATTGAACAAGGCCGCCAACTGGACGGACTTTTCTCAGGCCCTTGGAACCTGGTGCTGGCCGACGCTGAGCATCGTCTACTCCGACGATCAGAACCACATCGCCTATCACGCCGTGGGCAAGGTGCCGCAGCGGCCCGCGGGGCTTGCCGCCACGCCTATCTACGATCAGTCCCACGCGTGGCAGGGCTACATTCCTTTTGATCAAATGCCCAACGCCTTCGATCCGCCGGCCGGGTTTCTGGCCACCGCCAACTCCCGCGTCACCAGCGAAAAATTTCCCGCCCCGCTCACGCTCGAGTGGGCCGAGCCCTACCGCGCCGAGCGCATCTACAAATCTCTGCAAGGTCGCGACCAGCTCAAGCCCGCCGACATGCTGGCCCTCGAAACCGACATCTACAGCGAGATGGACCAGGAGATGGCGCACCGCTTCGCCTATGCCATCGACCACGCGGCGGGCGCCGACGCGCGGCTGAAGACCGCCGCCGACCTGATGCGCAGTTGGGATGGGCGGCTCAGCACTGACTCCGCCGCGGCGTCGCTCGTCACGCGCACGCGCGAGGCGCTGTGGCCGCTGATTCTCGATCCCAAACTCGGAGATCTGGCGCATGAATACAACTGGTCCGAGTCGGCCTTCGCCGAGGAAGAGATCGTGATGCACAACAATCCCGCGTGGCTGCCCAAGGGCTACAAGGATTGGGATGCACTGCTCACCGAGGCCGTGCGCCGCGGCATGCGGAGCGGCCACGCGCCCGCCGACATCAGCAAGTGGGCCTACGGCGACTGGCACGTCGTCGACCTCGAGCATCCCCTCGCGCATTTTCTGCCCTTCCTGCGCGGCGTGGCCGGCACCGGCGCGCAGCCGTTGAGCGGCGACAAGGTAACTGTGAAGGAGGTGGGCCGCGCCTTCGGCCCCTCGCAGCGATTCACCATGGACTGGAGCAACATCGACGGCTCCACGGAAAACATCGTGCTCGGCGAGAGCGGTAATCCGCTGAGCCCTTACTTCCGCGATCAGTGGGACGACTACTACAACGGCCGCACCTTCGCGCTGCCGTTCACGCCCGCCGCCGTGGCCGCGCAGACCAGCCACACCCTGCGCCTGCTGCCATGAGCGGCGCACCCGTGGACAGAAAGAATCGCTGGATCGGCATCGGCGTAATCCTGCTCGCCGCGCTCGTCGCCGTTGCTCCGCAGCTCATTCGCGGCACTAGCTGCGGCCACGACTTCGACTTCCATCTCGCCAGTTGGTTCGACGCGCTGGCAAGCTGGCGCCACGGCATCGCCTATCCCCGCTGGGCGCCCAGCGCCAACTACGGCGCGGGCGAGCCGCGCTTCATCTTCTATCCGCCCCTCTCGTGGATGCTGGGCGCGGCCCTCGGCGTGGTGCTGCCGTGGAAGCTTGTTCCCATCGCGCTCACCTTTCTGTGCCTTGCCGGCTGCGGCCTCGCCACGCGCGCGCTGGCGCGCCAGGGTCTCGGCGAAGGCGCATCCACGCTGGCCGGTTGCGCCGCGCTCTTTTCCGGCTACGCGCTGTTCACCACCTACGAGCGCACCGACTTCGCCGAGCTCACCGGCGGCTTCTGGATCGCGCTCGTTCTGCACTTCGCCCTGCGCGAGCGAGAGCCGCAGGCCAGGCTCACACACCGAGCTTTTGATGGCTCCGCCGCGCCGCTGGTCCTCGCCGTCGCCGGCGCATGGCTCTCGAATGCCCCACTGGGCGTGATGGCCAGCTACCTGCTCGCCGCTGTGGCTGCAGTGGCCGCGCTCACTTCGCGGTCATGGGCCCCGGTTCTGCGTGCGGCAGCTTCGGTGACCATCGGTCTGGGCCTGGCAGCAATTTATCTAGTCCCCGCGGCCTTCGAGCAGCGCTGGATAGATCTGCACCAGATCCTCGGCGACCCCGCCTCCCAGGTCGAGAACAGTTGGCTCTTCGCGCGCCACGCCGACCCCACGCTGGCGCTCCACGACGTGGCGCTGTTCAAGGTCTCCATCATCGCCGTCGTCATGCTCGCCGTCGCTTTCACGAGCCTCGCCGTGTGCTGGCGGCTCGGCAAGCTGCGTGGCGCAGCGCACTTCTGGCTGCCGCTAGCTATCATTCCCCTGTTCGTGCTCTTCCTGCAGTTCCCAGTTTCAGATTTTCTCTGGAACGCGCTGCCCAAGCTGCGCTATCTCGAGTTCCCCTGGCGCTGGCTGCTCGTGCTTCAGGCGCCCATGGGCATCTTCTTTGCCGCCGCTCTCTGGAGCAGCCGTCCAACACGACGCGCCATCACCATCACCGCATCCGCACTGCTGTTTCTCGCCTCAACCATCTTCGCCGGCCGCGTCTTCTTCCAGTTCTGCGACGATCAGGACGCAGTCTGGGCCATGCTCGACACATATCGACAAGGTCAGGGCTTTGTGGGCACCGACGAGTACGAGCCGCCCTGGGCCGACAACTCCGTCCTCGCACAGGATCTGCCGCCGAGCTGCCTCACCGCGTCGCCAACAGCGCCGCTCGGAAAGCTGAACGAGTTCCAAATGTATGACTGGGCGCCGAGCCAGCACAGTTGCGATGCTGCATTTGATGCCGCGCCCAACTCCGTGCCCGACTCCACATCCGAACATCTGCACATCGACGCCAACGCACCGCGCGCGGGCTTCCTCGTGCTCCGCCTGCGCAGCTATCCGGCATGGGCGGTGCGCGTGGATGGCGTGCTCCAACAAAATCTCCCTCAGCGCGACGACGGCCTCATCGTGGTGCCGGTACCGCAGGGCCCGTCGCGCATCACCGCTGACTGGACCACCACGCCCGATGTCTGGGCCGGCCGCGCGCTCACCGCGCTGGCCCTCGCGCTGCTCGCGGGGCTCTTCGCGTTCGAGCGCCGCCAGACGCGGAGCAAATTATGACGCGCGGCAGGTTATCATTGGATGAATGCACGTCGATGTCAAATCGCTGATCCAGGAAGGCGCGGAACTCACCGACAAGGCGCTCGAAGCCCTGCTTCCTGGCGCGGATGTGATTCCGGCGTCGATCCACGGCGCCATGCGCCACTCCACCTTTGCCGGCGGCAAGCGTCTGCGCCCGGTGCTGGCCATGCAGGCCGCTGCCACCATCGCGGGCGTTGTTCCTTCAGGCATCGCCAACCTCGGCGCAGCCCTCGAGATGCTGCACACCTACTCGCTCATCCACGACGACCTGCCCGCGCTCGACAACGACGACCTGCGCCGTGGCAAACCCACCTGCCACAAGGCATTCGGCGAAGCCATCGCCATCCTCGCCGGAGACGCGCTGCAGACCCGTGCCTTTGAGGTTCTGGCCGGCCTCGACGCGCCGCCCGCCGCCGTAGTCCAGATCATCGCCCTCGTCGCCAGCGCCGTGGGCACTGTGGACGGCATGATCGGCGGCCAGGTCCTCGACATCGAGAGCGAAGGCCGCAAGCCCACGCCGGAGCTGGTCGAAGCCATCCATCGCGCCAAAACCGGCGCTCTCATCCGCGTCAGCGTGGTCGCGGGCGGCGTCTACGCCGGCGCAACAGCGGACGATGTGGCCCGCCTCGACACCTTCGGCCGCAAGGCCGGCCTCGCTTTTCAGATAGTCGACGACGTGCTCGACATGACCGTCGACTCCGCGCAACTGGGCAAGACCGCGGGCAAAGATCTCGCCACCGAAAAGGCCACATGGCCGGCGGTCTTCGGCATCGAGCAGAGCCAACGCGATGCCGCCAGCCTGATTGAAGAAGCCTTCGCCGCGCTCGCGCCCTACGGCAGCCGCGCCGACGGCCTCAAGTCCGTGGCACGCTATCTGGTCGAGCGCAAAAATTAGGCAATGCTGTCTGAAGATCAAATCCTGACTGCGCTGCGCGACTGCTACGACCCCGAGGTCAAGCTCAACCTCGTCGATCTCGGCCTCATCTATTCCGTCGCCACCGAGCCGGATCCTGATTCAAAGTCAGCATGGCCGCGCCAGCGCGTCAAAATCACCATGACGCTGACCACCCCGCAGTGCCCCGCCAGCGGCCTCATCTTCGAGCAGGTACACAACCGCCTCGCCGGCATTCCGGACATCAGTAAAGTGGACGTGGACCTAGTGTGGGAGCCGAAGTGGACGCCGCATCGCATCACCGAGAGCGGCCGCAAGCAACTCGGAATCTAATCTTCCTTGCGCAGCATCTCCTGCGACTCGCCGAGGCTGGTGATCGCTTCAATGACCGAGTCACGGCGGGCCGCAAGCTCGCTCACCCTGGCCTGCACCTGCGCCACCGCGCCCTGAACCTGCTCCAGCATTCCCGGAATCCGGTGCCACCACGCGCGCACCGACTCCCGGTGCTCAACCAGCGCCAGAGCCGTGCCCGCCGCTGCCACGGCGACGCCCGCGCGGCGCTGCCGTGTGAAGAGAAGCAGGCCGCCCACCACCAGCGCGCTGCCCGCTGCGATGTTGACCCAATCGGCGGAGCTGCCTGCCGCCTTGATCCCACGCCTGCGCATCGCCACTACGCTCATCGCCGGCCTCCCTCGTTCCGCGTCCATCCGCTTCAGTCCAGATCGAACTCGCGCAGCGGCTTGCCCTCGGGCGCATCCTTGGCCTTGCGCAACGCCTCGGCAAACTTCTTGTCCAGCAAATCTTCCTTGTTCTTCTCCGCGTCCATCGACTGGCGGAAGATCGACTCCTTGCGTTCATCCTGCTCGCGCATGGCCTTGGCCGCCGTCTCCAGGTCCTCAAACATGCGCTTGCGCGGCGCCGGCGTGTGGCTCACAAACAGCCCCGTCTCCGCATCAATCCTGATCATCGCCCCGCAGTCCGGGCAGGCTACCTCAAACGTTGTCTGCTTTGCATTCGCCATCACATCAGCATTGTAGGCGCTCAGCCGCGCCGTTGCACAGGCGCGTTTAATCGCCCTCGCATGCCGAGATTTTCGCCCCTTACGCAGCAGCAAGACTGTGGACTTCGAGAACCATAAGTCACCCAGTGCGAATCGTTCACACGGCTCGGCCTGGAACGCAAATATTGCGTCTAATGGGGGATCTTCACGCCGTAAATCGCGAGACGCTACAATGCGTGGCAGGGGTTCGAGATGGGACTGGACGGCGTTGAAATTGTGCTGCGCATCGAGGACGAGTTCTCGATCAGCCTCGCAGACGAGGAAGCAAGGGGAGTACGCACCGTCGGCGATCTTTACGAACTCGTGCTGAGTAAGCTCGACACTACATCGACCTGCCTGTCGAGCAGGGCCTTTTATCGCACCCGTCAGGCTCTGGTGGAGTCACTCGACGTGCCGCGGCATTTGATTCGGCCCTCGACAGAACTGGATTGCCTGCTGGCGAGCCCCACGCGAGTTCAAAAGTGGCAGGAATTCTCTGAGCGGATTGGCCTCGTAGTCCCCGGGCTGCATCATTCCAGCACTTGGAAGCGTCGTTTTCTAATCATAGGGATGCTGTTTTCTGGCTTGGTCATGCTGTCGCTCGTTGAAACGTTGCGATTCTATGGGTGGAATATCTTCGACAATTGGATCGCGCACTTGAGCGCCTACATCCTCTGGTTGGTATGGGCTGGTCTTTTCCAGGCACTGCTGCTGCGTCTGACACCGTCATTGGCACGCGAAACACCCGTGACAACAGCTGGCGACCTTGCCCGAATCGTGCTGTCTTCAAATTTTGCGGAGTTTGCACCCTCTGCAACAACCGACACAGTGCTTTCAAAAGAGTATGTCTGGAAGCGCCTCGTCGATATTATTTGCGAACAACAGGGACTGGAGCCTAGGCCGTATCTACATATAGACTTTGCAGGGTTGTTTTGATTTGTTTCCCTTGAGTTTGTGACGAGTCGATACGAGTTGAGCGAGGCGCAGTGGGAGCGGATCAAGGACACGCTTCCTGGTCGTTTGGAGCATGTGGGC
>DASQSP010000017.1:0-4170 GCA_035642355.1 Occallatibacter sp.
GCCTCACCTTCATCACCTACAGCGGCGACACTCCCGGAGCTACGCTGCCCTACTATCAGCAACTGGCCGGCAGCACCACGAACCTGGGCACGGTCGGCTACATCACGCTGAATGGCGGCACCACCGTCACCGCGCCCATTGCCGGAGCCTTCAGCCCGGATAACTCGCTCTTCTTTGTATCCACGCAGGGTGACAACGCGATTCACTACATCGACACCACCACCCTCAAGGACACGCAGCAGATTACGCCCAACCTGCCCGCCTGCACGCCAGGCGTGGACTTCGGCTGCAACCTCACTACCCCTCCCGCCTCCGGAATCGTGCCGGCCACGGCCATCGTCGTGAAGCCGCGCACCACCACCTAGCGGAGATTTGCCGTAGAAGCACGTAAAGGCCGGCCTCGCGCCGGCCTTGGTTTTTGCATCCGCCGGAGCGGCCAGCGCACCACGATAAAATCGGATCATGATCAAGGGAATATCCATCCTGCGTCCGGCCGGCGGCGCCGCGCACGAACGCCTGGCCAGTTTCTTCTCGGCGCTGGGGTTTGCAAGTGGAAAGGGTTGGCAGGAAGAAGCCAGCCGTGGCGCGTCTTTTCTCGCGCCGCTGGGCAATCTCGAGTTTGTGGATGGAGCGGCCCCCGTGGCTGCCCCTGCTGCCTGTGATGTCCTCGTGGAAGTCACGTCTCTCGACACCGCGCATCAGGCTGCCGCGTCCTGGCTGCGCGCGCAGGGCGGCGATGCAGCCTCTGCCCGCCTGGGCGAAATCACCGCAACGCACTGGAACTCCCGCATCTTCACGGTCGAGCCAGAGCCCGGCTTTGTCTTCGCCTTCTGGGCCTGGACCGACCCCCTCAAAGGCAAGCCCATCGCCCTCGAAGGCGATCTCTCCGCCCAGGGAATGAAGTTTGCCATCGTGGCGGCGCGCTGGAACGCCGTCATCACCGACCGCCTGCTCGAAGGCGCGCTCGACGCCTTGCTGCGTAGCGGCGCAACGCGCAGCGACATCGAAATAGTCCGCGTGCCCGGCGCGTGGGAAGTCCCCGCCGCCGCCCGCACCATCGCCAATCTCCGCAAAGTTGACGCCATCGTCACCCTCGGCTGCCTGGTACGCGGCGAAACCGCCCACTACGAGGCCATCTACAACGAAGTGGCGCGCGGCATCGGCCAGTCCCAGCAGGAGACCGGCATTCCCCACAGCTTCGGCGTGCTCACCTGCGAGACCCTCGAGCAGGCCCTCAACCGCGCCGGCATCAAAGCCGGGAACAAGGGATTTGAAGCCGCGGCGGCGGCCATCGAGATGGTGAGCCTGCGCCGCAAACTCGTCGAAAGCGGCGCCGCATGACCGCCGGCACGCGGCGCAAGGGCCGCGAACTCGCCATGCAGATGCTCTTTCAATCCGACGTGGGCAAGCAGACCCCCGACCAGGTGCGCGCCACCTTCTGGAAGGCCGGCGACGAGGTCGAGCTCGAGACCCGCGGCTTTGCCGAAGACCTCTTCCGCGTGGCCACGGCCAACATCGAACAGATCGACGAACTCATCGCCGCCAACTCCAAACACTGGCGGCTGGAGCGCATGCCGGCCGTCGATCGCAACCTGCTGCGCATGGCCGTCGGCGAAATGATCGGCTTCAAGGGCACGCCGTTCCCCATCGTCATCAATGAGGCGCTCGAGATCGGCCGCCGCTACTCCGCCCCGGAGTCCATCAACTTTCTCAACGGCATGCTCGACGCCATCGCCCGCGGCCTGCTGCCCCACTAGACGTACTTTCCGGCTCCAACGGGAGTTGATCCTTCCCGTACAGCGAAATCCCGTGCAGCGAAATCGACGATGCGGGCTTCTAATCAGAAGAGAGGCGCGCTAGGCGATGTTGCTGCCGTTGCTGCGCGGCGTCTCAAATGCGCCCCGATTCCGCTGCGTTGGCTGCGAAAGGCGGTGCGTGGCAGGATTTGCGGCGTACCATGGAATCTGGTACGCTCAGGCGTTCTTTAACGGTTGAAAGGAGATACATAGTCATGGCAGACGACAATAAAGCAACAGGACTGGCTTGGTTTATCGCGGGGCTCGGCGTGGGTGCGCTGGTGGGCATTCTCTATGCGCCCAAGAGCGGCCGCGAAACCCGCGAAGACCTTGCCAACACCGCGCGCGAAAGCAGCGAGTATCTCAAGGCCAGGAGCCGTGAGGCGGCCCAGCAGATGGGCGAATATGTGGACCGTGGCAAGGCGCAGGTCGGTGAGTATGTGGATCGCGGCCGCGAGTACGTGGACCGCGGACGCTCCCAGTGGTCGGAGTTTGTGGAGCGCGGCAAGAGCCTGGTGAATGACCAGAGCACCCGCGTGGCTGCTGCCGTGGATGCCGGGCGCGAGGCCTACAAGACCGCTGCAACCGACACCGCGGAATAACAGCCGCGGCGCGGCGCGAGATCAACCCATGTCGAACGTCAACACGGAAACGCTTCTGATCGTCTTTGTCGCCTTGACCGGCGCAGCCGTGCTGCTCCAGTCCTTCGTCCTGCTGGCGCTTTACTTCTCCGTGCGCAAAGCGTCCAAGTCCGTTCAGGACGAGATGGCTGAGCTGCGCGCCGTGGTGACGCCGGTAGCCACCGATGCCCGCGAATTCCTCACCCGCGTCGGCCCCAAAATCGAATCCGTCACCGCCGACCTCGCCCAGATGGTGCAGGGCCTGCGCGTGCAGAGCGCCGAGATGCAGACCCAGGCGGTCGAAATCCTGGGCCGCGTGCAGCGCCAGACCAGCCGCCTCGACGCGATGCTCTCGGGCGTGCTCGACACCGTGGACCGCGCCGGCGCCATCGTCACCGACGCTGTCGCCGCACCCCTGCGCCAAATCTCCGGCATCGTCGCCTTCTTCCGCGCCGCCACCGGAACGCTGCGCGCAGGGACTCCGCCGCCGCGCACCCAGCCCACCCACTCCGCCGCCGACAAGGATCTCTTTGTCTAAGGATTTGTTCGTCTAGGTGTCTGCTTCTGGCCTTCGCTGCATCGCGGTCGTTACTTCTCGTCGAACTCGATCAGGCAGCTCCAGCAGTAGCGCCGGCGTCAGCAAAGCCATATCAGGAGATTCTGCGAGGCTGCACTGGCCGCGGTTCCTCTTCCGCGTTTCCACTACGGCCGTTTCATGCGGCGTTGGCGCAGCCGGTGTGCCAGGCTACGCGCTTTCGCCGAAGCTCCGGGCTGAAACGCGGTGATGAGGAGCAGGAACAACAGGAATTCCGGGACCGAGTTGCGCAGGCTCTCCACAAAGAACGTGCTGCCCGCGATAGCGGCGATCGCGGCTAAAGCGACGATCTGCGCGTACGGAGAAAATGGCAGGTGGATGGGCAGGGCCGCGATGCGCGCCGGCCCCAGTACCTTACGGAACGAAAGATGGGCCAGCAGGACGACAATCCATACGAAGAACATTCCCGCCACCGCAATGCCGTAGAGCGATAGGAAGGCGCGGCTTGGAACGAAGATCGCCAGCAGGATGGCGGCAACCATTCCCGCGGTCGACAGCAGCAGGGCCAGGTAGGGAACGCCGTTGCGGCCGAGACGCCCGAGCGCCCGCGGCAGATAGCCGTCGCGTGACAACGAATACAGAGTCCGGCTGGTGAGGTAGAGATTGGTATTCGCGCTGGAGAGAGCGGCGGCGATGACTACCAGATTCATGATGCCCGCGGCATACGGTATCCCCACGCTGCGGAAGGCGAATACAAATGGACTGCCGGTGAGCCCGCTGCTCATCTTGTCCCAGGGTGTCATCGCCAGCATCACAGTGATCGACAACACATAGCAGAGGATGAGCCGGGCGACGACAGTGCGCATGGCGCGGGGAATGGTCTTCGCAGGCTGGTGCGCCTCACCGGCCGTAACGCCGATGATCTCGATACCCATATAGCTGGTGAGCGTGAGACTCATGGCCAGCCAAACGCCCTTCATCCCATGGGGTAGAAGTCCACCATGGCCGGTCAGGTTGGAAAGGCCCATCGGTTTGGCGGGTCCGAAGCCGACGATGAGGCCGATGCCGATCACTACGAAAGCCGCGATGGCGACGACCTTGAGGATGGCGAACCAGTATTCGAACTCGGCGAAGCTTCCGACCTGCATGGCGTTGATGGCGATCAGGAGCAACGAGACGGCGACCACGAGCAGCCATTGAGGCACGGTGGGAAACCACA
>DASQSP010000018.1:0-10192 GCA_035642355.1 Occallatibacter sp.
GAAATCGAACGGCTCTTCAGAAGGCTCAAGGGCTTCCGACGCATCTTCTCACGATTCGAAAAGCTAGACGTCGTCTTCCTCGCCTTCCTCAACTTCGCACTCATCGTCGAAGCACTGAGGTTAGTGTGAACACGCCCTAGCGTGGTTTCAAAGAGTTCTCCAGAGGCTGCACCGGGACATTTGCGCAAAGACTATGCTTATCTGTTCGAGAGGTTTTTCTATTATCTCGAAGATCTCGGTCCAAGCTCGTATGGGATTGTTGTATTCGATGAATTGGACAAGGTGCAAAGTCATCTATTGGTCGAGCAGATGGATCGTTATTTCAAGAACACGGTTCGGGGCAAACATCGTTCTGGGCAGATACTTCCCGAGCCATTCTTCGTACACAGCGATCTCACAACGGGCATTCAGTTGGCAGACCTCGTGGCTTACATAATATCGTGGGGAGTTCGCTTTCAGAATATGGAGTTACCTGCCAGAAATGAGTTGCTTCCCGTTGCGCAGCGAGTCCTTCAACTTCGTCACAGGAGCGTACGGGAGTTACATGGAAATCCAAACTTTGCGATCTGGAGTTTGTCTTACATCCATGACCTACGTTCGCGCGAAGAGCGAGAGGACGGCACCAATCCGGCTGGGCCTGTGGCGGAAGAGAATTAAGCAGTAAATAGAAAAGGCAATGCAGCCTAAGCCACAAAGCCTCCACGCAAAGAATACCATCAAATACCGCCAAATACCATAGTCGTTTGGTATTGAACACGGGATTGAAGGCCCCTGCTGCGCGATGCTCGGCAAGTTATGACGTTCTGTGGCAATGATCTGCGCAGCGTTCGCACTTAACCAATCATGTGTGCTCGATGGCCCTGCGGTGCGCTCCCAGCCCCGCCACGAGCTGCAACAGTGTCTCGTCCGCGCCGCGCGCGGCGGCCAGTTGCATGCCTCCCACGGCGCAGGGCACGGTGACCACCGGCACGCCCGCGAGGCTGAAGGGCGAGGTGTAACGCAGCGCCCGCGCGCGGGCCTGGCTGTGGTCCGCGCCAGCGGTAAACTGCCGCACCGGGGTCGCCGGCATCAGCAGGAGCTGATGTTCGTCGAGCATGGCATCGACGCGGGCGCGGAACTCCGCATGGCGCGCGCGCAACGCCGCGATCTCCGCGTCGGTGATGCGCGCGCCACCCTCCAATCGCTCGCGAATCGCGGGCTGGAAATGCCCGAAGTGGCCCGCGTGAATCCGCGCTGCCTCCCACGCCTGGATGGGCGCAAAGATTTCGAAGGAGTCGGCCCACCACGTCGCGTCAAACGTAGCGCGTGCCAGCCCGCATTGCTCAAGTTCCGCCGCCGCTGCGTGCAGCGCATCGATGATCTCCGGCTCGCAGTCGTGCAGAAGGCTCGCGTCAATCACCGCAAAGCGCGTGAAGGGCGCGCGTGCTTCAACCTGTTCCGGCGCAAACACGCTGCCCAGCAGGGGCGCATCTTCAAGGTCGCGAAACAGCCAGCCCAGGGTGTCAAAGGACTGCGCCAGATGACCCGCGCCTCGCCAATCCCCACGACCGAGCGATGCGCGATAGCCCACCAGACCGCACAACGCAGCGGGCGCGCGCACCGAGCCGCCGGTATCGGTGCCGATCGCCGCGACTGCCGAGCCTTCCAGCACGCTGGCCGCCGCGCCGCTCGAGGAGCCGCCCGTGAGCGCGCCGGGATTTCCCGGCTGCACGCAGTCGCCGAACTCGGGATTCTCGCCGGTGATGCCGTAGGCCAGCGGGTGAAGATGCGTTTTTCCGGTAATCACCGCGCCGGCCGCGCGCAGATGCTCCACCAGCCAGGAGTCGCGCGTTGCCGCTCCGTTCAGGTCGCGATAGAAGCGCACGCCGCAGGTGGTGGGCGCGCCCGCAAGATCGAAGCAGTCTTTCACCGAAACAGGAAGCCCCCAAAGCGGGCTGTGTCTCGCTTCGCGCGGCATCGCTTCTGCGCGCGCGGCCTCGGCCATCGTCCATGCCGGATTGCGCCACAGATACGTGTTGCGGCTCGCACTGCCGTTCACCCGCGCCAATGCTTGTTCCGCCAGCGCGGCGGGCCGAACAGACCCACGCTCAAGCGCATCGCGCAGGCCGCGCACCGTCCATGAAAGCTGATTCATACTGCGATTGTAGGGCGTGGCTGCGCCGCGAGGCATCACTTCGACATCGCGGCACAGCGAAAGAAAGCCGTCCGGGCGCAGATTCAGAACTTGAACTGCAGCGACATCTGAATCTGGCGCGGGCTGCCGATGGTGTGCGCCACAATGCCCAGGCCGCCGGGGCAGTTGTAGAAACTGGAGTTGGTTTGCACGCCAGTGGCATTGCAGCCCGTGGGCAGCACGGTTGTGCCGGTCGTGGGGAAGGCGTTGAAGTTCTCGTTTTGCGAGACCGCGTTGCCTGGCAGGTCGAAGCTGCTGGTGTTGGTCAGGTTGTACACGTCGAAGGTGTACTTCAGGCTATAGCGTTCGGTGATGCTGGTCATTTTAACCAACGAGATATCTGCCCGCTTTTGCGCAGCCTGGCGGAAGATGTTGCGCTGGCCTGTGGCAAAGCCGGTCTCGTAGGGATCGCTGGCGGGAATCGCGCCGCCCAGTCCCCCGGCCGCCAGCAGCGGCGGGGAGAAGCAGTCCGGGTCGAGAGCGGGAGCAGAGTTGAACGGCGCCACCGTGAAAGCGCCGGAGTGGCCGGTGGTTGCTCTCTTGGCGCTGCAGCCATTGGCCAGCGGAACAATCGGGTTGGTAATGCCGTCCGCCGTGGAGTAGTAGATGCTGCCCACCGCGCCGGAGAAGTCGATCACGCTGAAAGGCTGGCCGCTCTGCAGAACCGTCAGGCCCACCAGCGACCATCCATTGACAACCTTGCCCACAATCGTGGAGTCGCGCCCCAGCTTCGGCTCCTGGAAGACGTAGTTGATGTCCACCACATGGGTGCGGTCGAAGTCCGCCGAGCCGTAGGAGCTGCGCAGATTGAGCGGGTTGTTGCCGTTGTAGAACAGGCCCAGCCCGCTCTGCTCGTCCAGCGTGTGAGACCAGGTGTAAGAGGCGCTTACCTGGACACCGTGGCTGATGCGCTTGTCCACATGCACCTGCAGCGCGTCATAGGCGTCAACGCCGGCGGCGCGGTAGGAGATCGATTCCGCCGCGTAGCCGATGTAGGGCACGCGCAGGTCGACGTTGCCGCCTTCGAAGTTGGAAAGGTAGGGCGTGCCGTCGGCGAGAGTCAGCGGCGGTCCGAAGTCCGGCTGGCTCACCGTGTAGCCATAGGTGTAGTTCTGCTGGTTGGGGCTGCCGGCCAGGGTCGGGCTTGAGGGCGAGGCGATCGCCGGCTGGTTAAACGGCACTGGAATCACCTGATGGCGTCCGCGGTTGCCCACGTAGCCAACTTCAATGGCCAGGTCGTTGCGCGGCTGCCACTGCACGTCGAGCGTGTAGTTGAAGGTATAGGGCAGCTTGTTGGCGCGGTCGTAGACGCCCAGCGAGATGGGCTGGCCGAAGTTCAGGATGCTCGCGGCATTGGGCAGGGCGCTGGCCAGGTCCGACGCCTTGGGGTTGGTCGGCGCCGCAAACTCCGGACTCGTGCCGTAGGGGTTCTCGAGGTTGCCCTCGGCGTCGGTGCCGCCGCAGGTCGTGATGTAGCCGTTGTAGAGATAGCGGCTGGCAATGGGGCAGCTCGAGGCGTTGACGAAGGGCAACTGCTGGTTGACGCCGAAGGGACCGCCGGTGACGGTGCCGATGGCGTAGCCGGGCGAGAAGTAGCTGAACAGCTCGCCGCGATCGTAGTAGATGCCCCCGCCGCCGCGGATCACGACCTTGTTATGAAACAAGCCGGGCTGCCAGGCCGCGCCCACGCGCGGCGCAATGCCCCATTGCCGTCCGGTCAGCGTGGTGGGGCTCACGCCCTGGGTTCCGTTGGTATTGTTGCCGGCGATAATCAGGCCGGAGTTCTCGATGGCGTCGGATCCCGAGTTGTAGCTGTAGGCGGAAGGATCGAAGTTGAACAGCCTCCCGTACTTCTCGGTCAGGCCGCCATTCCAGTCGTAGCGCACGCCCCCGGTCAGCGAAAGCGAGGGCATGATCTGCCACTTGTCCTGCAAGAATGTGCCGAGCTGATTGGAGCGGTAATAGCGGCTGGCGTCGCCCTGCAAAAACGAGCTGACGTAAAAGCCGGTGCTCGAGCTGCCCGGCGTGACCAGGCCCTGAATCGCCTGGCTGAAGTCGTCCGTGGCCACCGTGCCCTTGCCGGTGCGCTTGTCAATGGTATTGAGCTGGGTGTAGCTGTAGCTCCCGCCAAAGCTCAACGTATGCTTGCCCAGCGTCCAGATTGCGTTGCCCGAGGGCGCCCAGCGGTTCTGGAAGACGCCGGTGTTTGGCGCCTGCCCTTCGGCGTTGGGCCCGATGTTCAGGATCGCAGTCGAGGTTCCCTCCGGCTGGTAGTCGCCCAGCACGTTATAGACCGACACACCGGGAAAGTAAGTTGAGCCGAAGGCATTGATCGAGCCGCTGGGCGCCGAGCCGCCGGGAATCGAGCCCGGCCCGAAGGGCTGCTCGTTGGTGCCGAAGATCTTTTCGCGGATGAAGCCGAAGGTCTCCGAGGTGCTCAGGGTCGGCTTCACCAGGTAGCTGTTGTTGATCGAGATCACCTGCGCACCCGAGTCCAGATGCTCGCTGAAGCCGGGAACGCTCGAGTACGAGTACGGCGCGATGGCCGGATCGTGCTGGTAGAAGTATTTGAGCGCCAGCGTGTCCTTTGATGTCGCATTGTAGTCCACGTCGGCCACCGCCATGTCCGCCGTAAAGCGGCCGGTACCGGGCAGGAAGGCGTTGTCGATGTGCTGCACGGAAGGCGTCAGACCCAGGGAAGAAAGCGCGTCGTCGGGGATGAGATATTTGCCGGGCTCACCCGGCAGCGCCGGTGAGTTGAACAGCGCCAGCGCGGTTGGATCAATCTGGGCGGAAGACCCGATCGGCGTGCAACCGAATGCCGCCTCGTCAGCGGGGGTGCAGAACGAGTTGTTGCTCAAGTTGGCCAGCGCCGCAGCCGAGCGGTCGTCGCTCAGGCCCACTGGCACGTCGAGCACCGAGTCGCCGATCTCGTCGTCCGAGACATGCAGGTGCTGGTAGGAGATGAACCCGAACAGCTTGTCCTTGATGATCGGCCCGCCAAAGGTTCCGCCCACGGTGTAGCGGTGCAGTTGCGGGTTCTTGTTCTCGACGGGAATATCCGCGTCCTGGTTGAAGAAGAAGGGCGCGGCGTTCAGCGCGTTGGTGCCGCGGTGCGCGTAGGCCGTTCCATGGAAGGTATTAGTGCCGGATGCGGTGCTCAAGTCGATGTGCGCGCCTGAAGTGGATCCCTGCGTGGCGTCATACAGCGAGGCGTTCACGCGCACCTCGGCGAGCGTCTCCGGAGCCGGCGTGGGAATGGCATTGCCGATGGAAAGGTAAATCGACGCCAGCGTCTGGATTACGCCGCCCGCGCCGGTGCTCGAGGAAACCCCGGTCGAGTTGATGACGCGCGCCGAAGGCACCTGGCTGGTGCTCTTGCCGTTGAACAGGTTGCTCGCGTCCACGCCGTTGATCAAAAAACTATTCGATGTGTCGCGCTGGCCGTTCGACCAGATCGGCGCGTTGCCCAGGCCGGAGTTGGCGCCCGTGCCGCCGGAGAGCTCCGCGTTGACGCCCGCCGACTGCACGGCCAGACCGGTAAAGCTGCCCGTCGCCAGCGGCACGGATTCAATCTGCGCCTTGTCGAGCACATAGCCGTTCGTGGTGTCCACGGCGTTCAGCAGCGGCGTCGCGTCCACCTCGATGGTCTGACCTGCGGCCGCGGCAATCTTCAACTGCGCATCCAGGGTCGCGGTGCGGTTGCCCTGCACCGTGATGTGCGGCGTCTTCTGCGTTTCAAATCCGTCCGCGGCGTAGCTCACCGTGTACGCGCCGATGGGCAGGTTCACAAACGCGTACACGCCGGTGCCGTTGGTCGTTGTCGATCGCGTAAGTGCGGTTGCCTCGTCCGTCACGGTCACCGTGGCATTGGGAATCATGCTCCCCGCGGGGTCCGTCACGTCACCGGTAACGCCGCCGAGCGTCTGCTGTGCCACGGCGAGTGAACCGCACAGCGCAAAGGCTGCCGTAACAGCCAGCAGCCTGGGAAGCGGATTCGAGAACACACGCATGGAATACCTCAAGTGGAACGGCCTCGGAAAATGGAGATCGCCCGCTGCGGCTTTTCAATAAATGCCGCGGACTGGTGCCAAATACTCGTGTGATTCTGGATCCCGAAAAGAGGGGAAGAGAAAAACGAAAGCGCCGCCACGAACCAAATTCGTCGCTTGGGGGCTCAGCGTTGCATCCTGTGGGTGATTGCAAGAATACGGTCGACAGGATAAGGTTCGCCTAAGGATTTTTGCTCAATGTCTGAGCTAAACCGGGCATCTACCCTGAAAAGGTGCAACATGGGCCTGCAAAATGCCCCGTGCCGCGCGGGCCAGCACATTCACATCGAGCACGTCGACTAACTCCGCGTCTCCCATCCTGATGAGCCCCGCAAGCGCAACAGTCTTTGTGCGGTCAATAGGGAGATCATCGGCCGCCGTCGTGCTCCGCTTTACCTGGCCGCCGTTCGAATCGGCTCACGCAATTCGCACCCCGCAACGCATAACAAGGCAGCGCCAGTAAAAGCGCCGCCAGACTTTCTTCGTCGGACGTGTTGGCGGTCGTTTCCATTCGCGCGTAGCGCGGGAATTCGTTGGATTTCTCTCACGCGCAGGGTATAGCATTTTCGGAATTGCCGTAGACTGAAACCATGGCATCTAAGCGGCTTTTTCAACAAGAAAAAACCGCCTTCCGATGCTCTCAAAAGTGCATATGGATTCCGAAAAATACTCTAGGATGAGCGCAAGCCCGCGTCGCGCGCGTTTCTTGGCGCACGCGCTCGCTGTCCAATCCCGCCGAGGTTCATCGCCTTGATTGTTCGCGCGTCCAAACTGCTGCTGGTGGCGGGCATAGCCCTCTTCTACACGCTTGTGGTCTTCAACAACCTCACCGACTTCGACTCGAACTACGCGTTCGTGAAGCATGTGCTGTCGATGGACTCGACCTTCCCCGGCAATCGCGGCATGGGTCGCGCGCTCACCTCGCCGGGCCTGCAACTCGCGTTCTATCTCTCCATCATCGCGTGGGAGAGCGTGACCACGATGCTGCTGTGGTGGGGCGCCGCGCGTCTCTTCGGCGCGCTGCGCGGCCCTGCGGCGGCGTTTCACAAGGCCAAGGCCGTCGCCGTCATGGCGCTCACGCTTTCGATGCTGATGTGGCTCGTCGCATTTCTTTCCGTGGGCGCGGAGTGGTTCCTCATGTGGCAGTCGCACGCGTGGAATGGGCAGGAGGCGGCCTTCCGCACGTTTGCCGTAGTCGGCATCGTGTTGCTTCTGCTGCTGCAGCCGGAGACTGAAGGCCAGCCTTAATCCGCTGCGAGCGCGGTCTTGTGCGCAACGCGCGGTACACTTGCGCTCATGCCTGTCGCCGCCGTCATTCTTGCCGCGGGCGCGAGCCGCCGCCTTGGCCAGCCCAAGCAACTCGTCACCGTGCGGGGCGAAGTCCTGCTCGCGCGCGCGATACGACTGGCCAGCGAGGCCGCCGCAGAGCCCGTGATCGCCGTGCTGGGCGCGCACTTCGCAGGCATCAGCGCGGCCGTTTCATTCAAAAACGCCTTCCCCGCCTTCAATAGCCAGTGGCAGCAGGGCATGGCTTCATCCATTCACGCGGGCCTGCGCGAGCTGGACGCGCGTGCACCCCAATCCACCGGAGCGCTGCTCATGGCCTGCGACCAGCCGCGGCTGACCGCGGCGCACCTGCGCACGCTGCTTGAGGCTTTTTCAACGCAGCCGCAGCCTGCTATCGCTGCCTCGTTCTACGCAGACGCGCTCGGCATCCCTGCTGTTTTTCCGCGGGCCGTGTTCGACGCACTGCTGGCGCTCAAGGGAGACAAGGGCGCCCGCGCCTTGCTCATCAAACCGCTGTGCCCGTTGGTCTCGATCCCCTTCGCGGGGGGCGAAATCGACATCGATTCTCCTGAAGATCTGGATTGGCTCATCTAGTCCTCGATCATCGCTTAAATGCAGCCGCGCGGCTCGTCGATGTGCGTGCCCGAGTTGCTCGGAAGGCCTGTGCCATACTGTCTGTGATTCGCGATCTTCGCCGTGAAGAGACGAGCCAGCGTTGAGCAACAGCCAACCAAATCCCGCGTTTCTGCGCCGCGCCATCGCGCTCGCCACGCAGAACGTCGTCACTGGCGAAGGCGGACCCTTCGCCGCTGTAGTGGTACGCAACGGCCAGATCGTCGGCGAGGGCGCCAACAGTGTCACCGCCACGCACGATCCCACCGCGCACGGCGAGGTCAACGCCATCCGCGCCGCCTGCAAAGTGCTCGACAGCTTCACGCTCGCCGGTTGCCAGCTCTACACCAGTTGCGAGCCGTGCCCCATGTGCCTGGCCGCCTGCTACTGGGCGCGACTTGACGCTGTCTACTATGGATGTGGCGCAGCCGATGCCGCGCGCGCCGGCTTTGACGACGCCTTTCTCTACGCCGAGTTCCGTAAAGATCAGGCCGGCCGCGCATTGCCCGCGCAGCAGCTTCTCGCCGACGAAGCCTGGGCCAGCTTCGCCGCATGGATCGCGGCCCCCAGCAAGATCGAATACTGATTTCGTGGTCGCAATCGCAGCCCGCGTGCAGCAAGCCCTTGCTCATCGCGCAGCGATGCTTTACTTTCATAGACCAGCACGTTTCGAGGGGGAGCCGCATCGCTATGCCGCGCATCGTGCGCTGTTCCATCATTCAGGCCTCCAACGCGCTGCCGGCCACTGAGCCGTTGGCCGCGCAGAAGCAGGCCATGATCGAGAAGCATCTCGTGCTCATTCGCCAGGCCGCCGCCGCCGGCGCCCAGATCGTCTGCCTGCAGGAGATCTTCAACAGCCCCTACTTCTGCGCCGAGCAATCCACCAAGTGGTACGACACCACCGAGCGCGTTCCCGATGGGCCCACCGTCAAGCTGATGCAGGCGCTCGCCAGAGAGCTCGGCATCGCCATGATCGTGCCCGTCTACGAGATCGAGCAGGAAGGCATCTTCTACAACACCGCCGCCGTCCTCAATAAGGATGGCTTGTATCTCGGAAAATATCGCAAGTCCCATATCCCGCACGTCGCGCCGGGCTTCTGGGAGAAGTTCTACTTCCGCCCCGGCAATCTCGGCTATCCGGTCTTCGATCTCGGATTCGCCAAAATCGGCGTCTATATCTGTTATGACCGCCACTTTCCCGAGGGCGCGCGCTGCCTCGGCCTCAACGGCGCGGAGATCGTCTTCAATCCGTCTGCCACCGTCGCGGGCCTCAGCGAATACCTTTGGAAATTGGAGCAGCCCGCGCACGCCGCCGCCAACGGCTACTTCATCGCCGCCATCAATCGCGTCGGCACTGAGCCGCCGTGGAACATCGGCGAGTTTTACGGCTCGAGCTACTTCGCCAATCCCCGCGGCCAAATCATCGCTCAGGCCTCGCGCGACAAGGATGAAGTGCTCACCGCTGGCCTCGATCTCGACGAGATCGCCGAGGTCCGCCGCACCTGGCAGTTTTTCCGCGACCGTCGCCCGGATCAGTATGGGCCGCTGGTCGCTTCGTAGCACCTGTTTCGACTGCTGTATCTGATTCATGTTTCCGGGGTGACGCCGAACCAGTATCTTCACCGAGGTCCGCATGAGCAGCGCAACCCTACCCGACGATCCGCAACTCCGCGCACGCTTCAGCGAGCTCAGAGCGCCGCTCTCGCCGCAGGCCGCCACCATCGAGGCGGATCGCTGTCTCTACTGTTTCGACGCGCCCTGCACGGTCGCCTGCCCCACCCACATCGACGTTCCCGGCTTCATCAAGCGCATCGCCACCGGCAATCTGCGCGGCTCCGCGCTGCGCATTCTCGACGCCAACATACTCGGCGGCAGTTGCGCCAAGGCCTGTCCGGTAGATGTGCTGTGCCAGGGCGCATGCGTCATTCATCGCCAGGGCCGCCATCCCATCCGCATCGGGCAGTTGCAGCGCCACGCCATGGAGGCTTTTCATGCATCCGGCGAGACGCCGGTAACCGCGCCGCCGGGCTCGCGCCAATTGCAGGTAGCCTGCATCGGCGGCGGTCCC
>DASQSP010000019.1:0-29118 GCA_035642355.1 Occallatibacter sp.
AAAAACAAAAACGCCAATGAATGAAAAAACAAAAACACCTTGACCCAAACAGCCGTCTCATAGAAGCCCCTGAGGCACGTTTCGCTTCAAGCTGGCACATCTACGAGGCTGTCTTTGTCAAATCTTCGCCTTTTTGCCCGCATCCAACAAATGATCACTGATTCCAAATAACTTAAAAACCAAAAGACACCCCCCCACCCCCTATAAAATCCACCGTCTTTTCGCCTTTTTCGGTTGCCCGTTACACTAAAAGCAGCCATGACCGATCCCACGCAGCCGCCTATCGCCCGCAAAATCCACACCGAAACCAAACTCCACGGCCAAACCCTCGTCGACGACTACGCCTGGCTCCGCGACAAGGACAATCCCGAGGTCATCGCCTACCTCCAGGCCGAGAACGCCTACGCCGAAGCCAACACCGCCGCGCTCGCCCCGCTCCGCGCCCAGCTCTACGACGAGATGCTCAGCCACATCAAGCAGACCGACGTCTCCGTTCCCTTCCGCGACGGCGCCTGGTGGTACTACACCCGCACCGAAGAGGGCCAGCAGTACGCCATCCACTGCCGCAAGCGCGGCGGAAGCGAAGCGCCCGACGTCAACGCCGCAGAAGAAGTCCTCCTCGACGGCAACCAGCTAGCCCAGGGCAACGCCTTCTTCGCCATCGGCGCCTTTGACGTCAGCGACGACGGCCGCTGGCTCGCCTACTCGACCGACACCACCGGCTTCCGCCAGTACACCCTGCACATCAAAGACCTCGCAACCGGCGAAACCCTCGCCGATTCCGTCCAGCGAACCGGCTCCGTAGTCTGGGCCGCCGACAACACCACGCTCTTCTACACCGTCGAAGACGAAGAACAAAAGCGCCAGTTCCAGCTCTTCCGTCACGACCGCACCAAACCGTTCGCCGCAGCCACACTCATCTATCAGGACGACGACGAGCGCTTCAACCTCGCCGCCGGCCGCACCCGCGACGGCAAGTTCCTCGTCATGGAGTCCGCCAGCCACATCACCAGCGAGAGCTGGTTCCTCGCCGCCGATCGGCCCGCGGGCAGCTTCACCCTCGTCGCCCCGCGCATCGACGATCAGGAGTATTCGATCGACCATCGCAACGGCCTCTGGTACATCCGCACCAACGACCGCGGCCGCAACTTCCGCCTCGTCACCGCGCCCCTCGCCACGCCCGGCCGCGACCACTGGACCGAGCTCATCCCGCACCGCGACGCCGTCATGCTTGAAGACATCGACCTATTCTCCAGCTTCTTCTTCGCCGCCGAGCGCGAAGACGGCCTGCCGCGCCTGCGCCTCTGGCAGTTCTCCGGCGAGGGCTCCGCCGCCACGCAGACCCGCGAGATCACCTTCCCCGAACCCGCCTACAGCGCGCACGCGGGCACCAACCGCATCTTCGACGCAACGACCTATCGCTACGGCTACCAGTCACTCGTCACACCCAGCTCGGTCTACGAGTACGACCTCGCCACCGGCGCATCCAAGCTGCTCAAGCAGGTCGAAATCCCCGGCGGCTTTGATCGCACCCTCTACGCCAGCGAGCGCATCCACGCCACCGCGCCCGACGGCACCCAGGTTCCCATCTCGCTCGTATATAGGAAGAGCACACGTGCGCCGGGCAGCAATCCGCTCTACGTCTACGGCTACGGCTCCTATGGTTACGCGCTGCCCGTCGGCTTCAACGCGAGCCGCCTCAGCCTGCTCGATCGCGGCGTCGTCATGGCCTACGCGCACATCCGCGGAGGCGGCGACCTGGGCGAAACCTGGCACGACGCCGGCAAGATGCTCGTCAAGCGCAACACCTTCACCGACTTCATCGCCTGCGTGGAACAGCTCACGCGTTCCGGCTACGGCGACCCCGCCCGCGTCGCCATCGAAGGCGGCTCCGCCGGCGGCCTGCTCATGGGCGCCGTCACCAACCTTGCGCCCAGCCTCGCGCGCGCCGTCCTCTCGCACGTCCCCTTCGTCGATGTGATGAACACCATGCTCGACGCCTCGCTCCCGCTCACCGTCCCCGAGTACGAGGAGTGGGGCAATCCCAACGAGGAGCCGTACTTCAGTTATATGCTGAGTTACTCGCCCTATGACAACCTGAAGCCGGCAAGTTATCCGGCCACCCTGGTCAAGACCTCACTCTATGACAGCCAGGTCATGTACTGGGAGCCGGCAAAGTACGTCGCCAAGCTGCGCACCCTCAAGCAGAACGCGCATCCGCTGCTGCTTGTCACCAACATGCAGGCCGGCCACGGCGGCGCCAGCGGCCGCTACGACTATCTCAAGGAAATCGCCTTCGACTACGCATTTCTCCTGCGAGAATTAGGGATTGTGTGATACGTTGTTTGTGACTTCCCGAGGGACTCCTGTGCAACATCGATGGATGGCGGTTCTTCTAGTAGCGTGCGTCGAGGCTGTAGCTCAATCGCAGGACCTCGCAACAAAAGACCAATCTCAGGGGAACGAGCCTGCGGTCACGGTTTACTCAAGCGGCGCTGGTCTCTCCCTGCCTCAGTTAATACCCAGCACGCTGGAGCCCCCTCCGACAGGCAAGTGCGTGAGCAAAGAGGATGGCACCGTCTCACTCTTCTTTGTGGTCGATACGGAAGGCGTGCCGCGAAATATCACCTTCGATCAACCGCTCGGCTCGGATCTCGATCGCTTCGCTCTTCGCATTCTCGCCGAGGACCGCTTCAAGCCGGGAACGCTAAACGGAAGTACGGTCGTCGTTGCGCAAAGGGACGAACTGGTCATTCAAACCTGCCTGACCGAGCGTTCGGATCGCCACGGAAAGAACGCCTATAAGTTGCGGCTCCGCTCCAAGGCTGAACAATCATTCTCAAACATTCAACGCGAACCAGTAAGAACTATCCTGGCAACTCCCGTAACTTCTGAGGAGTTGGAAAACGGCACGGCACAGATTTACAAACCAGGTGGCAGCGTCACACCACCGGTGCGACTTAAACTTAAGCTCGGGAATATCGACTTCACAGACGAAGCAATTCTGAAACGGATTAGCGGCACATGTGTTTTCTCAGTCATCGTAGATTCCCAGGGGATACCACACAACGTGAAACTGCTTAATTCATTAGGCTACGGGCTTGATGAAAGTGCCACTCAAAGGGTGCGCAGTTACCGATATAAGCCGGCGATGAAGGACGGAGAGCCTGTGCCAGCGAAGATCACCGTCGAAGTAAATTTTCTCAACTCGGGCGCTCCTAGCTCTTAACGCTTCCGATTCTCGACCCATGCGCCCAGAGCCCAAGCCCCGGATTCGCAATGAAGAAGACCTCCTCGCCATCCACCATATTCGGTCCGTGGCTCAGCTTCGCCGGATCGTACTTCGCGAGCATCGTGGATAACTCCGCATAATCGAAGCCGACGCCTTCGACCTCATCCCTGCTCAACCGACCAGGGCACCAGGTAATCCTGAACCTGCCCTCCGACGAAGCATGAATCAGATGGGCCGCGGCACTCAAGTCCGCGGCCAGGTCGGCGTTGGCCTCAACCGCGGCCAGCGTAGCCGGCGTGCCGCGATAGCCGTACTTGCGAATCAGCGCATCAATCGTCTTGTCCTCGCCGAACTCCTTCACGCCGGGCGCAAGAATAATCAGTTCAGCGTCATCAGCCAGCGCCATCCGGGTTCGGTAGACGGCCTTGTTTCCCAGCCACGTCGAATGAAACTCGCGCGGATCGAGATACACCACCGCTTTCCTGATCGGCTCGGCAACCATCTCGAAGTTCACCTTCAGGCTCAGCTCCGCCGCGCGATGAAAGCACTCCACATCGTCGCCAACAAACAACCCGCGAACCGCAAGTCCGCCATCGCTCTTGCGGCCCACCACCGTGAGCACATACACAATCGGCAGCTCGCCCAGAAAATGATCGGCCGCATAGTTCAGCACCGCGCGCACAGGTGTGTCCGCGCGGCCCATGATGCGCTCCATGCCATAAACGGCGCCCAGATAGTGGCTGCGATTGATGCTCTCGCGGCCGCCCGTACCGATCAGAATGTTCTTGTTGTAGTTGGCCATGCCGATCACTTCATGCGGCACCACCTGGCCAATGGAGAGAATCAGATCGAAGCCGCCATGAAGCAGCAGCTTGTTCACCTGCGCAGGCCACGCAAAGCTCAGCTTGCCCTCAGACTGCTCGCGAATAAACTCCGGCGGAACCTCGCCGATGGTCTCGACGTCCGTGCGCCAGTTGTGATCGTGAAACAGCGCCTGCGGCACATCGCCGAACATCTTCGTAATCTGCGCCGCCCGCATCGGCGCATGCGTGCCCAGCGCGGGCAGCACTGCCTGCAGCTTGTCTCCGTAGAACTGCCATGCAAATTCCGTCAGCCGTCCAGCCTGCGAGTGAAAGCGTGTCATATCCGGCGGCACCGCCAGCACACGGCTGCGTGGCCCCAGCTTGGTGAGGGCCTCGATCAACAAATCGCGCATGTGCTGGGCAGAGAGTTCTACATCCTCGCCACCCACGGCGCAGTACAAGCTCATGCAGTCACTTTACTCTCACCGGCAAGGGGCCTTGATGAGTGAAAATAGAAAGATGGACAGTTCCGTGTTCCATGAGATCGTTGCCGAGATTCGTCGGTTCTCCGCAGGCGGGCATAACCTGGATGCGTTGCAGGAATTCACCGTCAACCTGATTGCAATGAGCCTCCCGCACTATAACTGGGTCGGCTTCTACATGCTTGACCCCAACGATTCCAGCGTTCTTGTGTTGGGGCCGTTTCGTGGCGCAGCGACAGAGCATGTGCGCATCCCCGTCACGGAAGGCATCTGCGGCGCGGCTGTTGCGCAAGGCTCGTCGATCATCATCGACGATGTCACGATAGATCCGCGCTATCTGGCGTGCTCCCTCGAGACGCGCTCCGAGATCGTGGTGCCAATCCGCGCCAACGGAGAAATCATCGGAGAGATCGATATTGATAGCCACGACCCCGCGGCCTTTGGCCCGGAAGATCAGAATTTCCTGGAAGAGTGCGCCGGCATCATCGGTGCATTCATGGCGGCACACACACAGAGGAGCACTCAGTCCACGACTTCAAAGTAAAACGAGTAGTGCTTTTGGCAGCCTGGATTGAACTGCGCCCCGCAGGCCGGGCACTGGTTCCCGCTGGTCATGTAGGCCGCGATGGTGAGTTCGGTTCCGCAAGCGCCGCAAAGCACGGCAAGCTGGTCCCACTCCGCGCGCGGCCACACTTTAATCGCGTGATCGGCCAGGGCATCGTGGCAATCCTTGCAGGCGTAGTAAGTGTCGCAGCACTTCATGCGGATGGCGATGATATCCAGCGCGGAATGGTAATGGACACAGCGCGTGCGGCTGTCCAATCCGACCCCGCGAACTGAAGATGCCACTCTGGACATAGCGACGACTCTGCAAATGAATGGTGGGCGGTGAGGGACTTGAACCCCCGACATCCTGCTTGTAAGGCAGGCGCTCTAACCAACTGAGCTAACCGCCCCCGTGCTGGCGGGAAGGCCCGTGCAAACTCTCCTTATGATAGCAGCCTTCAGACTGCGCGTGGAGGCACGGCGCACCGCGTTGATACACTGGCCGAGTGAGCCGTTTGATTGTCAACGCCGATGATTTTGGACTCACCTCTGGAGTCAATCGCGCGATTATCGAGCTGCATCAGGCCGGCGTGCTGACCAGCGCGACACTGATGGCGAAGGCCGCGGCTACGGAAGAAGCGATCGAGCGTGCCCGCGCCAATCCCACTCTCGGCGTGGGCTGCCATGTGGTGCTGGCGGACGGCGAACCCGTTCTCCAGGCCAGCCAGATACCGTCGCTTATCGATCGGCGGACGGGGCGCTTTCATCAGACTCTCGGGGCATTTCTCGCGCGGCTCTTTACCGGGCGCATTGCCGCGGCGGAGATTGAAGCAGAAGCTGCGGCGCAGATCACTTCGCTGCAGAAACGCGGCATTCGCCTCACGCACGTCGACACGCACAAGCATACCCATATGTTTCCGCATGTGCTTCGCGCCGTTCTGCGCGCCGCAAGCGCCGCGGGCATTCACGCGGTAAGGAACCCCTTCGAGCCCGAATGGGCCGTCAATGCGACGCCGCGTGCGAGCTGGATGCGCACCGGCGAAGTCATCGCGCTGCGCCGTCTTGGGCCGTACTTCCGGCGGCTGATTCTGCAGCAGGGATTCAAAACCACGGACGGAACCATCGCTATGGCCGGCACGGGCACGTTCGACGCCAGCGCGGCGCGCGCCCTGCTCAACCAGATGCCTGAAGGTACGTGGGAGCTGGTGACGCATCCCGGATACAACGACGCGGACCTGGCAAAGATTCGCACGCGGCTGCGCGAGTCCCGCGATATTGAGCGCAATGCGCTGCACGCGCTCAAAGAGTTTCCCGCGATTGATCTCATCGCTTACAACTCACTCGCACCAGCCTCCATCGTTTAATCTTCTATCTGCATCTTCCCCGCCTCACGATACGTCCAATCCACTGACCAGATACTGAGCGGAGCACACCCGGCCATGCGCATCGGCATCACCTGCTATCCCACTTACGGCGGCTCAGGCGTAGTTGCCACGGAGCTCGGCATCGAGCTCGCCAACGCGGGGCATGAAGTGCACTTTATCTCCTACTCGCAGCCCTTCCGGCTCAGCGGACGCGACGATGGCATCTTCTATCACGAAGTGCCGGTCTCAAGTTATCCGCTCTTTGAGTTTCCCCCTTATGATCTGGCGCTGGCTTCACGCATGGCAGAGGTGGCGGAGTTCAATAACCTGGACCTGCTGCACGTACACTATGCAATCCCGCATTCGGTCAGCGCGCTGCTGGCGCGGCAGATGCTCGAAGCCCGCGGCCGCCGCCTGCCCTTTGTCACCACGCTGCACGGTACGGACATTACCCTGGTCGGCCTGGACCGCAGCTATCTGCCCATCACGCGATATTCAATTCAGCAGAGCGACGGCGTCACCAGCATTTCCAGCTACCTGAAGGACAAGACCGTCCAGCATTTCGGCATCGAGCGGCCCATCGAGGTCATCCCCAACTTCGTCAACTGCGAGGTCTACAAACCTTTCGCGGACGAGTCGGCTCGCATGGAGGCACGCAGGCGGCTCGCCAAACCCGATGAAGCGATACTGATCCATCTTTCAAACTTCAGACCGGTCAAGCGCGTTGTCGATGTGGTGAAGGTGTTCGCGCGCGTCACAGAGCAGGTGCCCGCGCGCCTGATGCTGGTGGGAGACGGCCCTGACCGCTCAGCTGCCGAGTGGCTGGCGCACGACCTTGGCATTCAGGATCGCATTCACTTCCTCGGCAAGCAGGAGCGGGTGAACGAGTTGCTGCCGTTGGCCGACCTGATGGTGATGCCCAGCGAGCTGGAGTCGTTTGGGCTGGCCGCGCTTGAAGCGATGGCCTGCAAGGTGCCAACAGTCGCGACACGCGTGGGCGGCGTGCCCGAGCTGATTGACGACGGTGTTTCGGGATTGCTGTTTCCGGTCGGCGAGGTAAAGGCCATGGCGGAAGGCGCGATTGCGCTGCTCAAGGATCGGGCCAAGCTGGAAACGATGCGCGATGAGGCGAGGCAAACAGCGCGCACGCGATTCTGCTCGACGCTGGTACTGCCACACTACGTGGAGTACTACGAGCGGGTGCTCGCCGCACAACCGTGAATCGCGGCGTTGTATATCCGGTAATTAAGTACTGGCCTTGGGTGCCCCATCCTTGCCGCGTTTTTTACGGCAAGGGTGGGATAGCATGACACTATTTACTTACCGAATCAATAGGCGAATGTGTCCGGCTCAAAACGCGGCAGGAACCCTAGACCGCGCCAAAATTGTTCCACCAGTGCCACCGTCTCAGGCGTAGTCTGCGCGCCGGTCCGCAGCAACAACGCGGCTGGCCACTCTCCTGATTCACTGGCCGCAAGCTCGCTCGCTTCTGCGGCAACAGCCACGCACTTGCCGGCGCGATAGGTGCATGCGGCCAGATCGGAAATGGAGAGTCTCGTTGTGGGCGTCACCAGCACGGTGCGCGGCGGCGCCATGCGGTCGAGCAGGCAGAAGATCTCAAGCTTCGACTCCAGTTCGTCCGGCACGCAGTCGATGGCCAGGTCCGCCTCACGCACCGCGTCTTCGACCGTCGACACGAATGACACCGCAGGCACAGCGCCTTCCGCGGCCAGCAGCAGTTCCGCGCCCAGTTGCTGGCGCAGCGCCTCGCTCGCATGGCGCAGGTTGGCGGGCATCACGTCTTCCAGGGCCACGCGAAAGCCGGCGCGCGCTGCTGCAAGAGCCAGCCGGCGGCCCAGAGGCCCGGCTCCGATAATGGCCACGTTCACGGGAGCCTTACTTGGCCTGCAGGGCCTGCAGTACGTCGTCCGCATTGGGTTTGGAGCGGAGAAGATGCTCGCTGATCAGAGTGCGCTCCTCTTCGGGAAGGGTTGGAGCCAGCGCTAGCACGCGGCGCAGGGTCACCGAGACATCGTCAATGTAATTCATCAGGCGGATCGCTTCTCCGGACAACGGCATAGGTTTCCTCGGGGTTGAAGTCAGGCTCTATTGTAGGGGGTCGAGTTGGAGGCGGGAAAGCGCGGGTGTCCGAAGATTCTGCGCGGTGCATCAACCTTAAGAAATGTGAAGTGCGGCAACTCGGCATCCGCGTGCGTGTTTATCCGGTTGTGAAACCAAGCGGTGCATCGCGCCGTCTCAGGCAACAGTGCTCCGGTATGTGGAGGCAGCAAGATGAATCGGGTCACGGGCGTTGCGGCAGTGGTTCTGGGATGCGTGGCCGGGGTGGGAGCCGCGCAGGCGCGGCAGGCAGTGATCACGCTGCCCGCAGGCGCAAAGGTCGAGATGGCCGTGACGGCTCCGGTCCAGGCTAAATCGGCAAAGGCCGGCGACTCACTCTACATGCAAACAACCTTTCCGGTTGTGTCCGGTGGAGGCGTCGCCATTCCGCCGGGCACCTATGTGCAGGGCGAGTTGCTGGGCATCGTGCGGCCGACGCGGCGCGTGAAGCACGCGGAGTTGCAGGTACTCTTCACCAAGATCATCTTTGCCAACGGCTACACCGTGGCGCTGCCGCCAGCCACAGGCAGCGCGGATGGCATACCGGCCACCGCGGCCACGATCACCGCGAAGGAGAGCACGGCCAATGATCTTCTTCTTGATAATGGCGCGCAGCTCGAGATGACACTGGCTGCTCCTGTCGCACTGGACTCCGCGCAGATTACAGCCGCATTGTCTCTCACGCGCCCGCTGGCTCCGGGAGCGATGCGCAGCGCCACGCAGTGCAGGCCCACAAGCGGCACGCCGGGGTCGCCGGCGTCCCCAGATACTGTGATCCCCGGTTCGCCTGGAACGCCGAGCACTACCATTCCCGGTGCTCCAGGCACGCCCGATATCACCATTCCGGGCACACCGGCGACGCCGGATACGGTGATTCCTGGCACTCCGGGAACGCCCGACACTCCCGGAACAAGCTGTCCCAATGCACCGATAGTCACGGCCAGCGAGCCGCTCGCGCTCACTCCGGCAGCAAGCCGGAGCGCGGCTTCGAGTCCGCCCGCTCACTAAGGTCAACGCAGCGTTACAGGGCTCTGCGCACACGCGCAGGTATGGGGGAGATGTATGCGATTAATTGCAGCAGCATTGATTGCCGCGCTCTGCGGCACACAAATGCCGTGCGTGCTGGCACAGGATGCACCCGGCACGAGCACAGGAACGATCACAGTGCCGCAAGGCACCAATATTCCGCTCACGCTTGTGAGCCCCATCCGCAACAGGATGAAGTCCGGCGACGCGGTGCGCGCCCAGGTAGCTTTCCCCGTCACCGTCGGCACACAGGTGGCGATTCCCGCGGGCACCTACGTACAGGGGACGCTGATCGCGGTCCATCCCCAGGGAACGGCCGGCAAGCCGGCAAGCGTGGAGTTGCACCTGACCGGCCTGTTGTTCGCCAATGGTTACTCTGTGCCTGTGGACGCGACCAACACGCAGGCCCTCGTGATCGCTCCCGAGCTTGAGCCGCAGAACCTGGTGGAGCTTGCCGATGCACGCGATGGCGCGCCGTATCTCGGAGAGGGCTTCGGAGAAGGACAGACAACGCCGCCGCCTCTGCCGCCGCTCCCGCATGAGGGGCCAAATCCAGCGGTCATCGGCGGGGCCATTGCAGGGGGAGCAGCCGCGTTTGTCGTTCTGGCTATCGTGCTCCGGCATCATCGCAGGGCAACCGCGGACTATGTTGTCTTCGACAGCGGCTGGCAGTTCCAGATGGTTCTCGGCCAGCCGCTGATTCTGGACGCAGGCAAGGTGGCGGCGGCCGCGGCTGCGCCCGCCCGATAAGTCGCGACGGGATCGAGCCAATCTGGCCGCACGCAACGAAGCGGTTCACCTCCCACAAGCAGTGAACCGCTTCGCTGCTTTGCGGTTTCTTCAGGCGTGCCGCCGGAAACTTTTTACAGTGCGAACCACGCGTCCCTGAGAACCTCTTTAAAAACCAGCGAATGAATCAAGAGGGTCATAAGTCTGAGTGTGTTTCGGTGGTTAGTGTAGTTTCATGTACCCGAGTGATTTGACGGATGCTCAGTGGTTGGAGCTTGAGCCCTTGTTGCGGCAGTTGCGTGTGCAGCGGCATGGTGGTGGACGGCCTCGGAAGTATGAGTTGCGGCGGATCGTCGACGCGATGTTCAATGTGGTGAAGACAGGCTGTCGGTGGCGTCAGATGTCAGTCAACTTTCCACCCTGGGGGTCTGTCTATCAGCAGTTCCGGCAGTGGCGGGACACGGGCACATGGGAGCGAGTTGTCCAAGCGTTGCGAGAACAAGGGCGAACGTCGAAAGGGCGGAAGGCGACGCCTGCGGTAGCGATCATCGACTCTCAATCGGCCAAGACGGCCCTAAAAGGGGGCAGCGCGGCTACGACGCGGCATATCGCGGTACATACGCAGGGCAATCTGCTGGCGGTCATGGTGCATTCGGCGGGCATCCGGGACCGCGCAGGAGCCCGCGCCGTGATGATGCGCTTGTTCCGCCGTTTCGATACGATCGCCAAAATCTTCGTCGACGGATGCTATACCGGCAAGCTCATCGGCTGGGCCAGGGACATGTTCGTATACGATGTCTAAGTCGTCCCGCGCAAGGAACAACACAAGTTCGAGGTGCTGCCCAAACGCTGGATCGTCGACCGGACCATCGCATGGCTCAACTGGTCCAGAAGGCTCTCCTAAAGACTGCGAAGCACGGCATGCCTCCGCTGAATCCATCACCTACAGAGCCTTCGCTCATCGACTGCCGAGGAGATCAACTTGGTTTCAAACAGGTTCTAAGAGGCAGTTTCATTTTGAACCAATCGAATCGGACCCACGCCTAGCACTTGTTTCGCCCCTCCGCCGGAGTTAGAGTGAATGCAAACATGAGAAATGCCGCTGAAGCCCCGCGGCAACCGGCTTTTCTCGAGGTGAGCCCGATGATACGCCGCGTTCTGATCGTCGCCGCAGTCGCGCTGCTCTCCGCGGCAGGCTTCGCACTCCTGCTGGGCCTCGTCTGGCTCGTTTTGCACTTCGTTCTCGGCGTCTCTCCCTATCTCCTCGATGCGCGTCTCCACGCCATGCTGGATGTTCTGCCAGCGCTGTTTGCCGGCGTCGCCTTCGTGGGCGCGGCCTGCGCGGCCAGCACTCTGGCCGCGCGGCAACGGCAGCGCGAAAGCAGCGACAGCCTGCATCCCAAGCTCCGCGCTTGAGGGCGCTCAAACCCGCGCCCGTCCTCAGAATCCGGCCGATCAATTCGTTCAATCCATCCGATAGAATCGATCTGAGGAATCCAGCAAACATGTCGCGCAAGAAACTGATCGCAGCCAACTGGAAGATGTACAAGACACCGGCCGAGGCCGAAGCCTTTGTTGCCGCCTTTTTGCCTCTCGTCGCCGGCCACACCCGCGATGAGATCGCACTGTTCCCCTCGCCGGTCCTGCTCCCCAACGTCGTCGAGGCAGCCCAGGGCTCAAACGTCGCAGTCGGCGCGCAGAATATCCACTTTGCCGAGGAAGGCGCCTACACGGGCGAGACCTCCGTCGGCCAGCTTATCGCTGTCGGAGGCACGCACACGCTCATCGGCCACTCCGAGCGCCGCCAGTACTTCGCCGAGACCGACGAGATTGTGAACAAGAAACTGCACACCGCACTCCACCACGGCATCCTGCCCATCGTCTGCATTGGAGAGGTGCTCGCGGAGCGCGAAGCTGGCCAGACTGAATCCGTTCTCAAGACGCAGATCACCGGCGCATTTGCCGGCATCACGGCGCAGGCCGCAGCGCCCATCGTCGTCGCCTATGAGCCGGTGTGGGCCATCGGCACCGGCAAAACCGCCACGCCGGAGATGGCCGTCGACGCACACAAGGTCATCCGCGCGGAGGTCGCCAGGCTGCTCGGCGCCGATGTCGCCGCCAGGATGCGCGTCCTCTACGGCGGCAGCGTGAAGCCTGACAACGCCACCGCGCTCCTCGGCGAGCAAGAGATCGACGGCGCACTGGTCGGCGGCGCCAGCCTCAAGCCGGACTCATTCACCGCCATCGTCAAGTACTAGTACCGTGACCGTGAAGATTCGTAGTTTCCCAGGTCTCAAAAGCGAGACCTGGGGCACCCAGCTGATTTGCCCGTGCGCATCACAGCCTGGCGCGCAACTCGCCGTTCTCCAACTTCGATTCGAACACCGTCAGCCGCAGCGATGGGTCTTCTTCCGTCATGCCGCTGCGCGGGTCGTAGGCGAAAGCATGCCACGGGCACACCAGACGGCCGTCCTCGATGGTTCCCTCGCCCAGCGGGCCGCCCTGATGCGGGCACACCGCGTCCGTGACGCAGATGGCGCCAGCCACGTTGGCCACGCACACCGCGCGCCCCGCCGCCTCAAACTCCTTCACCTTGCCCGCGTGGGGCAGGTCCGATTCCGCGCAGATGCGCACCAGCTCCGCCATGCACTCGCTCCTCGCGCGCCTGCTTCCCGCCGGCACGCCCAATTAGCATAGACGCATGCCTCCCTCACCCGGCAACCGGCAAACAAATAAAGCCCGCGCCGCCGAAGCTCGCAACGCTGAAACCCGGTCCGTCGAAGCCCGCAACACTCAAGCTCAAATCACGGGCGTGCCGCCCACCGTCTCCGCGCGTTGGCTGGCAGCAGCCGTGCTTGCCGCCGCGCTCGGCGCGGCTGTCTGCGTGTGGATCGCGTTCTGCATCGTCTTCTGGCAAGGCAGTTGGCAGCTTCTCTACCATCCCGCAGCCGCAATCGCGCACACGCCCGCGAGCCGCGGTCTGGCCTTCGACGATGTCGCATTCGCAACCACGGAAGACGGCATTCCTCAGCTCAAGGGCTGGTGGATCTCAGCCGGGCCAACAGCGCGCATCACCGCCATCTACCTGCACGGCGCGGATGGCAATATCGGCGACACGGTCGAGTCGCTGGCTCAGTTGCACGCCGCCAACGTCAACGTGCTGGCCTTTGACTACCACGGCTACGGCCAGAGCCTCGCCGCGCATCCGAGTGAAGCGCGCTGGAAGCAGGATGCCGAATCCGCCTTGCACTATCTCATCGGCACGCGCCACATCGCCGCCGGCTCCATCGTGCTCGCAGGCAGCGGACTGGGCGGCAATCTCGCGCTTGAAATTGCCGCCACGTATCCCGAGCTGGCCGGCGTCATCCTCGACGAGCCTCTCGCCGCGCCCGCCGACGCGATCTTTCGCGACCCGCGCGCAAAACTTGTGCCCGCGCATCTGCTGGTTGAGGACCGCTGGGACACGACCGCGCCGGCAACCGATCTGCGCATTCCATCGCTCTGGTTCTATCGCGACACCACGGCCGAACGGAACACCGCGAACCTCACGGCCGCGCATGTTTCATCGTCGAAGATGGTGGTGTGGCTGCCGCCCATCGGCGGCGCAACCGATCAAGCAAATGCGCTATCGCGTTGGCTGGATAGCTTGCCAATTCGCTAACGCGGAATGTCGCGGTGCAGCGCCTTTACCTGGTAGCCGGCCTTCTTCAGCCGCTTCCCCATCTCCTCGGCCATCATCACGCTGCGGTGCTGGCCGCCGGTGCAGCCAAAGCCGATGGTCAGATAACTCTTGCCCTCTTCCACATAGTGCGGCAGAAGGTAGAGCATCAGGTCCGTGACCTTGCCGAGAAACTCCTGGGTCTGCGGAAAGCCGCGCACATAGGCCGCCACCTTGGGATCCTTGCCGGTCTTCTTGCGGAACTCCGGCACAAAGTGCGGATTGGGCAGGAAGCGCACATCGAAGACCAGATCGGCATCGAGCGGCACGCCGTTCTTGAAGCCGAAGCTCAGGCAACTCACCAGCAGCCGCGTGGATTTCTCGCCTTTGCCGAAGCGCGACTGGATGTGCGCGCGCAGCTCATGCACGTTGAAGTTGGAGGTGTCGATCAGGGTGTCGGCAACGTTGCGGATGGGGTCAAGCAGTTGGCGTTCTTCGACAATCGAGCGCTCCACCGTCTCCGAGCGCCGCAGCGGATGCGGGCGCCGCGTCTCGGAGTAGCGCCGCACCAGTACCGCATCCTGCGCATCGAGAAAGACAACGCGAGTAGGCAGAAGCCGGCGCACGCTCTTGAGGATGTCCGGCAGCCGGTCAAGTGTCTGCCCTTCGCGCACATCCACCACAATGGCGGCGCGCTCAATCTCGGCGGATTTGCCCACCAGCCCGGCAAACTCCGTGAGCAGTTCGAGCGGCAGATTGTCGACCGCGTGGTAGCCGAGATCCTCAAATGATCGGAGCGCCGAAGCCTTGCCCGCGCCGGAGATGCCGGTCACAATGACCAGCTCCTTGCCGGGCCGGGACAATGCTCCTCCGGCCCTGGCGCGCGGCGTGGGTGGCCTGTGCGGGGTCCGTCGAGAAGGACTCATGTGCTCATCGTACAGGTAGAACAGCCAGGTAGAGCGGCCGCGCGAAAAGTCACGGAATCTCCACCAGCTCCATTTGGCCGTCGCGGCGGCGGTGCAGCACATAAAGATCGCCGCCGTGATTGCGAAAGACGAGCAGATCGCGATCGCGAAACTCGGCTTCCTTGACTGCTTCCTCAATGGTCATGGGCTTGAGGGCTATGGCCTGGCTGCTGTTGAGGATGTGCGGCTCAACGACCGCGGCCTTGGCGGGATAGGAATGCACGGCGATGGAGGCGCGCGGCCGCGCGGCCGCAGCGTTTGCGCCATCTGTCTCTTCCCGCAGAGCGGCGCGCGCCCTAGGCCGCGCCACGGGCGGCGCGGTCATCATCTTCTCCTCCTTGGGCAGCCGTTTTCGGGTCAGGTTGCGGTCGCGGTAGCGCAGTGCCTGGTGCTCGGCGTGTGCCAGCGCAGCACGCAGCGCGGACTCCATCGTATCTGCCGCGCCCTTGCCCACGATGGTCTGCTGGCGCGCCTTCACGGTAAGCTCGGCGATTTGCAGATGGCGCTGCACGCGAAAAATCACGCTGGCGCCGGTGGTTTTGCCCAGGATGCGCGCTATGCGATCCATTCCCTCCTCGGCCTGCGTGCGCAGGGCCTTGGAGACCTTCACCTGCCTGGCGGTCAACTCCACTTCCATGGTCAGCCTCCGCTTCGGGGTTTGCGGCCAGCCTGCGGCCGCGCGTTGTGATCTTACAAGCTCGCACTCCCTCCGCGGAGAGGAGCGCGGGCCTCGCGTTCCGCGTGCCACCGGCTGAATTGAGTGAATCTATGCAAGGATGAAGACGCGCGAAGCCGCGACACACGGGCTGCGCAGGTGAAAACCGGGCCGGAGATGAGCACATGCGCGCCGCCTCTGTGCATGTGAGGGATTATAGACACTCGGCCAGCCGTATGGGAAAGCCGGTAGTGAGTCAGTTTGAAGCCGTCTTGAAAGGGCACGGCTTCAGTCGTGCCGTAAGTGTCGCAAAATGATATGGGGCTTTAGCCCCTGAGGGATGGATTGTCGCAAACCGACCCACTACAGGAAAGCCCGGCTGCGAATCGGTGGCTGCGGAGTACCGGCGCGAAACGAATTCCCGAGTGGCGGAAACGCAGATCGTACAGATGCGGAAAATTGTGAAGCAGTTGTCTCAGGCGCGAAAGCTCAGGCGTCGCGGCGGCGGCGCTGATGGGTAGAGGGGATGTTCATATCCTCGCGATATTTGGCCACGGTGCGGCGGGTAAGGCGAATGCCCTGGGCGTTGAGCATGGCGGCGAGCTGGTCGTCGGTGTAGGGCTGCCTCGCGTTCTCTTCCTCGATCAGCTTGCGCACCTTGCGCTTGAGCACCAGCAGCGGCGTGTCCGCGCCTTCAGGGCCATTGGAGCCTTCGGAGAAGAAGAAGCGCAGCTCGATGACGCCCTGCGGCGTGTGCGCATATTTGTTGGCCACGGCACGGCTCACGGTGGAGGGATGCACGCCGATCTCTTCCGCGACTTCCTTGATCATCATGGGCCGCAGCGCCTCGATGCCGTTCTCGAGGAAGTCCTCCTGGCGGCGAACGATAATCTCACAGGTGCGGAGGATGGTGCTCTTGCGCTGGGCGATGTTGCGCATCAACTGGAGCGCGGAGCGGAACCGCTCCTTCACGTAGTCCTTGACCTCTTTGTCGGTTCCCTCGGCGACCAGCATGCGGCGGTAGCGCTGGCTGAGGCGGAGGCTGGGCAGATCCTCTTCGTTCATGGAGACTACCCACTCGCCGCCGCGCTTGGTAAAGACCACGTCGGGCTCGATGAGCCGGGTTTGCTCGCGGTTGTGGATGCGTCCGGGGCGCGGGTCGAGGGTGCGGATGAACTCGATGCCGGCATGGGCTTCCTCCGGCGTCACCTGCGCGGCGCGGGCAAGATCCTTCACATCGCGTTTCTGCACCATGTGCAGATGGTGCTCGACGATGAGCGCGCCCACCTCCATGCTGCGGCGGCGCTCCTCCAGGCGAGCATCGGCGCGGGCTTCGGCGTCGGCGCGAAAGCTGCCATGCGGATCGTCCGCCTCATCGCTGTTGCGGCGCGCGTATACCTGGGCAAACTCATGCTTCTGCGCGGCAATCTGGAGCAGGAGGCACTCGCGCAGGTCGCGCGCGGCCACGCCGGCCGGGTCAAGATGCTGCACAAGATCGACGGCACGGCGCACGAGGTCTAGCGCGGCGGCCTCGTCCATGTCTTTAAAGAAATGAAAAGCGCGCAGCGCCTGCATCAGCTCTTCGTCGGTGATGATAAGGTAGCCGTCTTCGTCGAGATTGCCGATTACAAATTCAGAAGCCTGCTCCAGAGACGGATCGAGCTTCAGTGCTCCCAACTGCCAGGCCAGGTGATCGGAGAGAGTGGTTGGCTGGGAGAGAAAGTTCTCGAACGAGGGCCTCTCGTTCTCTTCGTACTCCGGCTGGGTGCGATAGCCGGGATCGAGATACTCCTGAAAGTAGGAGCCGAAGTCGACTTCGTTGAAGGAGTCGGCGGGCGCGGGCGCAGGCTCCGCCGCTCCGGCCTCCAGGTGTTCGATGCGCTGATCGCGCTCCTGACGCTCCTGGCGCTCAGAGACCTCATCCAGCATCGGAACCGATTCGTCGATCTCTTCGAGGACAGGGTTCTCCACCATCTCGGCATCGATCATCTCCTTGAGTTCGAGCTTGTTGAGCGCCAGCACGCTCACCATCTGCATCAAGCCCGGAGTGAGAACCTGGCGCTGCGCGACCTTGAGATTCAATTTGGGCTGCAGCAATGCCATAAACAAGAACTCGATTCCCGTTTGGATTTCATCCAAGTGTAGACGGTTGCGGTTCCGCCGGCGCGCCCATGTCTCAACCCGGCAATCGCGTGTCCCGGATTGGGCGGATGGCCTTCCGGCAAGTCTACGTCTGAAATGCCCGGATGTCGCCTGCAACCTTTGCGGAGTTGACCTTTGCCGAGTTGACCCAGGCCGAGTCGATGGGGTACTGCCCTGAGGCGGGCGGTGGGGAAATCCTGCGCCCGCCGATCAGCCCAATGTGAACCCTTCTCCTAGATAGACGCGGCGTACTTCCACATCGTTGCCCAGCTCGTGCGGGGTTCCGGCCCGGAAGATCTTTCCTTCGGCAATGATATACGCCCGGTCGGTGACGCTGAGCGTCTCGCGCACATTGTGGTCGGTGATGAGGATGCCGATACCCTGGGCTTTTAGGTCGAAGATGATCTTCTGCAGGTCGAGAACGGCGATGGGGTCGATGCCGCTGAAGGGCTCGTCGAGGAGGATGAAGTTGGGCTGGATGCAGAGCGAGCGGGCAATCTCCACGCGGCGGCGCTCGCCGCCTGAGAGCGCATAGCCGCGGGTGGTGCGGATATGCCCCAGGTTGAGCTGCGCGATGAGGCGTTCGGCCCGCGTCTTGCGCTCGCGGGTGTCGAGCGGCTGCGCTTCAAGCACGGCGAGGATGTTCTCTTCGACGGTGAGCTTGCGGAAGACCGAGGGCTCCTGGGGCAGATAGCTGATGCCGAAGTTGCGCGCCCGCAGGTACATGGGGGTGCGCGTGATGTCTGTGTCATCGACCAGAATGCGGCCGGTTTCCGGAGTGACGAGCCCCACGATCATGTAAAAGCTGGTGGTTTTGCCGGCGCCGTTTGGCCCCAGCAAGCCCACCACTTCACCGCGGGAGATTTTCAGGTCGACACCGCGTACCACCTGCCGGCCTTTGTAGCTCTTGCCGATGCTTTCGGCGATCAGGGTTTCCATCAATTTCTCATACGTGCAGGGGCTCTCATACGTGCGTGCGCGCTAATGCGGGCGCTTGGGAACCGTAGTTTCAGTCGAGGTAGCACGCCCGCCGCCTTCGACATTGACGCTATCATCGCGACTGTTGAAAATCAAAGCCTCGCCGGTGACGACTCCGCGCGCGGGGTCGGTCATGCGCGGGGGCGCGGCGGCGGTGCCGGTCAGGGTATAGTCGCCGGTTTCGCCTTGGAAGACGAGCTGCTCGCCGGAGCCGCGGCGGCCCTGCGACTCGATGGTGACGTGACCAAGCGCGGTGATGCGGTCCACCTGCGACGCGCCGCCGTTGGGCCCGGCGTGATTGCCGGCCGGGAGCAGCAGCAATTCCACTTCGCTGGAGCGGGTAGTGGCATCGGCGGTCTCCGCTACGACGGCGCCGGCCGCTCCGGCAAGCATCACCGCCCTGCGTTCGGCATCAGAGTACTTCAGATCGCCGCCGCTGACGCGCACGACAGAGGGATTGCCGCTGCGCGCTTTGGTTGACGCTGGGCCGGACGCCTGCCCAGAAACCTGCCCGGCCGCGCTCAGCATGACCACGCGCACCGGTTCATCGGGACTCGTAGCGTGCGCGGTGAGGGTGCGGCGATCGTGGTCGAGCACAATCGCAGGAGCGACGATGGAGTTGGCGCCCTGCCACAGGCGCGCCTGCCCTTGAAATGCAGCCTCGCCGGTGGCCTTGTGCAACTGCGCCTCGGCGGCAACGATGTGCGCGGGCCCCTGGCCGCCCAGCGGCTGCGCGGGTGCTGTCTGGGGCTTTGCCCCGGCTGCGCTGCTCTCGCCAAACCAGGTGGACTTGACGTTGCCATGAGCAAAGGCGTCGCCGGTAGCCTGCGAGACATCGATCTTCACAGCCGTGAGCTGCAGGCCGCCGTCTTCGATGCGCGGTGTGCCGGTCAGGTGGAGCCACTGGCCCGCGCCTTCATACACGGCGCGCTCCGCGGTGGCGCGCAACTGCGCCGGCGCCGGTGCGCCGGGCTTTGGCGCGGGCTGCTGCAGCAGCACCACGTTGCCTGTCACCGTGGCCGACTCGACATCGGAGGCCGTGGTGCGGCCATGCGCATCCGCGGCCGGGCTGAGATGCACCTCGATGCGGTCGCCGGCGGTGGTTTGGCGCGTGCCGTCCGGCGTGGTCTGCTCCATGCGCGCGTGGCCTATGCCGGTCATGGCGGTGAGCGATGAATCGGCGCCGAAGATTCCAGTCACATCGTCGCCGGCGAGGCGCGCCGGAGTCTCAGGTTCCGTGCCGCGCCGGCTGTCGCTGTTCACTATCACGCCGCCGGTTCCGTGGATTGAGGCAAGCTGCAACCGGCCGTTGGCCGCATCGCGAAAGTCCAGGTCAGCCACGGGCGAGGACCAGAGCCGATGCGTATGCATGGCGCCTGACTGCGCATCGCTGGCGAAGAGCACACCGCGCTCGAGATGAGCCCGCCGCAGCACGCCCTTGGCTCCGAACTCCAGCTCGGCGGTGGGTGCAGTGCCGTGCGTGGTGCGGCCATTCCTGTTCGAGTCGATGATGACGCCGCCCTCAAGATGGCCGTGACTGGGCTGATTGCGCGCGTCAAGCAGCAGCACGGCCGTGGGCGCGGCGACATGTCCGCCGGATTTGTTCGTGAATGTGAATCCTTCTGTCGCATCCAGCCGCTCGGCCGATCCATCATCGCGAAAAGCTACTTGGGCCTCCGCGGCGTGCGCGGTTCCACCGCGATAATCGAGCGTAGCCACGCGCAAATGGCACACCTGCTGGTCGCGATCATACTCCGCATGGGCAGCGATCAGATTTACGGGCTCCGCGCCACGTTCAGTCTGCATCTCGACCGCATGGTCCAGAACCAGCAGACCACTTTGCGAGTTGTAGGTTGCGCCCACCGCACTGCCGGAGCCCTGCGCCAGCGTGAACTGCACGCGTTCCGCTGTGCTGGCGATGCCGCTCTTCTGGTTGAAGGTGAGGCCGCTGGTCTCGATGTGAATCTCGCCGGTGTTTGTGCCGGCGACGGCCGACGCCAGCGGGCCGGTCTTGGACTTGGACTTGGTCTCGGTCTTGGGCGCATCGCCGGGGGCGTGGGTGTGGGCCTTGCCCGGCAGCACGCCGGAAGCCTCGCCGAGCCGCGACAGCGTGATCTCCACTGGGCCGGAGGCTTGCGCAATGCCGGCCTGCTGGTCGTACTCGAACTCGTTGCCTTCGATACGGTCCAGGCCGCGTCCGTCCGCGCCGTACATCTCGATGGTCGCGGCGTGCAGCCGGAAGTGGTTGTCCTTGAGCTGCTCGACCCGCGATGCGGTGATCTTGACGGTTGCTTTGCCGGCATGAAACTCAACGTGCGTGAAGCCGTTGGCTTCCTGTTGAATGTCGATGCCGAGGCGTTTGGGTAGATCGTGGCCAATGAATTTTTGTTTCCACTTCCCGATGGCGAGAAATGCGACCAGAGCCAGCACCAGCAGCAGTCCCGCCACCAGCACCAGCGTTCGCATCCGCTCGATGGTGAGCCGCACGCGTCAGTTCCCCATGCCGAGCCGCGCAGCCAGCCGCTGCGCCAGGCTCTCGCCCATCTCGCTCCACAGCAGGCGCGCGGTGGCACCGGAGGCTTTTTCGACAGCGGCGGTCAGCTGGACGAGCTGGCGCACGTTCTCTTCGACATGGCGCGCGCCGATGGCGTCGAGCTCGGCGTCTTCCTCGATAAATGCGGCGTCGCTGCCGAAGTCGATGCGGATGTGGCCTTCCTGCTCATAGGCGCCTTCATCAAAGAGCGGACCGAAGGCGGTGACGCGGACCAGGCGAGGAGTTCGTGCCCAGCGGGCATCGAGGTTGTCATGAGATGGTTCAAATTCCCAGAGGTTCCAGGCGACTTGGAACTCGTAGGCGTAGTCGTCGTGGAGCAGTTCGATGGCTTCTTCGACGGCGTGCCGTAGTTCCGCGCCGCGCTCACCGTGGCCGTAGACGCGCTGAAAGACGGGCGCTTCGCTCCAGTTCACCGGCCACACCGTGACGGCGTACACGCGGGCCTCGCCACCGTGCGTGGCAAACGTGCCGAGCACGGACACGAGCTTGTCAGCCAGCGCGGCGAGGCGCAGGTTGGGATACCACAGGCTCAGATAAAGGGAGTCGGACATCTCTATCGATTTTAGACGCCGGAGCGTGCAAGCCGCTGCGGAGGCATTGAGCGAACTTAGCCGGTGACGATTTCGCTGAAGTCGGCAATGCCGGAGAAGCTGCTCAGGACTTCGCTGATGAGGCCAAGATGCGCGCCGCGCACGGCTTCGTCGGGGTCGAGGACCATGACTTTGTCGAAGAAAGTGTCGACCGCGGGGCGCAGCGTGGCGATGAGGGCGAGGGCTTCGCCGTAGGCGCGCTTCTCGCGCAGCTTTTCGACTTGCGGCGCGAGGGCCGCGGCGGCTTCGGCGAGCTGGGCCGCTTCTGGCGCGAGTTTCGCGGACTTCGGCGAGCCGATAGCGTACTTCTTCTCCTCGGCCTGGCGGAGGATGTTCTTGATGCGCTTGAAGGCGGCGGAGATGGCGGCGAAGTCGGCGGACTGGCGGGCGGCTGTTAGCGCTTCGGCGCGGGCGATGGCATCGCGCACGTCGTCGGAGCCGGCGGCGAGGACCGCATTCACCACGTCGTAAGCGAAGTTGCGAACGTCCTTCAGATAGAAGTGCAGGCGCTCGCGCAGGAACTCGGCGACCTTGTCCGGATCATCCGGTCCCGCACTAATAGTCACAAGGTCTGACAGTGTGAATGGCAGAATGGTCGTTTCTGCAAGAATCTTCACGATTGCGTTTGCGGCTCGGCGTAGCGCAAATGGATCCTTCGACCCCGTCGGCGCACTACCAATTCGAAACATCGCAACGATCGTCTGAATACGATCAGCAAGACCTAATATTTGCCCTTCCGCTGTTGGCGGAATATCGTCGTCAGTATTTGCGGGGCGATATTGCCAATATATTGCGTCTGCAATCTTGTCACGGCGGTCAGGCGGACATTGCTTGCGAGCATACAGGCCACCGATGATTCCCTGCAGTTCGGTAAATTCCTTCACCAGCTCCGTCGTCAAATCTGTCTTGGCCAACCGGATCGCATCCGACATCGCATTGTAATCGACAGTGTCATCGTGCAGGACACTCCTTCTCGCTGAAATCCTGTCGTGCAGCCTGCGGGCGATCTCAAGATTCTGCTCGGTTTTCCAGTAGTAGCTGCCGAGTTGCTTCTGGAAGGTGACGGATTTGAGGCTTTCTACGCGATCGACGAGCGGCGTTTTCTGGTCGAAGTCCCAGAAGAACTGCGCGTCTTTGAAGCGGGCGCGGAGAACTTTTTGATTGCCATGGCGGATGAGGGCTGCGCCTTCTTCGTCGGCCTCGGTATTGAGCACGGCGAGGAAGTGCGGGGCGAGTTTGCCGTTGGCGTCTTCGACGGCGAAGTATTTTTGATGGTCGCGCATGACGGTGACGAGAACTTCTTCGGGGAGCGCGAGATACTCCTGCGCGAAGTTGCCGAGGATGACGGAGGGCCACTCGGTGAGGTGGAGGACGGTTTCGACCAACGATTCGTCCTCGCGCCAGCGCGCGCCGGGGACGGTGCGGGTGACTTTGTCGAGGGCTTTGCGGATTTTTTCTTTGCGCTCGGCGACGTCGACCAGAACGAACGCCTTCTCAAGGGCGGCACGATAGTCTACGGGCGCGGCTATTCTGACGGGCGTTTCTCCATGTAAGACACGGTGGCCGCGGCTGGTGTTGCTGGCGGCGATGCCGGCGATTTCTAGCGGGACCACGGCGGAGTCAAGCAGCGCGACGACCCAGCGCACGGGGCGGACGAAGCGCTCGGGCTTGGCGGCGCGCCAGTACATATTTTTGGCCCAATAGAGGGCGAGGACTTCCTTCGGCAGGTTCTCGGCGAGCACCTGCGGTGCGGCTGCTCCCTGACGCTTTACCGTCGCACCAACGTATTCGCCTTTGGGCGTCGTCACTTTCTCAAGCGCCGAGACTGTGACGCCGGCTTTTTTTGCGAAGGCTTCGGCGGCGGGAGTGGGCGCTCCGTCTTTGAAGGCGATCTTCCACGAGGGGCCGGTGAGTTGCTCTTCGCTGTCGGCCTGGCGCGGGAGAAGGCCCTCGACGATGACGGCGAGGCGGCGCGGCGTGGAGTAGGTGGTGAGCTTTGCGCCTTCGACGAGCAGGCGCTCGCGGGTGAGCAGCTCGTGGACGCGGCGGCCCAGTTCGGCTTCCGCTGTGGCGATCATGCGGGCGGGAACTTCTTCGAGTCCGATTTCGAGTAAAAAGTCAGCCATTGGTGCTTTCTCAAATCGCAGGGGCTAAAGCCCCGGACATTTTTGTGGCCTGTTCGGCACGGCTGAAGCCGTGCCCTGTTACAAAACAAGAACTTCGGTCGAGCTTTTGTGCTTTCCCAGGTCTCAAAATCGAGACCTGGGGCACCCAGGATTGGTGGATGCGTTTGCAGTGGTGCCCTGACACAAAACTCAATTTGCTTGTGGCAGGCGAGAACTGCTGCCGCTTACGCGGCTTGCTGCGCGGCCCAGGCTTTGGCTACGCCGACGGCGAGGGCGCGGATGCGGCCGATGACGCCGACGCGCTCGGTGACGCTGATGGCTCCGCGCGCGTCGAGGACGTTGAAGAGGTTGGAACACTTGAGCGCGAGTTCGTATGTGGGCAAGAGCGGGAAGCGCTTTATTTTGATTCTCGTCTCATCCTGCTTCTCGTCTTTCGCGAAATAGCCGTCCGTGCCGAGATCGTCGAAGCTCTTCAGCAAGGCCTGGCCTTCGGCCTCGTAGCGGTTGAAGTGCTCCCAGAGGCTGGGAACGTCGGCCATTTCAAAGTTGTAGACGGAGAACTGCAGCTCATCAGTGAAGCGGACGTCACCGTATTTCACCTCGGCGCCGGTCTCAGGGTCGCGGGCCCAGACGATGTCGTAGATCGAGTCCACATCCTGCAGGAAGGCGGCGATGCGCTCCAATCCATATGTGAGCTCGGCGCACATGGGGTCGAGGTCGAGGCCGCCGCACTGCTGGAAGTAGGTGAACTGGGTGATTTCGAGGCCGTCGAGCATGACCTGCCAGCCGACGCCCCATGCGCCGCCGGCGGGCCACTCCCAGTTGTCTTCTTCGAACTTGAGGTCGTGCTTCTTGAGGTCGATGCCCAGGGCTTCGAGCGATTCGAGGTAAAGCTCCTGCACGTTGGCCGGCGGCGGCTTCAAGATGAGTTGGAACTGCGTGTGTTTGAACAGGCGGTTGGGGTTCTCGCCGTAGCGGCCGTCGGCGGGGCGGCGCGAGGGCTGCGCGTAGCCGACGCGGAAGGGCTTGGGCCCGAGGACGCGCAGAAAAGTCTCCGGGGACATGGTTCCCGCGCCTACTTCCACGTCGTAGGGCTGCTGCAGCACGCAGCCGCGATCGGCCCAGAAGTTTTGCAGGCGGAAGAGCAACTGCTGGAAGGTGAGCGGGGATTTGGCCGCTGGCGATGCGATGGATGCAGGCACAGGCATTCTCTTTCAACAATGAGTCGTAGATGATTTTAGCAGCGGGGGCAGGACAGGCATCTCAGCCGAGCGTGAGGAGGCTGGAGCGAAATTCGTCTCCGGCCAGGCCGCGCAGGTGCTGATCGAGGGTGACGAGAATGCATTTGTGACGGATGGCGAGGCCGAGGAGAAGCGCGTCGGTGACCTGGCGATAGCCGTGGAGACGGGAAGCGAAAGGGGCGACGAGGTCGAGCCAGCTTCGATCGACAGGACACTCAGCGCAGTTGGGAAGAGCTTTGGTATCTAGCAGCATGGTAATAGCGGCCTCCATGGTGCGCCCACCGACCAACGGGTTCGTGCTCAGGCGGACTAAGCCAGACTCCGTAATGGGGCAAAGGAGGAACTGACTACCTTTGAGCTGTGCGAACCACTGCGTGGCACGCCGGTGCCCATCGTGCTCCACATTACTGAGCGCATAAAGAACATTGACATCGGGCAAGTAAAGCAGCTTAGGCAAGGTCGTCTTCCAGAGCCTGCCGAACCATCTCGGTGGTGATGCGGCGGCCGGAACGCGGAAAGACCGGGAATCCGGCAGAGGAGCGCGCGAACTTGATCTTCCTGGAGGGAGCCTCTTCTGCGTTTTGGCTCTTGCGGATCAGCTCGGTAACCGCTTCGCCGAGAGTTATGCCGTTGGCATGGGCGTAAAACTCAGCAAAATCGCGGGCATCGTCGGCGATGTTGACGTTGGTACGCATGTGTTTATTGTGCGCCTGGTAGCAATGGAGGTGCAAGATTTTATTTTTGCACCTATTTCGGTCAAAGGCGCCCGAGGGCCTCTGGAGTGCGTAACTTCTTTTCCATGTGGCGTTCGAGGGACTGGAGGGTGAAGTGGCGGAGGTCCTGGGCATGACGCGCGGGCCAGGGTTCGGCTGTGAATGCCGCGACGGGAGCACGCAGCATGCGCTGGGCGAGACGCCAGGAGCTTTCCGCGAGGCCGTAGAAGCTGGGCGTGGTGTGTACGGCGCAGTAGAGGCCATCGATGTATGGGCTGAAGGAGACCTCCGCTGGATGCAACGCCTCGCCGCAGGCGGTGCAGTGGGCGAGGTCGGGCAGCAGGCCCATGAGGCGCGTCATCCAGAGCTGGAAGTAGGTGAGCGGCATCCAGGGCTGCTCGACGGTGGTGACTTCGAGGACGGAGACGAGGAGGCGGTAGACGGCGTCCTGCGGGTCGCGCTCGGGGAGGACCTGATCGAGCAGTTCGGCGTAGAAGCTGAGCACTGCGGCGCGGACGGGGTCGATGGGCGCAGCGAGGGGCGAGCGGATGATCTCGAGCTGATCGAGGCGGACGAGTTCCTGGCGGGGGCGCTCGGCGAAGAAGGCGCGAGCCAGGGTCATGGGCTCAAGCGCGCCGCCGAAGCGTTTGCGGCTTTTGAGGGCGGATTTGGCCGTGCCTTTAAGGCGGCCGTAGTCGCGGGTGAAGAGGCTGACGATGAGGTCGGCCTCATGCACGGGCCAGGTGCGCAGAACCACGGCTTCCGATGAGAGGACGACGGCCATCGGTTTTTATCATCGCATCTGCGGGAAATGGCGACGCAGAGTTCGTGCTTTCCCAGGTCTCAAAAGCGAGACCTGGGGCACCCACACCCACTTCGCCGTCCGCCGCGGCGGACGGCGAAGGTGGGGCACCCGGCTGGTGGCTCGATGCGAAGCAGGTGGGAACTGAAGCGGCGCGTGAGGAGTGCGCGCAGACACAAGCGTCCGCCGCGGCTCTGAGCCGGGCGGACGCCTGGAGCGATGCGCGATGGGTTTAGCGGCCGAAGTGAGCGGCGTTCTTCTCCGTAAAGCTAGCCCACTTCTCCGGCAGATCGTCTTGCGCGAAGATGGCCGAGACCGGACACGCGGGCACGCAGGCGCCGCAGTCGATGCACTCGACGGGATCGATGAAGAGCTGATCGGCCTCGCCGCTGCCGGCTTCGTCCTTCTTGGGGTGGATGCAATCGACGGGACACGCGTCCACGCAGGCGGTGTCTTTGGTGCCGATACAGGGTTCCGCGATGATGTAGGCCATCTTTTGATCTCTCCGGAGAGGTTACTTCACGACGCTGATAGTAGCATACGGAGCCGCGGTGGGGCCGAAGTGCGCGGACCGCGCGTTTTGCGATGCGGGAAGCGGAGAAAATGGCCCCGTAGCGGACCGTTTCGAGGACCATGCCGATGCGGCGAGCGGCTCAGGAATGGGCTGCGGCCCGCCGCGGCGGGCAGGCGCGGGCTTTGCGTTTGGCGGCCCACTCGGCTGCGGTGGGGATGGGAGTGAGGTCGCGGCCGGCGAACATGCCGGCGAAGAGCGCAAGCATTTCGTTATGGATGAGGCGGTTCGAGGCGAGGATTTCTTCGCTGGCGATGCGGAAGCGATGGCCGGAGAAATCGGTGACGCGGCCGCCGGCTTCTTCGACCAGAAGAATGCCTGCTGCGGTGTCCCAGGGATTGAGGTTGAACTCCCAGAAAGCCTCGATGCGGCCGGCGGCGACGTAGGCGAGATCGAGCGCGGCGGAGCCGGCGCGGCGCACGCCGTGGGAGCGCAGGGTGAACTCCTGATAGAAGTGAATGTTGGGGCTGGCGTGGCGTTTGCGGCTGGGAAAGCCGGTGGCGACGAGGGATTCGGCCAACTCGGGCGCGCGCGAGACGTGCATCGGTTTGCCGTTGAGCCAGGCGCCCTGGCCGCGCTCGGCGGTGAAGAGCTCGTCGCGGGTGGGATCGTAGATGACGCCGGCGACTAGGGTGCCGTCTTCATCAGATTTGAGACTAGCGCTTCGTTGTTCGAGTCCCATCGACACGCAGAACTGGGGGAAGCCGTGGGCGAAGTTGGTGGTGCCGTCGAGGGGATCGATGTACCAGCGGAACTCGGCGTCGAGGCGGTCGCGGGTGCCTTCTTCGCCGAAGATACCGTGCTCGGGAAAGACTTCGCTGAGGCGCGCGCGGATGAGCTTCTCGCTGGTGCGGTCGGCGACGGTGACGAGGTCGGCGTCGCCCTTGTACTCGGTCTCGACGCCCTGCGCGAAGAACTCGGCGAGGCGCGCGCCGGCTTCGCGGGCGATGAGAGCGGCTTGCGGGGCCCAGGTAAATTGGGGCGCGGCGGGCTGGCTCACGAGGCGGCCCCGACGCCAGTAGCGCGCGGGGTGCGGCGGTGGCCGGCTTCCGAGATGGTTTGAATCTGGTGCTTGTAGATGAAGAGGTTGGGCTTGCCCTCGCGGGTGAGGCGCAGCATGCCGTCGTCAAAGTATTCGATCCAGCCGCGCACGGTTTCGCCGTCGCGGAGCTTGACGGCGACGACGATCTGCCGGTCAGAGAGCGAGCGGAGATAGAGGGCTTCCTGTCCGGTTTCGCCGGGCGGAGGCGTTTTGGAGCGCGGACGCGAGGAGATTGGCGGAGTCATGATGCCATTTTAGATGCAGCGGCGATGCGGCGCGGTTCCACGCCCAGACAAGTCTCTCCTGAAGTTATACGGTGGGTGGTTTTTGCCGCCAAAAGCGAAGAAACGGCGATTCAGAGGGGGGGGAGGGGGTATGCCATGCTGCTCCCTGCCCGAACGCCGCCCCGCTGTGCGGGGTGACTAATTCCAGTGTGAACTATTCGGCGAAATAATACGCAAAGTTTGGAGAAATAATTTTGGAGTTGGTTGAGGGCCGTACCTTCCCACTCATCGCCCGCCGCGGCAGGCGATGAGTGGAGCACAGGTAAGCCACCGAGCTCTGTTTGCTCCCCGGTCCCTCCGCCGCGGCGGACGAGGGACCGAGGGCACCCGAGATGGGTATAGCAATAATGAAATCGCTAGGAGTGTGTCGCTCATAGCGTTTTTCTCGGCAGGGGCAGGGCTAGGGAAAACAGGGAGAGCGGACCACGGGAGCCAGGAACAGATGAGCCCATCCCCAATTTCCCGTTTCAGGTCTATGTTTTCGGCTTGCAGGGCCG
>DASQSP010000020.1:0-25031 GCA_035642355.1 Occallatibacter sp.
TGCCGGGAGCCGGCTGCTGCTGCTTCGACGTTGAACTGGGCGCCGTTGAGGCGGGCGCCGAGGAATCGCCGCCGACGGGCGTTGTACCGGGGGCCGATTGGGCGCTGGGAGAACTGGACGGAGACGGAGTTGCGGACGGCGTCTGCGGATGGTCGGCGAATACCTTGGCAATCGCCCCTGGCTTGTGTTTTTCCAGCGCGTCGAGCTTCTCAAAGAACTGGATGAAGGCCTGCGGGTCGTAGCCGGCCTTGTACATATACTGCACGCCCAGAAAATCGGCCTCAGCCTCATGCTCGCGGGAGAATTCGAGCAGGCTGACCGGGATGGCCAGCTGTGCTGCCTCGTAGATGCCGTACCCGGTCCAGGTGCCGTAGGTGACGATCGCTAGAGGGATGGATCCGATCTCCAGGTAACCCTGTCTTGTCATCTCACGCGCGGCATGGTGCGCGCAGACATGGGCCGTCTCATGCGCCATCACGCCGGCCAGCTCTGCCTCCTCGTCGGCGGCGAGGATCAGGCCGGAGTTGACGTAGAAGAAGCCGCCCGGCAGAGCAAAGGCGTTGATTTCATCCGAATCGATGACCTTAATGGTGAACGGCACCTTGCAGTCGGAGTTCTTGACGATGTTCTGGCCGATGCGGTTCACATACTCCACGACCACCGGATCGGTGATGAGGTGGACACTCTTCTCGACCTGGTCGGCGTAGCTCTTGCCCAGCTTGATTTCCGTATCGGTGGAGTACCAGTTGCCAATGCCGCGGCCGCCGATGTTGCGGTTTCCAACCGCATTGACGTCTTCAATACTGCCCGGCTTCACCTTGATCGGGTTGCTGCCGACCTCCACCACCTTGTCGGGATCGACGTTCACGTCGCCGCTCACGGGCTGGGTACCGGCGTCATCCTTCGAGCCTTTTTTGTCTTTCTTGTCCTTTTTGCCTGAACTGGTATCGGCGGCAGTCTGGCTGCCGGTCTTCGCGGGGGGAGCTTGCACGTCTCCCTGCACCGGGGCGGTACCGGGCGCGGGCTGCGAAGTGCTGGCCGGGGTGCTGCTGGCAGGCGTGGTCGAAGGCGATGTGGACTGCGGCGTTGTCGTCTGTGGCGTGGACTGAGTCGTCGGGGACGGAGGCGGAGCCGGCTGTGGTGTGGTCGACTGCGGCGTAGACTGCGCGTTCAGTGAAACAGCCAAGGCCAGGACGACCGCGGCAGCGATCGCTGCGCTTTGGACCTGAATGCCAGTTCTCCCAGTTCTCATGGTGAGCCTCCAACCGATGGGTGACGAGAAGAACGGCGCGCGCCGCCTCACTCCAACTGGTTAGACGCTAGTATGGCCCCAAAGGGCAGCGTTGCCAATACGAAAACAAAGACGCCATCCTCCGTCCTCCGTTGGCGGAGGATTATCGCGGATCGGTTATAGCCTTTGGAGCACGCAGTCGATTGCTTTAGAGTGAGGAACACACCCAGGAACGGAGGGTCCACGTGCGCCGAGGAATTTTGGCTGCGGCTTTGCTGGTCATCGCAGGCAGAGCGATGCCCCAGACCCATGTCCCGGTCCCGGTTCCGGGCCAAATCCAGGTCCAGCAGGCTCCGCCTCACCGTGCTCCCGGTACGTCGGACACGATTCCGGCTCCGCACACCCATGCCAGGCTGGTATCAGCCGATACGGCGCCTACAGCTAATCTGGAGGTAGACGCCACCACTCTCGGCGCGCCAGTGGTGCTGGACAAGGGCTGGCGCGTGGGCATCACCGCCAACCCCGACGCGGCGAATCCCGATTTTGACGACTCAGCCTGGGCGGTGCGCGACGCCCGGCAATCCATCGCCGATGTGCCCGATGAGGATCACTCGGACAGTTCAGCCCCACCTGCCGGACCCGGCGGACGAGCTACCGAACATCCTCTCGACCACGGCCAGCCGTTTGCCTGGTTCCGCATCCGTCTCAGGCTCGCCCCGCAGCACGGTCCTGTGGCTCTGCTCATCGAGCTGCCGGTCACACAAAACTCCAACCTTGCCCTGGGCGCCACCACACCCGTGGATGTGTTCGCCAACGGCCTGCGGATCATGCCCGACGGACCCCACGGCAAGGACACCTTCATGTACCAGGAGACCTCGCGCGTCTACCAGCTCGGCGTGCCGTCCGGCCAGACTGAGGTCACCCTGGCGGTCCGCACCCTCTACGTCCCCGCGGGCTACGCCGCCTACACCGGCTTCTTCGCCCGGAGGACTTTCCGGGTGGGCAACCCAGGCACTCTGCAGCACAGTTGGGATATGTGGTTCGAGCACAGCCTGTTCGAGCGGCTGCCCCGGCTGGTCAACGCCATTCTGCTCACCGTGCTCGCCCTGTTCCTGCTGGCGCTCTACTTCACCCAGCGCGGTCATGTGGAGTACCTGTGGCTGGCGCTGCACGAGCTGCTCCAGGCGCCCATCGGCTTTGTCGACCTTGCCGGCAGCCTGGCCCGCATCGACCAGCTATGGTATGCGGGCATGATCATGGAGTTGGTGGCGGTCTCCGCCTACCTCTACTTCGAGTTCCTCGTCGCGTTCCTGGCCCTCAGGCGGCGCTGGTACATCACCCTGCTCCGCTGGACGGCGCCGATCCTAGCCGGCGTGGGGCCGGCCGTCACGCTGATCGGCGGCCACGGCTGGCAGATTCTGCTGGCTCTGGCCGCCGTCTACCTCGGCAGCATTCTCTGGATGATCGGCTGGGCATTGTTCACTTTCGTCACCCTGCTGGCGGCCACGCTGCGCCGCAACTTCGAGGCGGGCCTGCTGCTCATTCCCCTGCTGCTGACCATCGTCGGCATCGTTGAGCCGATCCTGACAGGCAGCGCCAGCGACGTAATCGGCCACCCCTACCGCTCGCCGCTCACCATCCAGGCTGGCCCCGTGCCCATCCACTTCGCATCGATCGCGGATTTCGTAGGACTGCTCTCCATTGTGCTCATCATCTTCGTCCGCTTCCTGCGCATCCAGCATGACCGCGAACGCGCCAACAGCGAACTTGCCGCGGCACGCAGCGTGCAGGAGTTGATGATCCCGCAGGAGAAGCCGGTAACGCCGGGCTACGAGGTGGACTCCGTCTACCAGCCCGCGACCGAAGTCGGCGGCGACTTCTTCCATTTGCATCCCGGCAGCGACGGCGGCCTGCTGGTGGTCATCGGCGACGTGGCCGGACACGGGCTGAAAGCCGCCATGAATGTCTCCATGCTGATGGGCGCGCTGCGCGGCATCCCGGAGAAGCGCCCGGCGAAGATTCTGGAAGCGCTGAACGGCGTGCTCACCGGGAGCGAGAGCCTGACCACCTGCCAGGCACTGTGGTTCGGGCCGCAGGGCGAGCTGGTGATGGCCAGCGCCGGACACCCTCCGCCCTATCTCAACAGCCAGGAGGTGGCCCTGCCTGGCGGGCTCCCGCTGGGCGCGCTGGCCGGCGCAACCTACGACGAAGTGCGGCTCTATCTGCACCCAGGCGACCGGCTGCTGCTGCTCTCGGACGGCGTAGTGGAAGCGCGCAATCCGTCGGGCGAGCTGTTCGGCTTCGAGCGCGTCCACAACCTTAGCAACCAGACTGCGTTCTACATCGCCGATGCCGCCAAAGAGTTCGGGCAGGAAGACGACATTACGGTGCTCACGGTGCGGCGCGTGGCGGAAGCTGTGGTTGCTGCCTGAAGTACGAGGCGGACGAAGAAAAAGCGTCTATGTTAAGCTAGATCAAGCTGGTTTAAGCAGGGAGGAGCAGACTCATGCACCAATTCGGCGCCTTTGAGGGCAAGAACAACTTCGGCAAGCTGCTCGATCTGGCCGAGGCTGGCGAAGAGGTTGTTATTACGCGTCACGGCCGGCCCGTGGCACGACTGGTGCCCAATCGCGCCGTCTCCGCTGCGCAGGTTGAGCGGGCGCGGGCGGCAGGTGAACGCATTCGCCAGCTTGCACGGAGTCGAGCCGCAGGCACGTTCAACTGGGACGAGTGGAAGAGTGATCGCGACCAGGGCCGCAAGTGAGCCTGGTGCTCGACAGCTCGGCAACACTGGCCTGGCTCTATCCGGACGAAACCTCGGAAGCAATCCGCCACGTCTTCGAGCGCGTGATTCAGGAAGGCGCATGCGTGCCTGCCTTGTGGCGCATCGAGGTTGCTAACAGTCTTCTTTTCGGCACGCGGCGCAAACGCATCACGATGACCGAGCGAGACGCTTTGCTCGACAATCTCGGCGAACTGGTGATTGTGACCGATCCTGACACGAATGCGCATGTCTGGGCCGATACGCTCCAACTCGCAGACAAGCACCGGCTCACCGTCTATGATGCCGTGTACCTTGAGCTGGCCCTGCGGCTTGGGCTGCCGCTGGCTACCTTGGACGAAGCGCTGCGCACCGCCGCGGAGAACGAAGGCGTTACCCTTCTCGGCAGATAGAGCCGCTTACCACCCCACCTGGCGCATCCGCTCAAGAATGATGGCGGAGTAGCGGTTCATCCGCGCGGGCTTGCGTTTGAGCGGCGAAGGAAGAACCGCGGCGAGCCGTGCCGCCTCCTCACGATCAATGCTGCGAGCCGAAATGTCATCGTGATAGCGGCAGGCTGCATCGGCTCCGTACACGCCGGGTTCCCATTCGACCACGTTGAGATAAAGCTCCAGAATGCGCCGCTTGCCCAGAACCAATTCGGCAACCGGGACCAGCGTGGACTCCGCGCCCTTGCGCAGAATCGAGCGGCTGGTGCCGAAAAAGAGATTCTTGACCAGTTGCTGCGTGAGCGTGGAGCCGCCGCGGATGCGGCCGCCCTCCAGGTCCTGCTGTGCGGCAAGCTGGATGGCCTGCCAGTCAAAGCCGTGGTGCATGTAGAAGCGCGCGTCCTCGGCGGAGATCACGGCGTGCTGTAACTTGAGCGAAATCCGGCTGAGCGGGACAAAGTCGTAGCGCTTCTCATACGGTTTGCCGTGGATGAGGGCATGCATGTGGCGCTCGAACTGCACAGCAGTGGTCGGCGGGTTGATCCAGCGGAGCAGCACCAGCGAGAGTGCCGCGCAGAGCCAGCAGGCAGCGAGAGCAGCCGCGATCCAGCGGGCAATTTTCAGAAAGGACGGTCTGCTCCGTGGCCTTGCACTCGCAGTGGTGAATTGTAGTTTAGGGATCTCGGTCACACTTCAGAATAATTGGCGCGGCGGTGGCGCTGTCTCAGTAGGGTTTGCCCTTGAACAGGAAAAACAGCTCGATCAGCAGGATCAGCACCACCGTGGCCTCAAGAAAGAACGCGCGGCTCTGGTTAAACTGCTCCACCATGTCGTGGTAAAGATCTTCCGCGGTCTTGAGCTTCTGCGCGACCAAATCCTTGTAATCATGCACGCCCACTTTGCCGGCGGCGAGCTTGTAGAAACGTGCCGCGAACATGTCGCTTAGAAATTTAATGGCATTGTCGGCGCGCTCCGTGAGCTCGGCCACATCCAGCAGCACCGTGTGCAGGCTGGTGGCGGAGCGCGCCAGGCCCCAGCGCGCAAAGAAGCCCGTCTTCTGCGCCAGCACATCGTAAACACTGGCGAGAATATCGCTGAGCAGCTCGTCGTAGTGGCGGAACTCCAGCAACTGCGAGTTCGCGTACTCGAGCAGTTGGATCGAAGTCTCTGCGCCGGCGGTCGAGTCGTAGAGGAATGCAGCATTCCACCCAATAACCGCCACGTCGCCCGCGTAGTACGACACCTGCGCCTGCAGCACCTCGCGAACCTCGCCGTCGGAGAGCAGCAGCCGGTCGCCGCGCACCACCTGCGCAATTTCGCGGCTGTGATCCCGTGTGAGTTCGGCTGCGGAGGGCGCGCCCGCTGCCTCGCGCACATGAAAAATAAAGTAGTCTTCGCTCAGCCACTTGGCGTAGGGCTTGATCATCGCCATCGAGACGCGCTCCAGCTTCTGCCGCACGATCGGCTCAACGCGCGAGGCAAAATCCACGTCCCACACCCAGCGGCTGGCCAGCCGCACCAGGCTCTCCCAGTCGCCAGCAAACGGCAACTGATAGACCACCGAAGCCACGCCGTAGTCGTAGTACTTCACTTCCCCTTCGAGCCGCTCTCCGGTCTCGAGAATCAGCGGCTCCAGCGGCCCGACAACCGGCGGCCGCTGATAGCGCACATACGCCGGAGCGGAGTGCTTCATGCTGGGTTGCGGCAGCGTTCGCACACTTACAGACTGCTGCAGCAAATCCAAACGCAGCTCTTCGCTCACGTCGAATTGAATCAGGACGAGAACGGAGCCGCTGAGAACGGCCGGCGTGGAAGCTGGATGAGTGTCAGGCATGCGTGCTGCCGTCATGGTAGCGCACGAGCGGCACAAGCCAACTTGAACTCAGTGCCAATTTTCAACCAGGATGAAAAGCAAAAGCCCCACCCCTGCGGATGAGGCTTTTGCATCTGTCTTTGCCGACCACCGGGAGGCGAGTGGCCCCACCGCAGGTGGCTAGTCGTAGTATTCGAGGCCGAGGTGCGTAATCAGCTCCGCGCCCATGATGTGGCGCAGCGTGTTCTTGAGCTTCATCGACTGGATGAACAGATCGTGCTCGGGGTAGAGTCCCTCGCGCGTCTGCGGCGACTTGAGATAGAAGCTCAGCCACTCCTGAATGCCGATGGCCTTGAGCTCTTCCGAACGCTTGGCGAGGTCGAGGAACAGCACCAGGTCAAGCGCGATGGGCGCGGCCAGGATCGAGTCGCGGCACAGGAAGTCGACCTTGATCTGCATTGGATAACCGAGCCAGCCGAAGATGTCGATGTTGTCCCAGCCCTCTTTGTTGTCGCCGCGCGGCGGGTAATAGTTGATGCGAACCTTGTGGTAGAGGTTCTTGTAGAGGTCGGGGTAGAGCTCGGGCTGAAAGATGTACTCAAGCGAACCCAGCTTCGATTCTTCCTTGGTCTTGAACGACTCGGGATCGTCCAGCACTTCGCCATCGCGGTTGCCGAGAATGTTGGTCGAATACCAGCCGGAGACGCCCAGCAGCCGCGCCTTGAAGGCCGGCGCGAGCACGGTCTTCATAAACGTCTGGCCGGTCTTGAAGTCCTTGCCGCAGATCGGCGCGTTGTTCTTCCTGGAGAGCTCGATCATCGCCGGCACATCGACGGTGAGGTTCGGCGCGCCGTTGGCAAAGGGCACGCCCTCGCTCAGCGCCGCATAGGCATAAATCTGCGACGGCGCAATGCCGATGTCGCTCGACTCGAGCCCCTTCTCGAAGGCTTCAATCGACTGATGCACGGCGGTGGGCTCGATGAAAATCTCCGTCGATCCGCACCAGATCATCACCACGCGGTCCACGGTCTTCTTGAATGCCTGAATATCGGCGCGGACCTGATCGGCGAGGTCCTTCTTGTTCTTGCCCTTCTTCACATGCGTGCCGTTGAGGCGCTTCACATAGTACTGGTCGAAGACCGCGGGCAGCGGCTTGATCGTCTCCAGATACGGCTTCAACTGCTCAACGAGATCCTTGTCCAGCACTTTGGCGTGCGCGGCGGCCTCGTACACGTTGTCCTCAAAAATATCCCAGCCCGTGAAGACGATGTCGTTCAGGTCGGCCAGCGGCACAAAGTCTCTGATCAGCGGCGAATGGTTGTCCGTGCGCTTGCCCAGCCGGATAGTGCCCATCTGCGTGAGCGACCCGATGGGCTTGGCAATGCCGCGGCGAATGGCTTCAACTCCGGCGATAAACGTAGTGGCCACGGCGCCCATGCCGACAACCATCACTCCCAATTTGCCCTTGGCGGGCGCGACCTGACTCATGTCTCTCCTAACCTTCCTTGGCTTGCCGCGGCGTTCAATTCGTCCGCGTGTTTTTGTATTCTTCAAACGAAATAGTGTACGTCACCATGGGCCTCTCTAGCTCGTCTGTGCGCCGGTGCTGCGTAGGCGGCGGATATGCGTCCAGACAAACCAGACAATGCCGGCAAGGAGAACAATCTCCACACCGAGATGAAGTCGATGAAAGGCCAGCTCAAAGCGCGGGTCCGTGTGCCAGCGCTCGCCCAGCTTCATGCCCGCGTAGGCCAGCCCAAAGCACCACGGCCACGAGCCCACAAAAGTATAGATGTGGAAGCGAAGCTGCGGCATCCTCGCGATGCCGGCGGGAAAGGCGATGAAGGTGCGAACAATCGGAAGCAGGCGGCCGATCAGCACCGTAATCGACCCGTATTTCTCAAAAAAGTGCGTCATGCGGTCCAGGTCGTGGTGGCTCATCAGCACCCAGCGGCCATAGCGCTCCACCAGCGGACGCCCGCCCTTCGCGCCAATCCAGTAGGCAACAACCGAGCCCAGGTTGCAGCCGATGGCGCCCGCCGTGGCCGCCCAGACGAGGTTGAACCGGCCGAGATAGACAAGGTAACCGGCGAACGGCATGATGAGCTCGGACGGCAGCGGTACGCAGGCCGACTCGATTCCCATCAGCACAGCGATGCCGGCATATCCGCCTAGATCGATGACGTGCGTGATGAACTGGACGAGATATGCAAGAATCCGCTCACTCATGGATAGCTAAGAGTATATAGGCCAGTCGCGGGCCAAGTCGCGGATGCACGCGCAACGCATCCCGCTGCGCGAACAGAACCCCAATGGCCCGGTACGTTCTTGCTACGATGGAAGTTGACGCGAATGAAAGCGCGAGGTGACGGCGTTGTCCGATTTCCCCCCTGTTCCGCTGACTCTGGAAGGTTCCGCTGTTCTGCATCAGTTCTTTCGTTTCGACTGGACCAAGTGGCGCGCTACGCCCGTCGCGGACCGCGAGCGCATAGCCGCCGAGGCGACTGCCCTGCTAAGCAATCTGGAGCGTGCCAACGCCGACACCCCAGTGCGCAGCGCCCTGTTTTCGCAGCTCGGTCACAAGGGCGATCTCATCCTGATGCACTTTCGTGAGTCGCTTGAAGCGCTGAATCAAATCGAACTGGACCTGGCGCAGACTTCCCTCTTCGACTTTCTGGAGATCAAGCATTCCTACGTCTCCGTCGTCGAGCTGGGCCTCTACGAGTCCAGCCGCAAAACCTATGAGGCGGCGAGCGCAAAGGGCTTTGCCGAGCACTCCCCGGAGTGGAAGGCCGAGATCGCCGCATCGCTGGAGCGCAGTGCCGAAGCCATGAAGCCGCGCCTCTTCCCCACCGTGCCCGAGGCCAAATACATGTGCTTCTATCCCATGGACCGCAAGCGCGGCGAACAGGTGAACTGGTACACCGTGCCCTTTGCCGAGCGCCAGCGCATGATGCACCTCCACGGGCTCATCGGCCGCCGCTACGGCGACGTGGTCCGGCAGATCATCTCCGGGTCGATTGGCATGGATGATTGGGAGTGGGGCGTAACCCTCTTCGCCGAAGACCCCGTCACCTTCAAGGAGTTGATCTACGAGATGCGCTTCGACGAAGTCAGCGCGGTCTATGCCCTCTTCGGGCAGTTCTTCATCGGCGTGCGCTTGCCGGTAGGGAAGCTGGGCGGCTGGCTGAGCGGAAAGCTGTGAGCGAAGGCGTATAACTCATTCGAGGGAACTTGGCATGAGCGATGAAATCCGTCCTGGCCGAGCCAAGGTCACAACACTTGTCCAAGGATCAGCGACGTGTCTCGTTATTCTCGACTGGGGGATTTGGGCAACTTGGGGACGTTTTCCCTCAAGCTTGTTAATTTCGGGAATCGTGTTCTCCCCGGCCCTGATTCTATGCGCCATTTCCACGGTCGGCGTCTGGAAAGGAAAGCTCTTTGGTTGGATCACCGGGTTGCTGGGAGATAGTCTATTCTTCCTCATCCTGTTGGTTACCAGTGGTCCACTTTGCGTCTTGCCTGCGGCGGCTTTAATATTTCTGCTGCTTCGTGAGACGCGGGAGTTATATATTCAGGATTATTACGAATGAAATCACGTTCACCCGGGCGTAAAAGCGATGCGCGTCGACGCGACCTCGCCTCCGACCGAATCGCCGCCATTCTCAATGGCTCTACGAAGCCTACCCCGACGTCGAGTGCGCGCTCACGCGTCGCTCGCCATTGGAGTAGCCTCACTCGCATCCGAGCGAGAAGCGCAACGCGGAGCAAATCTCGTTCATCCGAACCGGATGCAACTGAGCTACTCGCTTGCCCAACCGCTCTTTCGAGACTGTGACCGCGTTGTGGAGGTTGATGGCGCAGGGCGTCTTCATACCGTCCTCACCGCTCAAAGCAACCTCCGAAGGTACGCTGCGAATGGTCGATGTAACGGGCGCAACCGTGACACTTGTGGGTATGGAATCGCACTGTCGCGGGTAAGCACGACGACGGGCCGCTCCTTGTCCGGTGATGCGAAACGATAGAGCCTGATATCTCCGCGAGCTATCTTGGCGGCCACGCTGCCTCCGCCTCCCACAGGTGCCGCCCTTCGACAGCTTGAGGCAGCCTTGCATAGCCCTCGCGATCTTTTTCTTCTCTGTTTTGCAACTCCAGTCGGCGCAAATGCTCCCGAAGCGCCTCGCGCACGAAGGCGGAACGATTCGCTTTCATCTTGCGCGCCGCCCGATCCGCCGCCTGAAGCAGCGGCTTGTCGAGTACCACTTGTATCGTTTCCATATGTCGACTCTGGTCCACAGTATACTCCACAGTCGATAATTAAAAAGCGCAGGCAGCTTCGAATAGGAAGATTTACACTCGCTTTTATGCCGCCTGCCGCGAAGACAACTCCTCCAAAGCCAAAGACTCAAAAGCATTCCGAATCTGCGAAGACCGCCAGAACTTCGCAGGTTAAAAGGAATAGCGACCTCGCCCCCGACCGCGTCGCAGCCATTCTCAAAGGCCTCGATGAAGCCTACCCCAACGTAGAGTGCGCGCTCACGCATCGCTCGCCGTGGGAACTACTCGTCGCCACCATTCTCTCCGCGCAGTGCACGGATGTGCGCGTCAACATGGTCACGCCGGAGTTGTTTCGCCGCTTCCCCACCCCGGCCGCGATGGCCAAAGCCAAGCTGCCCGAGCTTGAAGAGTTGGTCCGCACCACTGGTTTCTTTCGCAACAAGGCCAAGTCGATTCAGGGCGCGGGCAAACGCATCAGCGAGGACTTCGCCGGCAAAGTGCCCGAGACACTGGCCGAGCTGATCACCGTGCCCGGCGCAGCGCGCAAGACGGCCAACGTGGTGCTCGGCGTGTGCTTCGGCAAGGCAGAAGGTGTAGTGGTCGATACGCACGTCTTCCGCATTTCGCGCCGCCTCGGCCTCGCAAAAGGCGACACCGCGCAAAAGGTCGAGCAGGAGCTGATCAAAATTCTCCCTGAGTCCCGTTGGATCAGCTACTCCCACCAGATCATCCATCACGGCCGCCAGGTGTGCGTGGCCATCAAGCCCAGGTGCGACCGCTGCAACCTCGAGCAGCTCTGCCACTCAGCCGACAAGACCTGGCACAGCTAGCGAGCTAACGCGGCAACCACTGCGGCAATCAGGCCGGAAACGTCGTGCGGGTCGGCCTCAGCCGCTAGCTCCCAATCCAGCTCGCGCAAGGTCGCGCTGGTGATGGGACCGATAGAAATAGCCGGAACGCCCGCGAGTGGAAAGACGACCCCAGCCAGCCGCGCCGCCGCCGCCGCCAGATGCGTGGCCGTCGACGAACTGGTAAACGTCGCGGCGTCGAGCTTGCCGTCGAGCGCGCGGCGCAAGTCTTCCGGCGCGGCAGCAGGCAAAACATTCCGGTACACGCTCACCACATCGACCGTCGCACCGGCCGCTCGCAGGGCGTCGGGGAGCACATCGCGGGCCACAGCGGCGCGTGCAAGCAGAACACGCTTGCCCCGTGCCTGCCCCGCCAGCGCCTCCACAAGGCTCTCCGCAATCGCGGACTCAGGCATAAGAACAACAGCCAGGCCCATTGCTTCAGTTTCCTTCGCCGTCGCTGGACCCACCGCGGCGACCTTGAGCGATGCCGGAAGCGATAACTCAATCCCCAGAAGCGCGCTCCGCGTGGCAAGGCTGCGCGCCGCGTTGGCGCTGGTGAGGATCAGCCAGTCGTAATCGGCAAGGCCATGCAACGCGGCGTCGAGCGCCGCGTAGCTCGCCGGCGGCTGAATCTCAATGACGGGAACCTCAACAGGAGTTGCCCCGAGTGCACGCAAATCATCGCTGAGCCTGGCAACCTGCGACGCACCGCGCGTAACCAGAATGCGGCAACCCGCCAGCGGCAGGTTCACCGCGTCACTCCGCCAATTGCCGCAAGCAGCGGTGCCGCGCCCGCGTCGAAGAGCATCTGGGCAGCTAACCGGCCAAGCACTTCTGCCGTGATGGAGCCGCGCAGCGCCCGGTGGTAAATGCGGATTGTCTTGCCGGTATCAGGCGCGGCAACCACGGCGAAGACTTCGACAGACTGCGGGTCAAATTCAACGACACGACAGTGCATGCCGATAGGCACCTGACAGCCGCCGCCCAGCGCGGCCAGCGCAGCCCGCTCCGCCGTCACCGCAAAGCGCGTGGCCGCATGGTCAAGAAACGCGAGCGCGGCAGTCGTGGCTTCATCGCCAAGGCGCGTCTCGATGCCCAGCGAGCCCTGCCCTGCTGCGGGACAAAAATCCTTCGGCTCCAGCCGCTCGCGTACCCACTCCGTCTTATCCAGGCGGTCCAGACCGGCAGCAGCCAGCAGAATCGCATCCACCTGGCCCTCGCCCAGTTTGCGCAGCCGTGTGTCCACATTGCCCCGGAACTCGACAATTTCGAGATCCGGCCGAAGAGCTTTTAACTGCGCGCGGCGCCGCTGGCTGCTGGTACCCACTCTTGCTCCCGCAGGCAGAGCGGCCAGGCTCTCATAATTCACTGAGACCAGAGCATCGCGCGGGTCAACGCGGCGCGGCGTAGCCGCGAGCGCAAACCCGCCGGGCAGTTCTGTCGGCAAATCTTTCAGCGAGTGAACGGCAAGGTCGACCATGCCCTCGGCCAGTGCGTCTTCAATCTCCTTGGTGAACATGCCCTTCGAGCCCACTTGAGCAAACCTAACCTCTTGCAGCCGGTCCCCAGTGGTCTTGATGATTTCAATCGCGACCGTGTGCCCCTGACCGCGCAGAAGATCGGCGACGTGATGCGCCTGCCAGAGCGCAAGCTGCGAGCCGCGGCTGCCGATGCGAAGACTCATTTGCCTCCCGCAACGCCGGCTTCTTTTTCGCGCGCATCCAGCGATTGCTGCGTCGGAGCGGAGATGGGGGTGGGCTCATCTGCCGTCGTGGGCAGCGACCACGCATCGCACAGCGCCTCCATACGCGCGGCATCGTTGTCGCGCGCGGCCTGTTTGAGAGCCTGCATGGGCGGGTGGAGAAACTTGTTCACCAGTCCGCGGGTCAGTGCTTCGACGGCGGTAAGCTGCTCCGCCGTCAGCGTGCCCAGTCGCGTCTGGAGGCGCTTGAGCTCAGCCGTACGCAGCTCCTCGGCCTGGCGTTGCAGGCTCACAATAGCCGGCGCAGCATTCACGGCGCGGCGGCGCTGATGAAAGCGCTCCACCTCTGCTGCGATCATCGCCTCGGCGTCGCCCGCCTCGCGGCCGCGTTCGGCCATGTGCGCGGCGGCAATCTGCTGCAGATCGTCAATGTCATAAACAAAGATGCCTTCGAGCTTGCTCATCACCGGATCGACGTCGCGCGGCACCGCGAGATCGATAAAGAACATGGGCCGGTTGCGGCGGCGATGGAGAAACCCCTGGCCGTGCTCGCGCGTAAAGATGCTGTGCGGCGCGCCGGTTGAAGTAATCACGATGTCGGCCTCGCTCGCGGCATCATGCAGTTGCTCGAAGGGAATTACGCGGCCGTCAAACGGCCCGGCAAGCTGGCGCGCCCGTTCCGCAGTGCGATTGGTCACGAGGATAGTTCCCGCGCCCTGCTGCACCAGATGGCGTGCGGCGAGTTCGCTCATCTTGCCCGCGCCCACGAGGAACACCGTCCGCCCCTGCAGCGAGCCGAATATCTTGCGCGCCAGTTCCACGGCAACCGAAGCAACAGAGACCGAGTTCGCGCCGATCTCGGTCTCGCTGCGCACGCGCTTGGCCGCGACAAAGGCCGATTGAAGTACGTGCTCAAGCTCTACGCCCACCGTGCCGCTCGCGCGCGCCACAGCAAAGGCTTCTTTCACCTGCCCCAGAATCTGCGGCTCGCCGACCACCATTGAGTCCAGGCTGGCAGCCACACGAAAAAGATGCCGCACCGCGTCCTGGTCGAAGTGACTGTAGATGTGCGGTGCGAGCAACTCTGGATCGAGGCCAAAGTGACGATGAAGAAAGCCAGCCAGATCGACATCGAGCGAATCGACCGTCGCGAGCAGCTCGACGCGATTGCATGTGGAGACGATCATGCACTCGGCAACGCCGGGCGCTGACCCCAGCGCGCGTGTGGTCTCCGCCAGTTGTTCGCGGGAGATAGCGATGCGCTCGCGCAGCTCAATGGGCGCGGTTCTATGGTTGATGCCGATCAGCGCCAGCGTCATGGGGCACCAAACCTATGCACATGGCTGACGAGGTTGGCCGCCCACACACCGAACATCACCGCAAGCACCGCACCGGAAAGATACGCAGCGCGCCGTCCGCGCAGGCCCGCGGACTGGCGCAGAAACAGCAGCAGCACGTAGAGAAGCCACATCGCGAAAGACAGCAGGACTTTGGGGTCGAAAAAGTACGCGGCGCCCAGCGGCGTCTCCTGCACCAGCACCGCGCCAATCAGCAACCCCACCGTCATGCAGGGAGAGCCGAAGAGCAGCATCGCGTGCGAGAGCCGCTCTAGCGTGTCAAGCGGCGGCAACCAGTCAAACACCGCCGACTGGCCTGCCTGGCTCAGGTTCACTTTGGACTTGAGGCGGCGCTCTTGTATCAGATAAAGAACCGAAGCCAGCAGGCTGAAGCCGAGAGCCGCATAAGCGGCGAGCAGCGCCGCGATATGCGCCACCAGCCAGTTGGTGCGCACGCCCTGCGACGGAAACGAGTAGCCGGCCACGCCCAGCGCAGGCACAAAAACCAGAAAGAACGTCACTGGCAGCGCAAAGACACCCAGCGAGATCGCGTCGTACAACCACCAGGCAAGGTAGTAGAGTCCCACCACCAGAAAACCCAGCAGCGATTCCGTCTCGCGTGCATCCACCGGCAGCCACCGATGGGCCAGAACCAGCATCTCCACGCAGGAGACAAAATGAAAAAGGAAGGCCAGGCCGCCCAGATGGACACAGGCGCTGCGCCAGCGCGCGGCAGAGTTCAGCACGGCGGGAAAGATTGCGATACTGGCCGCCGCGTAAAGAATCGCGGCGACGCGAAGCCAGAAAAGAACCATGCCGTACTCAACCTTAAGGCCTTACCCTTCAGTATACGGTGACGCGAATCACTTGGAAGGCCGGCACTTCGTTAAGCCCTGCGCAATACCCACTGCGGAATTCCCCTCTCAGGCAGGACCGCGGCCGAATCGGAATGCGGCCGGAGTGCCCGACCCATCACTCCACAGCGCGGTCAGGAACGGTAATCTGGAGAGAACCGTGCAACCGGCAGAGACCAAATCCGATGCGGCGCACCCAGCTTCGCTCTCCGGCGACACGCTGGAACTGACAGCGTACCCAACCGTTCCCGGAAAGAACCCGGAGAAAGCCGCCGAGCTCACGCCCTTCATGCGTCAGTGGACGGCGGCCAAGCAGGAGAATCCCGACGCGCTGCTCTTCTTCCGCATGGGCGACTTCTACGAGTTGTTCTACGACGACGCGGTCACCGCCAGCCGCGAGTTGCAACTCACGCTGACGGCGCGTGACCGCGAGCGCCTGGTCCCCATGTGCGGCGTCCCCTATCACGCTGTCGAGGGTTACCTCGCGCGACTTTTGCGCAAGGGCTTCCGCATCGCCATCTGCGACCAGATGGAGGACCCCAGGCTCACCAAAAAAATAGTCCGCCGCGAAGTCACGCGCGTGCTTTCGCCCGGCACCGCGCTTGACGCAAGCCTCGGGCAGGAGCAGAACAACTTCCTCGCCGCCTATTTTGAGCCTGCGCGTGACAAGCGTGCAGATGCTACGGTCGCCATTGCGCTGCTTGATGTCTCGACCGGCGAGTTTCGCACCGCGGAGTTTGCCGGCGCTTCAGCGCGCCAGCAAGCGATCGAAGCGTTGCTGCTAGCCAACCCCAGCGAGATTCTCGCCGCTGCCAGCGCCGAGCTTCCCCCACAGCTCGAACGCATCGCGGCGCGCACCCGCGTCGAGGACTGGGTGTGGACCCATGACTTCGCCGTGCCCCTGGTCGAGCGCCAACTCAAAGTCCGTTCGCTCGAAGGCTTCGGACTGGTCGGCCATGAGGCCGCGGCAATCGCCGCCGGCGCCGTGCTCCACTATGTGCGCACGACGCAGAAAAATGAAGCGCTGCACATCGACTCGCTTAAATTCCAGCAGCACTCGACCGCGCTCGAGCTCGATCAGGTCACGGTGCGCAACCTCGAGCTCGTCGAACCGCTCTTCGCCGGCCAGGTCTTTGCCGGGCAAGATGCGCGCGCCACGCTCTTCCACACCCTCGACCAGTGCCAGACGCCCATGGGCAAACGCCTGCTGCGCGCCACCATTCTGCGCCCGCTGGTGGATGCCGAAGCCATTGAAGCACGATACGAGGCAGTGGCCGAAGCCCACGCCGATCTGCTCAAACGTGAAGAAGTGCGGAGCGCATTCTCTGGCATTCTCGATCTCGAACGGTTGCTGGCCCGGCTCAGTCTTGACTCCGCTGGTCCGCGCGATCTGCGCGCCCTGGCCGCAAGCCTGGCGCGTCTTCCGGGACTGAGAACCGCGCTTGCCGCCATGACCGCTCCGCTCTGGCGCGCGCTTACCGAGCGCCTCGACCCGCTCGACGATGTAACCGCACGCATCGCGGCAACACTCGTCGCCGAGCCGCCCTTGACTCTGGCCGACGGCGGCGCAATCGCCGAAGGCATCGACGCAGAACTCGACGAGCTGCGCACCATCTCGACCACCGGACGCCAGCAGATTGCAGCAATCGAAGAGCGCGAGCGCCAGCGCACCGGCATCGGCTCGCTCAAGGTGCGCTATAACTCCGTCTTCGGCTACTACATCGAGATCACCAAGGCCAATCTCGCCCTCGCGCCCATCGACTACGAGCGCAAGCAAACCCTCGTCAACGCCGAGCGCTTCACTACACCGGAATTGAAAGAATACGAGCGCAAGATCCTCACCGCGCACGACCGCTCCATCGAAATTGAGAAGCGCATCTTCGCCGAACTGCGCAAATTTGTGCTCGACGCAGCCGGCCGCATCCGCCTCTCCTCGGCCGTCGTCGCGGAGACGGACCTACTCTCAAACTTCGCGCATATCTCCGCCGCGCGGCGCTACGTGCGGCCTTCTCTGGTCGAGGAACCCGTGCTCGAAGCTGTCGCCGCGCGCCATCCCGTCATCGAGCAGTGGATGGAGGAGACACGCGACGGCCGCTTCATCGCCAACGACCTCTATCTCGACGCGGGGGAGGATGGCCCCGGCCTGTTGCTCATCACCGGCCCTAACATGGGCGGCAAAAGTACTTATCTGCGCCAGGCCGCGATGCTCGTGCTCCTCGCTCAAATGGGCAGCTTTGTGCCTGCGGCCAGCCTGCGCTTCGGCCTCGTCGACCGCATCTACACCCGCATCGGCGCCAGCGACAACGTGGCCCGCGGCCGCTCCACCTTTATGGTCGAGATGACCGAGACCGCGACCATCCTCAACACGGCAACCAGGCGCTCGCTCATCCTGCTCGACGAAATGGGCCGCGGTACTGCAACCTTCGACGGCCTTTCACTGGCATGGGCAACCGTCGAGTATCTGCACGCGGAAACCGGCGCGCGCACCCTCTTCGCCACCCACTACCACGAGCTGACCATGCTGGCCGAAAAACTGAAGCGCGTGCGCAACCTGCGCGTCGGCGTCAGGGAAGCAGCAAGCGGCATCGTCTTCCTGCATTCAATCGAACCCGGCGCAGCCAGCAAGAGCTACGGCATCGAGGTTGCCAAGCTTGCCGGCCTGCCCGCAGCCGTCATCGAGCGCGCCCGGCATGTCCTGCGCCAGCATGAAAAGCAGGAGCGCCAGAGCGTACAGGTGGAAACAGCGCACGAGCCCATGCAACTCACCATCTTCACGCCGCTCTCGCAACGCATCGTGGACCGTATCGAGGCCGTGGATGTGAACGCGCTCACTCCATTGCAAGCACTCAATCTGCTTGAAGAGCTACAACAGGAACTCAAGGAGAAGGCATGACGGCGAATCTTCGCCACGCCGCTGGCAGCTTGCTCGTCGTCGGACTTGGCGGTACGGAACTCACCGCCCTCGAACGCGCATGGCTCAAACTGGTGCGCCCCGGCGGCGTCATTCTCTTCAAGCGCAACATAGCAGACGCGGCGCAGACGCGCGCGCTGCTCGATACCGCAACAGCAACCTGTCCTCCTCATGCCGTGCGCTGCGTCGATGTCGAAGGCGGCACGGTCAATCGCCTGCGCGATGCCCTCGCGCCCATCCCTTCCGTGCAGGCTGTGGGCGCGGCCATGCGGCAGGCCAACCGGCCCACGCTCGCCCGCGAGCACGGCACTCTGATCGCGCGCGCAGTGAAGGCCTTCGGCTTCAACACCACACTGGCTCCTGTGGTGGACCTGGGTCGGCCCGAAGCCGTCGAAGTCCTGGGCTCGCGCACCGGGGGCGCAACTACGGAAGAAGTGATCGGCTACACGCGAGCGTTTCTTGAGGGACTTACCGCGCAGGGCATTGCTGGATGCGGCAAGCATTTTCCCGGTCTAGGCGGCGCATCCGGCGACACGCATTTTGTCACGCCGTCGATTGCCCGCACCGCCAGGTCAATCTGGGAGGAAGACCTCGCGCCGTATCGCGCGCTGCACGCAGCCATGCCCATGGTGATGATGAACCACGCCGCCTATCCGGCAACGCCGGGCGGCGCCACGCCGGCCAGCGCCTCGCCGTATTGGATCGCCACTGTGCTGCGCAAGCGCATCGGCTATCGCGGCATCATCCTGTCGGACGATCTCGAGATGGGCGGCATTCTCAAGTTCATGCCGGTCGAAGAAGCCGCCATCGCAGCCATCCGCGCGGGCTCTGATCTACTCGAAATCTGCCACAGTGCCGAGCTGATTCTGCGCTCCTATGAGGCGCTCGTCTCCGAAGGTGAACGCTCATCGACATTCCGCTCTCTGCTGCTCAAGCGCGCACGGGAAGTGGAGCATAAAAAGAAGCGTCTCTATGCGCACGGCATACCCCGTGCGCTTACGGCAACGCAACTCGATGCACTGCGCGCGCAGATCATCGCCTTCAGCGAGCGAGTGACCCGAAATGCCGCCGATACGACAGCGCCCCGTGCAACAGCTCCCGCGGAGGCCTCATGAGCCCGCGTGCAATGTTCGTGGCGGGCCTGATGAGCGGCACCTCCGCCGACGGCGTGGATGCGGCCTTGGTCCAAATTGCTCCAGGGCGCATGAGGCCGAAGCTGACGCTCGTCGCGCATGAAGCATTCCCTTACACGGCGCCACTGCGGCGCGCCGTGCTGGCGGCCATGAATGCGCAGTCGATCACGACTGCCGACCTGGCGCGTCTCAACTGGCGCCTCGGACTCGCCTACGCCGAAGCCGTGACAGCGACGCTGAAGCGGCATAACGCCAAGGTCGATCTCATCGGCTGCCACGGACAAACGCTCTATCATCAGGCTCGCCCGGAGAGTTACGCCGGCCGCCGCTTCGCCTGCACTTGGCAACTGGGAGAAGCGGCCGTCATCGCCGCCGCTGCCGGCGTGCCGGTCGTCTCCAACTTTCGCCCCGCGGACATGGCCGCGGGCGGACAGGCCGCACCGCTGGTTCCGCTGCTCGACTATGTCCTGTTCGCGAACACAAAGCGCGGGCGCGTGTTGCAGAACATCGGCGGCATCGCGAACCTCACGGCCATTCCCGCAGGAGCTACCGCCGCCGAGGTAATCGCGTTCGACACCGGTCCCGGCAACATGGTGATCGACGCACTGATGCACGCTCTATTCGCGAAACCATTCGACCGCAATGGCGCCATCGCAGCACGAGGCACAGTGATTGCGCCGGTACTGGCTGCGCATCTGCGCCATGCATATTTCAAGCTCAGTCCGCCGCGCACCGCAGGGCGCGAGCAGTTCGGCCGCGAATACGCCGCAATGTTTCTCGCTGCATGCCGGCGGCACAGCACAAAACCAGAGGACGCGGTGGCGACAGCAACGGCCCTCACTGCCGAAACCATCGCATCGAGCTACGCAACGATTGTGCGCAAACTCATGAAGAACCATCCCGTCGATTACATCGTCTCCGGCGGCGGCGCGCGCAACGCTACGCTGATGGCGATGCTGGCGCAACGCCTGGAACCGATGGGCTGCGCACTTGCGGCGAGCGAGGCCTTCGGACTTCCCGCCGAGGCCAAAGAGGCCGTGGCATTCGCGCTGCTGGCGTGGCAAACATGGCACCAGTTGCCGGGCAATGTGCCCGCTGCCACAGGCGCGCAAAGGCCTGTGATTCTGGGACAGGTGACGTATGCGCCGTAGTCCCGTGCTGGCGCTGGCACTGGCGCTGGCCACGCTTGCCTTGGTCGGCTGCCATTCCGCGCACCGCGACCCCAACACCGTGGTGTTCCTCATCGAGAGCAGTCCGGCCAATCTCGACCCGCGCGTGGGCACCGACGGACAATCCGAGCACATCGACGAGCTGATCTTCGACGGGCTCGTGGCACACGATGCCAGCTTCCGCTTTACGCCGGCTTTGGCCGCAAGCTGGGAGCAGCCCGATCCCAGGACCTACATTTTTCATCTGCGCGGTGGAGTTCAGTTCCACGATGGCCGTACCCTCACCGCGCGCGATGTAGCGTGGACGATCAATTCCACGCGCGATGGCACGGTGATTTCGCCCAAGGCCGCCACCTATGCCTCAGTGGCCAACGTTGAAGCGCGCGATCCTCTGACCGTTGTCTTTCACCTCAAAGAGCCGGATAATTTTCTCTTGAGAAATCTGTCCACGGGCGCAATCGGCATTGTGCCGGCAGGCAGCGGGCGCGAGTTCTGGCGGCATCCGGTGGGCACGGGATCGTTCCGCTTCGTGAGCCAGCAGATCGACCAGGACGTCGTGCTAGAGCGGAATCTGCAAAGCTGGAACGTCGTGCCGAAGATCGTGCGCGTGCGCTTCGCCGTGGTGCCCGACGCCATCACGCAGGCGCTTGAGCTTGAGAAAGGTTCCGGCGATGTGGAGGTCAATTCCCTGCCCATGGATGCCCTGCCGGAGCTGGCGCGGCGGCCCGAGCTCGCCGTCGATGCCGTGCCGGGCACGCAGATCCAGTACCTAGCGTTCAATGTCCGCGATCCGCTGCTCAAAGATGCGCGGGTGCGGCAAGCCATCGCCTGCGCGATCGATCGCAGGTCGATTATCGACTCCGTGTTGCATGGCCACGCGCGAATCGCATCGAGCCTGCTGCCTCCATCGCACTGGGCGTGGACCGGCGACGTGGACCGCTACGACTATGATCCCGCGCGCGCCGGGCACCTGCTCGATGCTGCAGGCTATCCGCGCCGCGCGAACGGCGTGCGGCTGCACCTGACCATGAAGACCAGCACCGACGAGGACACGCGCCTGCTGGCTGCGATCTTGCAACAGCAACTGGCGAGGGTTGGCATTGCCCTCTCGCTGCGCAGCAATGAGTTCGCCACCTTTTATGCTGACGTGACCCGCGGGGCCTTCCAAATGTATTCGCTGCGCTGGATCGGCGGCAACGAGCAGCCGGACATCTTCGGCTACGCATTTTCCACGGCGCGCTTCTCGCCCAAAGGGGCCAACCGCAGCCACTATTCCAATCCCCGGCTCGATGGCCTCCTCGACGACGCGGCCGTCAGCAGCGACATGGCGCGGCGCCGGACGGATTATGTCGAAGCGCAGCAGATTCTTGCGCACGATCTGCCGGCGCTCAACCTCTGGTACAAGGACACGGTGGTGGTGCACAACCGCAGGCTCGTCAACGTGCGGCCCTCGCCCTCCGGCAGCTATACATTTCTTGAGAGGATAGAACTTACGCGGTAGCTATGGTGGTTCTCGCTGAACCTTTTAGCCCTCTCCCTCGTCTACCAAAATGGGCGAATATTCACGCTCAACAAGTTCCCCGTGAACCTGATTTAGGACGGCATGAAAAGTACATTTTCAAACACGATTGCGCGCCTGGGGTTGACGGCTTGTCTGCTCGCTACGGCCGCCGGAACCGCGGCGCAGGCACCCGTCGGCCGCTTTGTGGGCACGGTCACCGCCATCAACGGGGACACTCTGACAGTAAAGACCGACGCGGGCGCGGTGCAGCAGGTGCAGGTTCCGGCCACTGCAGTTCTCAAGCGCGTGGAGCCGGGCCAGAAGGATCTGAGCGCGGCGGCCGTCATCGCGCTCACCGACCTCGCCACCGGAGACCGGGTTCTGGTTCGTCTCGACCCAGGCGCGACGGGCGGCATTGCTCAGGCGGCTCAGATCATCACCATCAAACAGGCCGACGTGGCTCAAAAGCAGCAGGAGGAGCGCGAGGCCTGGCAGCGCGGCGGCGTGGGCGGTCTGGTCAAGAGCGTGGACGCCTCCAGCGGAACCATTCTGGTGAGCAGCGGCGCGGGACCGGCGGCCAGAATGATCACCGTGCATGTGAGCGCCGCGACTGTGCTCAAGCGTTACGCGCCGGCTTCCGTGCGCTTCGACCTTGCCCAGCCCGCGCCCATCTCGGCGGTCCAGGCAGGAGACCAGTTGCGCGCGCGCGGAGCAAAGAGCGCGGACGGCATGATGCTGGACGCTGCCGAAGTGGTGTCGGGGAGCTTTCGTAACCTCTCCGGGATGATCGCTTCGATCGATGCCGGCAATTCAAGCTTCGAGATGAAAGACCTGATGACCAGGAAGCAGGTAACCATCCACATTACGCCGGACGCGCAGATGCATGCGCTGCCGGAGGTGATGGCGCGCGCGCTGGCGGCAAGTCTGAAAGACACTGCACCCACCGCAGGCAGCGCTCCCCCCGCGAGTGCGCAGGGCGGATCACCGAACACGGCGGCTGCGGGCGGACCGACGCACAGACGGGGCAGTGGCGATCTACAGCAGATTCTTAACCGGGCTCCGGCAATTCAGTTCGCCGATCTCAAGAAAGGCGATGCCGTGATGGTGGTTGCCACGGCCGGCTCCAATGATCTCACCGCGATATCCCTGCTGAACGGCGTGGAACCGTTGCTCGAAGCGCCCGATGCCAGCCGTGACCTGCTCTCCAATTGGAGCGTGGGATCGGGCGGCGGGGCCGCAGCCGGCGCCGATTCGCAATAGCCATAGAACGATCAAGTTTATGAGAACCGAGCGAGGACACGTGTATTTTCGATTGCAATCTTCGATTTATTGTTTGATCGCGTTGTTGGTCGCGCTGGGGGCAACTTTGGCCGCCGGCGCGCAGTCTGCGCAAACCGTTCCGGCGCCCGCCACGGGGACGCTGCACGGCCATGTCACCGACCAGACAGGCGCGCTCATTCCCGGCGCACAGGTGACCATCACCACATCGACCGGCGTCACCATTGGGACAACCAGGGCCGACGCAGGCGGAGCGTTTGAGGTCCACGGGCTGGCCGCCGGCAACTACATTGTGCATGTCACCTTTGAGGGGTTCGCGCCCTTCCAGTCCCAGGTACTTCAGGTGGCTGCCGGACAGATCAAGCGCGTGGACGTTTCCATGGCGGTGGAGGCGGCGCAGCAAAATGTGGTCGTCACCGAAGACTCGCCCACGGTGAGCGTGGAGGCGGGCAATAACGCCAACTCCGTGGTCATCAAGGGCAAAGATCTCGACGCGCTGTCGGACGATCCCGATGAGCTTTCGAATGAATTGCAGGCCCTTGCCGGGCCCTCGGCGGGACCGAATGGCGGCCAGATTTATATCGATGGCTTTACCGGCGGTCAGCTTCCGCCCAAGTCCGCCATCCGCGAGATCCGCATCAATCAAAATCCTTTTTCAGCCGAGTTCGACAAGCTCGGCTACGGGCGCATCGAGATCCTCACCAAGCCCGGCACCGACAAGCTGCACGGGCAGTTCAGCACCCAGGGCAACGACAAGTCCTTCAACACCGGCAATCCATTCACGGCGAATATCCCGGGCTACGATAGCTACCAGTTCAATGGCTCGCTGAGCGGCTCGCTCGCCAAGTGGGCGTCGTTTTTTGTCAGCGCGCAGCAGCGCAACACGTCCGACGCATACGTATACGATGCCACCGTCGTCCCCTCCGAGATCGAATCGGGCAGCGTCTTCAGTCCGCGCGTGCGCACCAATATTGCGCCGCGCATCGATCTGCAGCTTGGTCAGCGCAACACTCTGACTTTGCGCTATCAGCTTTACCGCGACGGCGAGAGCGGCGTGCTCGGTTCTACCCTCTCTCTGCCCGCGCAGGCCACCGGCTCAACCTCCTACGAGCACACCGTTCAGGCCAGTGACGCCGTGGTCATCAACGATCACATCGTGAACGAGACCCGCTTCCAGTACCTTCGCGATAATGCGCAGGACACATCCGTCAGCAACGCGCCGCAGGTCTCCGTGCCCGGATACTTCACCGGCGGCGGTTCCAACAGCCAGCTCTCGACCGACCACCAGGATCACTACGAGCTCTGGAACGAGACCACTGCGAGCGCCGGGAGCCATGCGCTCAAGTTCGGCGCGCGCCTGCGCGACTTCCGCGACGCCAACTCCGCCAACGCCAATTTCAACGGCTCGTTCAGTTTTACCTCCACCAACTCCTATCAGACTTTGCTTACCGACCTCGCCGCCAACGAATCCTTCGCGGAGATTGCGGCATCTCCCGCCTGCGCATCCCCTTCCACCGCGCCGCCGGGCACCTTCTGCGCACTCCCCAATCGCCTCACCTACACCACCGGGCCCGTCCCCGCGCAAGCCAACATTTTTGACGCCGCGCTCTTTCTGCAAGACGATTGGAAGGTAAACCGGCTGCTTACCGTCTCAGGCGGTCTCCGCTGGGAATCTCAGAACCACATCGGCGACCACAGCGACTGGGCCCCTCGCGTGGCGTTTGCCTACGCGCTCGACGGACACAAGAAAGGCGCGCAGCCCA
>DASQSP010000021.1:0-16176 GCA_035642355.1 Occallatibacter sp.
GGGATCGATTTTCACTTTGTCAGCAGTCTGGGCACGGCTTCAGCCGTGCCGATTGGCGCCACACCGAGGACCAGGGCTTTAGCCCTCGGGACATTCGAAACGTCAACATATTCAAGCCCGTAGCCGCAGCCGGGGTTGTGGAAAAGTGGAAAGCGCACTTCAGCTTTCCACCTTTTCCATAACCCTCCGTCACCCAATCGCCTGACTCGATGTAAACAACCTCTTGAGACACGACACCTGGTCCCTTGTCCCTGGTCCCTGCCTGTCAACCCCCATTCCTCTCAAACCTCTCAATCCAGGCCACATCCCTTTGCGCACTATTTCCCCGAATCCCGTATCTTCAAGAGAGTGCACCGCCCGTCATGCGCTGTTCCGACGGATTGCGTGTATCTTCGCTTAACCTTCGCCAAAATCGCTGGCAAAGACGAAGCTCCGCTGAATTCAAAGGTTTTACCGTAGAGATGGCATCGACCCCCCACCCCCCCCTGCTTCGCTCTGTCTTCGCTCTGAGTACGCAGCCAAAGGCCAGGGGAGCCAGCGATCAATCCGGCGATGAGGCCGCGTGGCGAGGGCGGGAGAGAACAGAATCGGGGAGAACAGAACCGGAGAGAACAGAACCGGAGAGAACAGAATCATTGCCTTGCCGGATTAGTAACCCGTGAGTAGTCCCGTCCGCAGATTCAGCGCAAACGGCGTCTCCTTGTCCGTCCTCATGCTCCATCCCAGTCCGTGGAGTTGCTCTCCTTCGACGCGCGCGCCCGTGATGCCCTCGTCGGAAAGCTTTGCCGACTCCCACGCCTGCCCATGCGCGCCCCACGCCAGAATGCTGCGATGCCCCACGAACAGCAGCAGGTCCGCAGCCAGCGCAGGCAAGACCTGCAACACCGGCCGGTAAGCGATCATCGTGAAACGCTCCGGCGCGACCGTGTCGATGAGATAGGCATAGCCGCCAGCCACCGCGCAGATTTCTTCTGGTTTTGGAGTTGACCACAGGCCGGACGGCGCCGCCGGATCGCGAAAGCCCAGCGCACACGTTGCCAGGAACGGCTGCGCGCCCTCACCGCCCGCATGAATCATCACTTCCAGCGCCCCGCGCTCCACCTCTTCCACCTCGCGCGGATAGACGAAGTGGCACAGCGGCAGAATAGGCGGGCGCGCCGCCAGAATCTCCGCGCGCCAGTGATGCGGAAAGCTCAGATCAATGACGGAAGTGGGGACGGGAGCGGACACCGACTCACGCCCCGACAAACTTGTCCACCCGTGCGCGCACGCTGGGCACGCCAATGTTCAGCGTCGCGCCGAGCTCGATCAGCGGAATTAGTTTGTCGAACTCGGCGCCGGAGTAGGTGCCGGTGAGCGCGATGCGCACCGGCTGGAAGAGCTCGTTGCCGTGGATGCCGAGTGCCTCTCCGATCTGGCTCATCCACTCTTTGAATATCCCGGCCGTCACCGCCTCCTGACGCGCGCGGACTCGCGCCGCCAGCTCGCTCAGCACGTTGCCGGCAGAGTCTGCCGCGAGCACCGCGGCGTTCTCCTGCTGGGCGCGTGCCTCTTCGGGGCGAAAGCCGAAGAGAAACAGCGCTCGCGGCATCATCTGGTCCAGGTGGTCGACCGCGGGCGCAAAGAGTTGAACCAGCGCGACGAACCACACGATGACCTCATCGGAGGAGTCGATTTTGGCCGGCAGCAGCCCGCCAAAGTACTCCCACGCCAGCGCGGCCAGCCGAACCGGCGTGGCCGTTCTGATGACCTGGCGGTTGAGTCCGTTCAGCGTGCCGAAGTCAAACACCGCCGGCGACGGCGATACGCGCTCCAGGGTAAAGGCCTTCGCCAGATCCGGCAGAGACAAGGCCCCGGTCTTGCCGTCCTCCGCGCCCAGGCCCAGCAGAGCGAGCGAGTTAGCCACCGCTTCCGGCAGGTAGCCCATCTCCCGAAACGCGGAGATCGACGTGGCCCCGTGGCGCTTGGAGAGCAGCTCCCGGTCCGCGCCGACGATGGGCGGGAGATGCGCGAACTCCGGCGCCTTCCAGTCAAATGCTTCGTAGATGGCCACCTGCTGGGGCGTATTCGCGATGAGGTCGTCGCCGCGGATCACATGCGTGATCTCCATCAGCGCGTCGTCGATGGTTACCGCGTAGTTGTAGACCGGCATGCCGGGCCGGTTCTTGTGCCCGGCGCGGACCAGGATGGGATCGCTGAGGTTCTCGGCCGGAAACTCCACGCCCCCCCGAATCAGGTCGTGAAAGCGGAGGGGTTGCTCGCCGCCCTTCAGGCGCACAGTGTAGGCCATGCCCGAGTCCGCGTTCTTCCGTATGGTCTTGACGCTCAGTTTCCGGCACCGGCAGCGGAAGACCTGGTCCGGCCGCTTCTCCTCCTGAAGCTTCCGCTCCGCTGCGAGCTCGGCAGCGGTGCAAAAGCAGCGGTAAGCCTTCTCCTCGGCCAGCAGCTTGTGGGTGTGCTTCTCATAGATCGCCATCCGCTCCGACTGGCGATAGGGACCGAACGCGCCCTTGCCCTTGTCGCTGCGGTCGCCGGACTCGCCCGGCCCCTCGTCCCACTCCAGGCCCAGCCAGCGCAGGTCTGCCAGGATTTGCGCCTCATTGCGCGCGTCTTGACGTGCGTTGGGGCGCGCATCGGGGCGTGCGTCGTGACGCGCCCCGGAGCGTGTCTCGGTGCCCTCGATGCCGGCGTCCTCCATGCGGACGATGAAGTCGCCGCCGGCGTGGCGGGCGAAGAGCCAGTTGAAAAGCGCAGTGCGCGCGTTGCCCACATCCAGCAGGCCGCCGGGCGAAGGCGCAAACCGCGCGCGAATTTTGCGTGAGTCCGTCACGGGGTTGATGATAACTGGTTTACGGCGCGGTGAACGTGGATTTCTGATTCTCCCGGAACCGATGTGCGCGGGAGCTAACGGCTCAGCCGAAATGCTGCCAGCCTTGCGGCTCCAGCGGCTCGCGGCCCTTTTCAGTCCGCAGCGTGATGGCCGGCCGGCCGGCGCGCCGCGCCAGCACGCGGCCGATGCAGGTCACTGGCACGCCTGCAATCGCATGCGGCAGCCGGACCGTCGCCGCCGCGGTAAACAGCAGCTCGTAGTCCTCGCCGCCGTGCAGGGCCTGGGCCAGCGTCGCGCCGGGGTACAGTGGCAGGGCAGCCGCGTCGATCTCCGCCGCGACCCCGGACTCCGCGCACAGATGCGCCAGGTCCGTCGAAAGGCCGTCGCTCAGGTCGATGGCAGCAGACGCCAGTCCCCGTCCGTCCGGCCCCCGACGGGCAAGAAAAAGCCCCTGCGCAAGGCGCGGTTCGGGCGCGAGGTGCGGTGCCAGCACGGCTTTCAATCTCGCTGGAATGCGCGGCGGCCCGGGGCGCTTGTTGGCAGCCGCCAGCGCCGCCAGCCGGTCCAGTCCAACTGCGGCCCCGCCCAGCGAGCCGGTCACGTAGAGCAGGTGTCCGGCACTCGCCCCGGAGCGCAGCAGCGCCCGTCCGCGCCGCACCGCGCCCACTAGCACCACATCGGCCAGGGCCACGGGCGATTCGGCCAGATCGCCGCCGGCCAGCGGAGTTCCGTGCGCCCCGGCCAGGGCTAGAAATCCCTCATAAAACCGATCAATCCAACTCGACTTGCTTCCGCGCCAGCTCGACTTGCCTCCGGGCCAGCTCAACCCGCCTCCGCGCGCTCGGGTCAGTTCCGGTGGCAAACCCAGGGAAAGAAAGGCCGCTACAGGCCGCGCGCCCATGGCGGCCAGGTCGCTCAGTCCGCGCGCCAGGGCACGGTAGCCAACCACTTCGGGCGAATGCCAATCTAACCTGAAGTGACGGTTGGTCAGAGAGAGATCGGTGGTGACGGCGGCTTCCTCGCCGGACCGCAGGCCGAGCAGAGCGCAGTCGTCTCCAATGCCCAGGCGCACACCCGCCAACCGCGCGGAAGTGGACGAGGCCGCCGCCCGCGCGCGAATGCGATCGAGCATGGCTGCTTCACCCAGCTTCGATTTTCCGCCCAGGTTGGGGTATCGTCCGCGCATTGCTCTGGCAACAGGGTAACTGGCCGCAGACCTCGTACTCCAGTCACGGCCCACGCTTCGGGACGATCCTGTCACTTTGGCCTGTGACTTTGGTGAGGAAATTCGGGGTCAATCGACCCCCTGATTTCGTTGACCGCGCCTTGGACCCTTTGTTAGCCTGTTAGAACGTTCCTGGAGAGAGCACCCACCCGAGGGGCCTTTCGTTTTGTTCACGGGCCGTCCGGCCCTTCAGTACCTTTTCGCTGTCTGCACGATTGTGGCGAATTGCAGCCATCCCCACGGTTGCGGGAATGAGAGAAGTCGTTGATGCTGCGCAAGCGCTATTACGTTCTTTTTGTGGCAAGAGATGAAGACGGGCGGGTACGCAAGATTCCGCTTCCTCTCCACTATGTGTATGGTTTTGTAGCCGCGACCGCGGTGGGTGCATTCACCATCGCGGGTCTGGCCGGCTCCTATACGCGGATGCTGCTCAAGACCGAGAGCTTCAACCAGGTTCGCCAGGATCGGGAGACCCTGCGCAGGAACTATCGGCAGATGGCCCAGGTCGCGCACGACCGCTCGGTGCAGGTAGCCTCGCTCGGCGCTCTGGCCAGCGAAGTGACGGCGCTCTACGGCCTGCGGCAGAACAAGCTGATGGCGGCGCACCCAGCGCACAGTGTGGCCAAGGCGGCCACGCCGCCGAGCCTGGCGCAGAGCCTGGCTCTGACCGACGATGTAACCGCGCAGAACGTCAAGCTCTCCATCGACCAGTTTTATGCCCTGCGCGCCCAGGCCATGAATGGCCGCGTCACCCGCGCCCTTGAGGGCGGACTGATGTCCAGCTCCACCGGCGACCCGGCCGGAAACCTGACCGGCGACTGGACGGCGTTTGCCGATGCGCCCTCCCTGTGGCCGGTTGAGGGCCGCATCGGATCGAGCTTTGGCGAGCGCGAAGATCCCATCAACGGCGAAGGCGCATTCCACTCCGGAATCGATATCGAAGCGCCCAGCGGCACGCCGGTGCGCGCCGCTGGCGACGGCGAAGTGACCGGCACAAACATGGGCGCCGGCTACGGACGCCAGGTGGTGCTCGACCACGGGCACGACCTCGAAACCGTCTATGCCCACCTCTCCGCCATTGCCGTGCTGCCCGGCCAGCATGTCTCGCGCGGCGACATCATCGGCTACGTGGGCCAGACCGGCCGCGCCACCGGCCCCCACCTCCACTACGAGGTGCGCGTGCATAACGTGCCCGTCAATCCGCACAAATATCTGCGCACCACCTACTCCCAGGCCATGCTGGATGGCGCCGTTCCACAAACCGTTGCCGGCAACTAAGGCAACATGGACGTAAAAAAGCGGCTCCCGTGAGGGAGCCGCTCTTCGTTCGCGCAGCCCTGATGCGCCAGCCTGCTACCTGCCCACATAGCTCACATGCCAGATCGACCGCGAGCCGTCGTCGGAGACAAACAGCGAGCCGTCGGGAGCCTCGGCCACGCCCACCGGGCGTCCCCATACCTGGCCATCGGCGGTCACAAATCCGGTGAGAAAATCCTCGTACTCCCCGGTAGCGTGGCCATTGCGCATGGGCAGGCGGACCACCTCGTAGCCGGTGCGCTGGGCGCGGTTCCACGACCCGTGCTCGCAGGCAAAACCGTCGCCCTTGAACTCGGCGGGGAACTCCGAGCCCTCGTAAAACATCATCTCCAGCGATGCGAAATGCGGGTTCAGAATCACGTCCGGCGTAATCACCTTCGACTGCAGCTCGGGATGCTTGCCCACATGGCGCGGGTCTTGGTGTCCTCCCATGTACCACCAAGGCCAGCCGTAGAAGCCGCCCTCCTCGACATGCGTCACGTAGTCCGGCACCAGGTTATTGCCCAGCCCGTCGCGCTCGTTGGTCGAGCACCACAGCTCTCCCGTGATCGGATTGATGGCCTCGCCCACGCAGTTGCGCAGCCCCCACGCGTACACCTTGATGAACTTGCCCTCGGGCGTGAACTCGATCACATCCGCGCGATGGAACTCCTCCGGGTGCGTGTCCGCGTCGTCCACATTCGAGTGCGAGCCGACTGAAGCGAACAGCTTGCTGCCGTCCTTCGAGAAGGCCAGGTCGCGGGTCCAGTGGCCGCCGCCGCGCAGCCGTCCGCCGCCGGGCAGGTCGGCCAGGTTCTGCGGCGCGCCCGTCGCCGTCAAGTCGCCGTTGTGATAGGCAAAGCGCACAATCCCGTCCGTGTCGCCGATGTAAACCCACTGCGGATTTGGTCCGGCGGGATAAAACGCAATGCCGAAGGGCTGGTGCAGCCCGTCGGCATAGACCGCGACCTGTTTCGCCTTGCCGTCAGCACCCACGCCGCGAAAAATCTTGATCTTGCCCGTCGCGCTCTCCGCCAGAAACAGGTCGCCGTTGGGCGCAAAGCGCAGCAGCCGCGGGTTGTCGAGGCCCGTCATGTAGAGATCGACCTTGAAACCCTTGGGCGCGATGGGCCACGCGTTGGCCGGCCGGGCAACAATGTCCGGCCCGTTGTCCACCGACTCATCCGGCTTGGGGGCGGGCAGGTCGGCCACGGTCAGGTGGCGGCGCGTGCCGGGCGCCTGGTGGGCGGCATCGGTATAGGCGGCCTGCCCGGTCAACACCGGATGCGATTTGTCGGAGTCGGCCGCGAAGCCCGAAGGCGTGAGCAGCAAAACGGCAAGCGAGGAAGCAAAGCAGACAAAACGGCGCATGAAAACCTCTCCGGTAAAAGTATAAGGCGGCGTTATTGACGGCGCGTGCTAAGGAAGCTCTGAACAAGTCCGGTTTGTGTCAGCGCAAGACGTCACAGGCTGCAAGAAAACTCCGCCGAAGGGCTGTCTTGTAACAGGGCACGGCTTCAGCCGTGCCGGCGACCGTCTCTTTGGATGGCAGGGCTTTAGGGAACCTCTGATAAAGTCGATGTTTTGAAAGGGCACGGCTTTAGCCGTGCCGTAAGTAGCGCAAATTTAACTGGGCTTCAGCCCCTGAGGGGCTTTTGATTGATTTGATAAGAGCTTCCCTGCTGCACTTTGAAAGTTTGAGTTAGAGCAGACGCGAACGCACCCTGCGGAGAGCCTACGCAAGGGCTATTGCGGTGCGACTGCGGTTGCCGGGCCTTGCGCCGAGTCCCCACCGGAGGCGAGCCCGCTGAGCAGCCCAGGACTGAGCTGCGCAGACACGATCACCCGATCATGCTTCTGCGTCACTTCGGCTGTCTTCAGCAGTTGCCGCAGACCGTTGTTGGCTGCGTTGTCCGCCAGCGGCCGGATAAAGCCGCGAGCCAGCGTCACCAGCGTGGCCAGCGTGGCCGCCTGCTGCACGGCCGCGTCTTCGCTGGGCGCAATCTCTTCCACCCGCAGCTTCAGCGCGCCGGCCAGCGGCAGCGTGGGCGTCACGCTGGCAATAATCGTCGCGCCGTCTTCAAGCGGCAGCGCGAGGCCAAAGATGCGGATCGTGCCGCTCTCTGAGAAAGGCAGGCCGATCTGGCCTACGCCCCAGGCCAGCGCCAGCAGCGGCACCTCGTGGTAGTGGTGCGCCAGCAGCGACGAGCCCGCAAACGGCAGCGCCGCGGTGCGATGCCGGTCGATGATGGAGTGAATCTTCTCCGGCGTAGGAAAGTTGCTCGCCGCCAGCATGTCGTAGCCGATCTGCGCCACACGCACCGTGCGGTCTTCTGACGGAATGCTGTAGATGGTGTGCCCCGCATAGCTCTCGCGCGCCGTCGCGTGCCCGTCCAGCCACGAGTTCAGCCGCGCGCCCGTCAGCCTGCCCACCAGCACCATCGAATAGGCCACCGGCCCATTGGGGCCGCTGGGGTCCGGCATGCGGTGCAGGGCAATGGCGGCCTGGTCCAGATCCCGCTCCCAGTCAATGCCCGTCGCGTCCACAAACTGCTGATACTCGGGCACCCGCTCCGGCGGCTTGATCTGCTTGTGGCTGAAGGCCCGGAAGGGCTTGAGATTCACGTAGACGATGCCGTCCGACTCCGGCAGCAGCCGCGCCGCCTCCGGCGGCGCCTTGGAACGAAGAAACACCGCCACGCCCAGCAAGAGCAGGACCGCGGCGACGATAAGAAGCGTTCTGCGTGTACGTCGATGCATGAGTGCGGAGGCCTTCGCGAAGAAAGCCTCCGCCTACCAGCATAGCGGAACCGGCGACTAGCTGCCCGGTTGCAGGGAGCAACTTATTGCGCAGGCGAGTTACTCCACGTCCACGGCCGACACTTTGCCCGCCTTGAAGGTGATCTTCATGTCCTTGTACTTGTAAATCTTCTTGGGGCCGAGATCGAACACCGTCAGCGGCGGTCCCAGCGCCGCGGTGACCTGATCGATGGTTTGGCCGAGGGCGATATTCACCGTCGGAGGGGGAGGCGGCGCTATCGGCGCCTGCGGAGCGCTGGCCGAGTCCACGCCGCCCGCGGGCGCGCTGGCTGCTTCCTGTTCAGACTGGTCGGCTGCCGTCAGTTGCTGATTCACATCGGCCGCCCCGTTCGGCTCCGGCGGAGGCGCGCCTTGCGTAAATGCGGACTGCGTGGGCGCTGCTTTGGCGGACGCAGGCACCAGCGGCAGTCCACCCTGGCCCTGCTTGGCCTGCAGTTCCTGCATGCCCTGGTCAATGGTCTCGCGCAGGTGGTTTTGCATCTCCTGCAGGTCGGCCACCGCCACCGTCACCGTGGCCGCGCGCGGGCACTCGTTGCCGCCCTTGCTTGAGAGCACCTGGACACTGGCGTCGGTTGCGTTGGCGCCCGGCGGCGCCGTCAGTTGCAGCACATCGCCATCGCTCAGCGCGCACTCGGCGCCGTTGGCGTCCACCACATCCAGCGCGCTGCCGGCCACAAACACGTGCGCTCTGCCGTCGCTGAACATGCGCCCGATGCCGCTCGATGCGGGATCGATGTCCTGGCCTTGCGCGTTCTGCTGGGACTCGGAGTTTTCAAGCGCAATCTGCGCTCTTACCTCGTCGGCAACCTCCTGCTTGATCTCCGGCGTCAGCAGTGGCTGCCCGCCCCCGGCTGCTGCGGCAACGGCTTCGGTGTGCGCTTCCTGCTGCGCGGCGTAGGCCGCGGCCAGCTCAGAGGAAATCACATAGTCCGTCAGCCAGAAAGCCGGTCCCGCGTACACCGGATAGGGCGCGAAATAGAAGCCGTAGTAGCCGTACCACGGGTTGGCCCCCCAGCCCCACGCGTACGCCACCTGCGCCCCCCACGGATTGTAGGCCCAGCCGTAGAAGGCAGGAGCGTAATAGAACCCGGGCGCGTACACATTCACAAGAGCGCCATGGTAGTAGTAGCCGCGATAGTAGCGGTTGTATTCGCGGCCGTGAAAGTAGTAGGAGCGGCGCGCGAAATCGTGCCCGTGGAAGTTGTACCGGCGCTCCACGTAGCCGGGACGGCCGCGCTCGGCAACCAAGCGCGAGTGGTCGGCCCGCTCCACGGAGACGCGGCGACTGCCATTAAGACGGTCATGCACATCAATTCCGCGGCGGTTGTCATGGAAGTCGCTGATCTTGCCATCGGACCGTCGTGTAACCGGACCATTCCGCGTTTCCACGGTGTGGCTGTTGGGGGGAACGTGGTTGGGCGCGATCTTGGGTGGTCCGTCGTTCGGCCTAGGGCCTGGTTTGAGGTTCGGGTCAGGACGTGGCTTAGGGGTCGTGCCGGGCACGCGAGGATTGCTCGGGGTGGTCCTGCCAGGCACTCCGCTGTTTGTGGGGCTGCTGTGGGTGGCCGCGGCGTGCCCGGCTGCGACTGCACCGCCCGGTTTGGCTACGATCGCTCCGCCTGGTTTGGCTACGGCCGCCGCGGTCTTGGCGGGAGCGGCCGGTTTCGCAGCGGGCTTCTTGCTGTCGGCATGGGCTGTGAGCCCAAGCAGGCTTGCAAGGCAGATGGCAGCGGCTGCCGGCAGGGCACGGCGGCGGGGCGCGCGAGAGATGAGCTTCATGCGATTCTCCAGTTTCAATGGAACTTGGCGGAGACCCGGAATGGCAACGCCGCAGGGCTATTGCACGTCGGAAACTTTGCCGCCGGCGAGGGTGACTTTCATGTCCGGGTAGACCAGAATTTCTTTCGCGCCGAGCTTGATGTCCTTGGTCGGCTGCCCCAGGGTCGCCACCACAACATCCCTGGTTTGTCCCAGAAGAGAGATGGTCTTAGGCGGTGCTGCCGGCTCATCGGGCGGCGGCGGCGGAGGTGCGATCGGAGCCATGTAAGCCGCAGGGGCAGGAGCTTGAGCCGGTGGGCCCTGCTGGCTGCCCTGTCTGCCTTGGTCCCCCTGCGCAGCCTGGTCCTTATCGTCGGCCGGCTGCACCGTGATGACTTCGGAAACCGTCTTTACAAAATCATCCGGCGAGGGGACCGGACCTTTGGGAAAACGGAACGTGAGGTCGCCGTAGTAACGAACGTCGTTGTAGGGTTCGCTGAAGACGCTGACCAGAATGCCGTCCTTCTCCAGTGCGATTCCCGTAATCCAGAACTTCTCTCCGGCGACAAACTTGCGCGACGTGCAGCCGTTGTTCGCCGCATCCGTGGCGCTGCCGCCCCCGCCAAAGGGCAGGCGCCCCTTGAAGAACGATTTGGCGGCGTCCTTGGCGCGATTTTTATAATTCGCGGCCAGCACGCCGTCACTGTAGGTATTCGAAAATGCATAGGACGAAGCCGAGCTGCACATCATCAGCCCGTCCTTGTGCAGCACCACCACATCCCCGGCCGTCACAATATCCGAGTGGTCGGCCGCGGCCTTTGTGACCTTGATCTGCGCGGCCAGTTTTTCCTGGACCAGCGTGGCTGGATCGCCCACCTGGGCGCTCATTCCGGCGGCGAGAAATGTCGCTGCCGCGGCGATTGCGAACGCGTGAAATACCCGAAACGGTTTCATATTCCCTATCCAGATTTCGGTTTCGATTGTGAGCTGGGGACCAGTGAAAAGTACGCTACATCGACTCTTGTGACAAAGTCAACAACGTCTTTTGCGCTGTCCCCGCCAGGTTTGCTCCGGGGCTTCCGCTGTGCTAATCTTTCATTCTGTGCCGTGGTTTGCGCGGAGCGGGAGTGTGCCCGTGCGTTCACCGGTTTCGAGGCGGTTTCTCGGGTGGCAGGGCGGTTTTTCGGGAGGGCTTGAAAACCGCACTTGGGCTGGCGTAGCTCAGCTGGTAGAGCATCTGATTTGTAATCAGAGGGTCGGGGGTTCAAATCCCTTCGCCAGCTCCACTTATAAGTAGAAATTTGCCGCGGGACGGAAAACGGCAGAGAACTTTTGGGCCGGTGCGTTTTTTGGCGCCGGGCCTGTCCTCCGCGGTGATCCCACTGAGGTGCATGCTCCGACCAGCCGGAGATTTTCCGGTGAGTTTCGTATGCGCGGAAGCGGTTGCAGTGCAGGGCAGGTAAAGATGGGCACAGGTGGCCGAGCGGTTAATGGCAGCAGACTGTAAATCTGCCGCTCCTTGGAGCTACGGAGGTTCGAATCCTCCCCTGTGCACCACACATTAAGGGTATTTGAAGCGGGAGGACTGAAGGGCGGTAGCGGTCAAGATGGCTCAGAATCAGGACGCGCAGAGCGGCACGCACCGCACCGGCTCCGATCTGGCCAGGCGCTATCCGGCGGCTCTCGCGCTCTATGCGGTTTTGGCAGGGTTGGTCTGGTTCACGATGGATGCGGGCAAGGTGCTCGTGGGGGGCAAGCCGGTAGAATTAAGGCTGCTTCCTCTCATCGTCATAGGCGGGCTGGCGCTGCGCACGGTGTTGGCTGTCAAAGCGGATAGAATCCGCCGCGGCAGCGAGGAAAAAGGGCAGCAGTAACGCCCGGCTGATTTGCAGCGGGAAGAGTTTGCAGGAAAAGCTGATGTAGCTCAGTTGGTAGAGCACTCCCTTGGTAAGGGAGAGGTCACCGGTTCAAGCCCGGTCATCAGCTCCAGAATTCAGCTTCTAGCTTTTAGCTACTAGTTTGTACAGCGGTGGATTCAGTCGATACAGCTTGCACCGGCGGGATGGAGCTAGAAGCTAAGAGCTAGAGGCTAGTGGCTGTTTTGCGGGAGTAACTCAGTGGTAGAGTCACAGCCTTCCAAGCTGTTGGTCGCCGGTTCGATCCCGGTCTCCCGCTCCAGTTTTGAAGAGTTGAGAAGTTAGTCCGAGGTTAGGATATACATGTTTGAGCAGGCCACCATTGCGGTGCAGGACGAGAAAGTATATGCGCAGTTACACGCGCTCATGGACGCGGCCTTCGATCCGCGCGACGTGGACGTGCTGCTGAGCCGGGCGCAGCGCGCCAGGCTGCGGATTCGGGATTTTGAGACCGTGCTGAAGCGCGGGTTTTTGGGCAAGGATGCGCCGGCCCTGTATGCCGCGCTGCCCGTCTCCGATCAGGGATTGACCCGCGAGCGCTATCTGCGGTTGGTCGAATCCGTGCCGCAAGATCTGCGCCAGCGGTATCTCCGGACCTACGCCTACTATTAAGGCCGGGCGAAATCAGGTTTGTGTTCCGGGTAGAGTCCGGGGCCAGTCAACATAAGTTCGACGAAAGGGAAATGCGAGATGGCGAAGGAAAAGTTCGACCGATCGAAGCCGCACGTGAACGTGGGAACGATCGGACACATCGATCACGGCAAGACGACGCTGACGGCGGCGATCACGAAGGTGCTTTCGAAGCACAACCCGAAGATCGCGTTCCGTTCGTTCGATTCGATCGACAACGCGCCGGAAGAGCGGGAGCGCGGCATCACCATCGCGACCGCGCACGTGGAGTACGAGACGGCCAACCGTCACTACGCGCATGTGGATTGCCCCGGCCACGCCGACTACATCAAGAACATGATCACCGGCGCGGCGCAGATGGACGGCGGCATTCTCGTCGTCGCCGCCACCGACGGCCCCATGCCGCAGACCAAGGAGCACGTGCTTCTGGCCCGCCAGGTCGGCGTGCCTTACATCGTCGTGTTCCTGAACAAGTGCGACGCGGTCGAAGACGGCGAGCTGATTGACCTGGTCGAGATGGAAGTGCGCGAGCTGTTGTCGAAGTACCAGTTCCCCGGCGACGATGTGCCGGTGGTGCGCGGTTCGGCTCTGGGCGCCTTGAACGGCGAGAAGCAGTGGGAAGACCAGATCGACGCGTTGATGGATGCGGTGGACAAGAACGTTCCCCAGCCCGACCGCGCGATTGATCTGCCCTTCCTGATGCCGATCGAGGATATCTTCTCGATCTCCGGGCGTGGAACGGTGGTCACCGGACGTATCGAGCGCGGCAAGGTGAAGGTGGGCGAGGAGTCGGAGATTGTGGGCTTCCGCGAGACGCGCAAGACGGTCGTCACCGGCGTCGAGATGTTCAAGAAGCAGTTGGACGAAGGCCTGGCGGGCGACAATGCCGGACTTCTTCTGCGCGGCATTCCCAAGGAAGATGTGGAGCGCGGCATGGTGCTGGCCAAGCCGGGTTCGATCACGCCGCACACCAAGTTCAAGGGTGAGATTTACGTGTTGTCGAAGGAAGAGGGCGGGCGTCACACGCCGTTCTTCAAGGGCTACCGTCCGCAGTTTTACTTCCGCACCACGGACGTGACGGGAACGGCGGAGCTGCCGGAAGGCGTGGAGATGGTGATGCCGGGCGACAACGTGCAGTTGGTTGTCGATCTGCACACTCCGGTGGCGATGGAGAAGGGCCTGCGCTTCGCGATTCGCGAGGGCGGACGCACCGTCGGCGCGGGTACCATCTCGGAGATTGTCAAGTAAGCCGTCAGCCATCAGCTTTCAGCTTTCAGCAGGCAACTGCTGAAAGCTGATGGCTGAGAGCTGAAAGCTGGAAGGGGATTGGACATGAGGGAAATTGTGAATTTGCAATGCACGGTGTGCAAGGAGCGAAACTACTCGACGACGAAGAACAAGAAGACGACCACCGGCCGTCTCGAGTTCTCCAAGTTCTGTAACCGCTGCCGCAAGCACCAGGCGCACAAAGAGTCGAAGTAAAGCAGCTGTTAGCTGCTAGCTTCTAGCTGCTAGCTCTTGTACCGGCGAGCCCAATTCAGGAGCTCTTCCGGGGACAAGCTAGAAGCTGGAAGCTAGAAGCTGAGAGCTGCCTCTAGGGGCGTAAGCTCAACGGTTAAACTGTCGGTCTCCAAAACCGAACTTGGGGGTTCGAATCCCTCCGCCCCTGCCAGATTTGTACGGGAAGCGCCGGGCAGACGCCCGGTGCGAAGGATTGGAAGTATGGCAAGCAAGGCAGCAATCGAAGTTTCAGGGGGCGCGGTGAGTATGTGGCAAAATCTCACCGGCTTTCTCACCGAGGTGCGCGCCGAGATGCGCAAGGTGGTCACGCCCACGCGCAAGGAAGTGGAGACGACGACCTTCGTGGTCCTGGTGACGGTGTTCCTCTTCGGGGCTTTCTTTTTCGTGGTGGACCTTGCCTTCAGCAAGGGCATGCACGAGATCCTGACACGGCTGGGCGGCACACAGTAAGAGCGATTGTCGCGGAACGAGAACATGATGGCAGAAGAACAAGAACAATCCGCCGAGCAATTGGCCGCCGAGCAGGTTGAGACCCCGGCACAGCCGGAGCGCAACGAGCGCTTCAAGTGGTACATCCTGCACGCCTACTCCGGCTTTGAGCGCAAGGTGCGCGAGTCCATCGAGAGCCGCGTGTCGGCCTTCGGCCTGCGCGAGCGGGTGGGCCGCGTCATGATTCCCACCGAGCCGGTGACCGAGATTGTGAACGGCAAAAAGCGCACTGTGGAGCGGGTATTTCTCCCCGGCTACGTGCTCGTCGAGATGGAACTCGACAACGAACTGTGGCATGTGCTCAAGGACACGCCCAAGGTCACCGGGTTCCTCGGCACCGGCGACAAGCCGGTCGCGCTGAGCGAGGAAGAAGTCAGCTCCATCCTCTTCCGCTCCGAGACCAGCAAGGACAAGCCGCGCCTCAAGATCAAGTTTGAGAAGAACGAGTCCGTCCGCATCACCGACGGGCCCTTTGCCAACTTCAACGGCGTGGTGGACGAAATCAACGAAGATCGCGAGACCCTCAAGGTCATGGTCACCATCTTCGGACGCTCCACCCCGGTCGAACTCGAGTTCGGCAAGGTCGAAAAGATTGAGTAGCAGCTTCTAGCCTCTAGCTCCTAGCTTCTAGCTTGCGGTCCTTCTAGCGGACGCCGGCTTGGAGAAAGCGGATAGGCGCAGCCTCAAAATTCGTAGCAGTAACAGAGAGCTAGTAGCTAGCAGCTAGAAGCTAGTGGCTGGTTCCAAAGGAACCCACACATGGCACCTCCGAAGAAAATTACTACTTACGTCAAGCTGCAGATCGAAGCCGGCAAAGCCACGCCCGCGCCGCCGGTCGGCCCCGCGCTCGGTCAGGCGCAGGTCAACATCATGGAGTTCTGCAAGCAGTTCAACGCGCGCACCCAGAACAAGGAGATGGCCGGGCTCATCATCCCGATCGTCATCACCGTCTACGCCGACCGCAGCTTCACCTTCATCACCAAGACGCCTCCGGCCTCGAACCTGCTGCTCAAGGCAGCCGGTGTCCCCAAGGGCGCAGGGGCTCCCAACAAGGACAAGGTGGGCAAGGTGACCGAAGCGCAGGTGCGCGAGATCGCGACCACGAAGATGCCGGACCTCAACGCCTCCTCCGTCGAGACGGCGATCAAGAGCATCAAGGGCACCGCGCGTTCCATGGGCATTGAAGTCGTCGCCTGAGCGCCATTGGCAAGCATGAGAAAGGTCCTCCCCGCGGGGAGGGCCTTTTTGTTGTACGCGGCGAAAGCGTTTGAGGCTTACTTCGGCGGAGCCGGCGTGAACACCTCGCGCTTGCGGCCGGGTTCTGGTTTCGGCTTAGGCTTGGGCGCCTTCTTCGTTTCTTTCTTGCCTTTATCTTTGCTTCCCATGCGTCTCAGGATGCCACAACCAGGCGGCTCGCGGAAAGGTCTCAAAGGTTAGTCCGTTGAGTCCTCTCCGCAAGCGCGGCAGCTATTCGCCCGCCGCCTTGGCTGCGGCTGGCTTCTCCGCAGGCACGGCGCGGTTCAGGTGGTCGTGGTTCAAGATGGCATTGAACACCAGCGCATAGTTGCCGATGGTCTCGCCGCGGTAGATGGGGTTGTTGGCGAACAGCAGCACATGCCCCTGGCCCAGATGCGCGTCCACCACGATGGCGTGCTCGGCGATTGAGCCGCCCTTGTCCAGCAGTCCGTCCA
>DASQSP010000022.1:0-2296 GCA_035642355.1 Occallatibacter sp.
TAATGTGGATGTTCTCCACCTCCGGGCCGCGCATGTGTTCCAGATCGGGCGCCAGCAGAATCGCCGGTCCGGCATAGCCGCGGAAGCTGCTGTTTCCCACGCGGATGCGCGACTGCGCAACCAGCCCGGCGTAAGGACCACCCACGAACCTGCAGTCATCCATCTTCAACTGCGCCTGATTGGTCGCGCTGAGACAAAACAGGGCGCCTTTCCCGACAGCGGGAGAGAGCGTTTCGTCGAAGGTCAGTTGCATGCCCCCAGGGACGGCCTCGGCCTTGGTGACGGCGATCTCGCCTAACAACTTCAGGCTTCCCGCCGCGCTGAGTTGCATGAACGTTCCTTGCTCGGGAAGCAACCACTCAGGTACGGGTTTGCCGTCGGTACTGGCGAACAAGGCAACCTGCGGCTCCTTTACCTGGCTCAGCCGCCAGTAGGACTGCTGCACGCGCATGCCCGCGCCCGCGGTGCCGTCGATGAGCGCATGTTGCGCGCTTATGGTGCCGGTCGAATCCAGTATCTCGACGCCGCCGCCGCAGCTCGAGATCAGCCGGCCGCTCCCGGGATGCGGAATCACGCGAAGCGTGTCCAGCGTGATATCGCGGCAGCCGGAGAAGATCACCGCTGCGCCGGGCGCGGTGTGAAAGACAACGGTCTCGAGCAGAATCTGCTCGCACCCGTCCAGACGAAGCGCCGCCACATCGCCGTTGGGATGGAGCAGGACGACCCGGTCTCCCGATTGGAAGCGGCGTTGGACGCCGAGCGCAATCTCCAGCGTCTGGCGGCCGCGAAGCTGCGCTGCTCCGACGCTATACACATTCACTCCGGTTGCGACCGGCGTCTTTGCCTTACTGTCGAAGCTCAGCAACGCCTGTATCGGTTCCGATCCATCGACGGGATAGGCGGAATCGACCGCTACCGTCACGCTGTGGTCAGTGGTAGCGCGAATCACGCCTTGGGAAAAGGGCGGACGCGTCCAGTCGACGATGATGTCGTGAATTTCGAGGTCCTTGCACTCCGTCAATTGCAGCGGACGTGTCGCGCCCGCGAAGAAAAGCTCCGCCCCGTTGCCAAATATCTCCAGTCCCTCGTATCCGCGGAAGCCCATCAGGATCGAATTCGATGCCGCAAAGGTGTATTTGCCGGCGGGAAAGACCAGACGGGCATTTCGTCTCGCCAGCGATGCAATCGCTTTCTGGACGGCGGCCGTGGCATCGTTCTGTCCGGTCGGATCCGCGCCAAAATCAACGACGGAAGCGCGCCTTGCGCTTCCCGCGGGCACAGCGGCGAGCGGCCACGCCGCGCGCCCGGTCGCCATCACGGCGCCTCCAGCCACGGCCGTTCGTACCATGTGGCCCAGGAACTCGCGTCGCTGCATCATCGCTGAAAGACTCCTCGAATTCGCTGCCGAGGCGTTCGGAAGAGCTTCCCGCCGCGCCGGACGCACAATGCCGTCACCATAGCAGCGAAGCTGCTGCGCTACAATTCATCTTTAGGTGCGGGCCCGCCTGCCGACCGCGCCTCTCGCCTTCGCGGCATTTCAACCACTCAGCAAGGAGCCTTATCCGTTATGGCGATTCCCGCCACCCAGATGCGTCCGGGCATGATCATCAAGCACAACAACGAGCTGCATGCCGTCTTCAGCGTGGAGCACCGCACCCCCGGCAACCTGCGCGCTTTCATTCAGGCCAAGCTGCGCAATCTGCGCACCGGCGCCATGTTCGAACACCGCTTCCGCTCGCCCGACCCCATCGAACGCGTCATCGTCGACGAGATCTCCATGGATTTCCTCTACTCCGATGGCGACGATTACTACTTCATGAACACGGAGAATTACGAGCAGACCCACCTGAAGCGCGACACGCTGGGCGACTCGGTCGAGTACCTCATTCCCAATCTGCAAATCCGCGTCTCATTCTTCGATGGCATAGCGGTGGGCATTGAACTGCCGCAGACAGTCGAGATGACGGTGGTCCAGACCGAGCCGGGGTTGAAGTCGGCGACCGCCTCTTCCGTGACCAAGCCGGCGACGCTCGAAACCGGCCTTGTCGTGCAGGTTCCACCCTTCATCAATGAAGGCGAGAAGATCCGCGTCGACACCGCCGAGGGCGCTTACCTCTCGCGCGCATAACTCGGCGGACAAATCTTCAGGCGGGCTCAGCTCCGCCTTTATGTCTGTGGGCCGGCTTTCTCTTACTGCAAACGATGGCCTTCATGAACCATGGGCCGCCTTCTCAGTCCCGACCAGAGCGAGGTGCGCGGTCGATGGCGAGTGAGGCTCCAGGCTTATGCAGATTCA
>DASQSP010000023.1:0-20591 GCA_035642355.1 Occallatibacter sp.
GCCCGCCGCCCGCCGTCGGCCCGTCGTGCCACAGTTCAATTTCCAACTGCCGCACGAAATCATCCACCCGCGGCAGGTGCGCATTCAGCGCCTTCAATTCCTCATGGTCGGTGCTGTCTTCCAGGCTGCACGCCCACTCCAGCCACTCCGGCACCGCGGGCCCCGGCAGCTCCGGCAGCGCCGCCTGCCCGGAGATCTCCATCAGCTCCGCCACCGCCGCATCGCGCAGCCGCAGCCGCTCTTCCCTGGTGCGCTCGCGCCGGTGCGTCACCGTGCCCTCTTGCAGCCGCTGCGCCAGGTCCAGATACCGCTGCCGCGTCGCCGCCACCTCGTCCATCCGCGAAACCAGTTCGTCCAGGTCGGCCTTGCTCGCCCACTTCGCGCCGCTGTCTTCCGACAGAATTGCGTCGCGCAGGTTCTGGCTCAGGTCCAGCAGCTTGCTCAGCTCCGCTAGGGCATCGGTACGGTCTATATGCTGGCCCGCTTCGAGCAGGTCGATCTTCTCCCGCCACAACTGCGCCTGTTTGGCCAGGCTCTGCAGCGTATCGGTCACAATACTGCGCCGGTTCTGGGTCTCAATTGCCTTCACTGGTCCGCTCCCCTTGCGCATCAGGATTTGCTTTGGAAAATCCCCGCCCCCGAGCCGGCTCGCGCGTCGCCGCAAAAGCCAATGCCTCGGGCCGCCCTCGGCCTCTACGGCTAGGGCTCTCCTGTTGCTGCGTGGGGTCAATCGTAACGCGATCCGTACCGCTTATGGCCCTATTGTGGCATCACTGGCTCACACCCCGGTCACGTTACCTTAGGCCGAAGCAATGCCGCGCCACGCCTCACGTCGCGCTGCCGGGTCTCGACAGCCAGCCCGCCGCGGCAGACTCGTGCCCAAAATGCCGCAAAAATGAACATCGATTTTGCCGGCTACGCAAAACCCGCCAAAGCGCACAGTCTTGAAAGGGATCCAGCCCCCGAGGGAATGCCGGCTTGATCTGACAGCCGCATTCAGCCTTGAAATGCGTGATGCCAATTTCTCCGGACACCATTGGGAAACAGAAACTGGAGAACAGCTCGCGGGCAAGTCAAGTACTCCATGCCCGGCCGCGCCTTCTCGATAACATTTAACTCCATTCTTCCGCTAGACTTACAAGGCGCAAAAAAATCCCCGCAACTTTGCGTAGTATTTATCTGCTTTCGGCTAACATAGGTTTGTAAGTCAAGCAACGGCGTCCGGCGGCATGGCGGCGCGCAACAGAGCTGATTCGAGGCATGGCCCCATCGCGGGCCATGCCTTTTTCTTTGCGGAATTGTGTAACCGGAGACAGGATATGAGACCGGAGATGAGAGAGCCCATGCGCGTGAAGGTTCGGGAACAGTTGCGGGAGATTTGGCGGCAGGCCACGGGCGCCGGGCCCAAAGCAGGACAGACGCTCGAAGCCGCAGCCGAGGCCGAAAGAAAGACCCTGGCCCTGCCGTCCATCCTCAGCCCGCTGTCGTCTCCGGCGCGCCTGCTGCCCAAGCCCACGCCGATGAACCTGCGCCGCTTCGCCGAGACCCCCGTGGTGCGCCGCGCCATCAACGTCATCAAGGACCGCATCGCCGCCATGGACTGGCAGGTGCGCGTGCGCCGCGGTGTTCGCTCCGGCGATGTAGCAGATGGAGTAAAAAAACTCGCAGCCCTGCGCCTCACCCTCGAAGAGCCCAACGCCTCCGACAGCTTCCGCACCCTCATCGAACAGGTCATCGAGGACGCGCTCACCGGCGGCTACGGGGCCATCGAGATGGAGCCCACCGGCGACCCGGCCCAGCCCGCGCAACTGTGGCCCGTCGATGGCGCCTCCATCCGCATCAACGCCAGATGGGACGGCTCACCCGACGCGCCGCGCTATGCGCAGGTAGCCGCCGGCCAGCCCGAAAGCTTCGGCGGCGCGGGCAGCCCCAACGGTTCCAGTGGCATTGCCCTGCGCGACGATCAGCTCATCTACATCCGCATGAACCCGCGCAGCTTCACCCCCTTCGGCCTGGGACCGCTCGAGGTGGCCTTCGAAACCGTCAATCAGTTCCTCGCCGCGCACCGCTTCGCGGGCAAGCTCGCCGCCAACTCCGTCGCGCAATATGCGGTGTGGCTCAACGAGGCCACGCCCGCGCAGCACGACCGGCTCATCCGCTGGTGGCAGGACGAGATCGAAGGCACCGGCCGCGTCCCGCTCATCTCCACCGAGCAAAGGCCCGAGGTGCTGCGCTTCGCCCAGGGCACCGACGCCGACCTGCGCCTCGCCTGGCAGCAGTTCCTCATCCGCATGGTGGCCAATGCCTTCGGCCTGCCGCCCCTGCTGTTGGGTTTGGAGGGAGACGTCAATCGCTCCACCGCCGCCGAGTTGGCCGACGAGGCCTTCCGCGGAGCCATTCAGCCGCTGGCGCATCTCATCGCCGGGCACATCACCCGCGACCTGTTCGCCAAGTGCATCGGCTGGCGAGAGTTCGAGTTCGTCTTCAACGACCTGAGCGCCCGCGACGAAGACACGGAGCTGGCCGTGCAGGTCGAGTTACTCAAGGCCGGCGTCTACACCGTCGACGAAGTCCGCGCTCTGCGCGGCCTCGCCCCACTCACTAAGTCCGGCACGGCGCAGTTATCCGGAGAGGCAGCAAATGAGTAACACTTTGCAGGCACATCGTTCGTGTCAGGGCACGACTTTAGTCGTGCCGTAAAGAGCCCGAAATAAAGAGGGCTTTAGCCCCTGAGGGCAGCACGCGCAAGCAAATGCACTCAACAGACACTGCAGATCGAAACCACGGAGATACGAATGCGACTCGAAGCCATGGCAGTCAAGTTTCCCCATGTCGAAGGGCACCCCAACCGGGTGCCCTTCGACGGGGTATTAACGGTGGTGAATGCGGCCAGCGACAAGGCTCCGGCCGGGGCGCGCGGCCACCGCGTGATGCTCACCCGCGAGGCGGCCGAGATGGCCCTGCCCTCGCTCCTGGGCATGGCCGTCGACTACCGGCCCGGCTGGGACGGCCACGACACGCGGCGCAAGATCGGCGTGCTCACCGACGCCGACATCAAAGGCAACCGCATCGCGGTGCGCGGCTATCTTTACGCGCGCGACTTTCCCGAGGTAACCGAGGCCATCCGCGCCCAGGCCCCGCAGTCCATGGGCATGAGCTACGAGCTGGCCGACGCCCGCGTCGAAGACATGCGCGCCGAGGTGTGGAAGCTCACCCGCGTCACCTTCACCGGCGCAGCCATTCTGCTGCGCGAGAAAGCCGCCTACCGCGCCACCAGCTTTCGCATGGCGAGTTGAATGGCAGCCGTCAGCCGTCAGCTCTCAGCTTTTAACTGTTAGCTCATTGCGCCGCGGGTACGGACCCAATCAACCGGGATGCACGTTAACAAAAGCCAATAGCTGAAGGCTGAAAGCTGACGGCTAAAAGCCAAAGCTACGAAAGGAACAAACATGGAACACGAAGTTACTCGGATTGCCCAACGGCTGGAAGCCGCCACCACCCTTCTCGAGCGCACCCTGAACTGGCTGGAGGAGCGCGGCGCGGCCATCAACGCCATGACCGGCGAGGTGGACAGAATCTCCGCCACCATCGAAGCCGCCGCGGCCACCCGCGAGTTGAGCGAAAAGCTGGCCGCGGCCGAGCGCGAGATCGAGCAGCTCAAAGCCGCCGCTCAGAGTCAAGTCCAATTGTCCGCCGCGCCCCTGGGCCCGCTGCGCAAAACCGTGCCCGCATCCACCACCGACATGCTGACCAAGCACGGCATCGCGGAGGGTCCGGTGGACGTGCGCACCCTCGACGCCGCGCTGGCCGGCCTCAGTCTGGAGCAGCGCATCGCGGTCAAGAGCCAGTTGCTGCGCGCCGGAGCGATCGCATAACAGCAGCCGCCAGTTTCGCTGCGTCAACCTTAACCGAGCTATGAGCCATCAGCCGTCAGCTATCAGCCCTCGCTAGAACCTGATAGCTGATGGCTGATGGCTGAAAGCTGATGGCTGATGGCTGAAAGCTGATAGCTGATGGCTGAAAGCTGATAGCTAGCAGCTACCGGAGAGAGAATCCATGAACGCATTGTTTGCAGACATCCACGCGGCGGCCGACTACATCGGGCCGGGCGCAATCGAAGTACCCCTCTACCAGACCGAGATCTTCGACATCTGCCGCCGCTCCAGCCCCTTCGGCCAGCGCATCAAGCAGGTGCCGGCCACCGGCCACCCCTCGCGCTTCTTCGAGGAGACCGCCCTGCCCCTGCCCGGCACGTCGGGATTCGTCAACCCGCGCAGTATCGTTGCGCCGGTGGTCAGCCCCACCCGCGTCGAACGCAGCGTGCCCCTCAAGGCCATCGTCTCGCAGATCAACTACAACCTCTTCGATGTCGAACTCGGCAACCAGCAGCAGCAGTTCGCCTATCTGCAGGCCAAGGATTTGGCAGACACCGTGAGCGGCGTGATGCTGACCCACGACGTGGCCCTGTGGAACGGCAACGACACCAGCCTGAGCACGCCCACCACCACGCAATACGTAGGCGTCACTTCGCAGATTGCCGCCGGCGGCCAGACCACCAGCATCGGCACCACCGCATCCATCGTCGATGGCATCAAGTCGGCCGTCGCGCAGATGGTGGCCAGCAACGGCTACAACGTGCGGCCCACCGCCATCTACGCCAACCCGGTGCTGCTCGATCTCATCGATCGCGAATTGAAGACCGAGTTCAACGTAATTCTCCAATCCGACACCATCACCGGCGGACTGCGCGTGAAGATGCTCTCCACGCAAGCCGGCGATCTGCCTCTCATTCCCGACTGGAGCCTGAGCTACACCGGCACGCCCGGTTCGGACACCGCGGTGCTGCCGGCCTACATCGTCACCGAGGACCTGATCGAGTACCACTGGCTCGGCGATCCCACGCCGCGCATCTTCCAGCTCGGCCTGCCTAACTCCCTCAGCCACCAGTATGTCGCCGTCAAGTTCGGCGCCGTGGTGGTGAAGGGCGCCAACTACGCGCACTACCAGGTGCTCGTAGACCGGTAGACGAGAAGCAAGGGACTAGGGACTAGGGGACTAGGGACGAAGAGTAAGGGACTAGGGACTTAGGGACTAGGGACTTGAAATAGGCAAATGATCTCCGTGCAGCCTCGCGCGGGCTTGCCTTTAGTCCCTACGTCCCTAGTCCCTCAGTCCCTTGTCTTAATTGAGAGGACGCATCCATGCCATATCTCGATCCAGCGGATTACACAAATTACGGACTGCCCGCGAGCACCACGGCGGACTGGATCACAGCGGCCACCGCGCTGATCAATAGTTTTTGCCGGCGGCCGGACCTGAACGTGATCCAGTACACCGAGCGGCTGCGCATCACGGCCGGCGCGCAGACGGTGCGGCTCACTTATCTGCCGCTCGCGCCGCTGGGCACGGCTGCTTCGCCCATCGTCTCGCTCGAGGGCCGGCTGGCCAAACCGCGCCGCGGCGAGGCCATCGACACGCCGCTCACCGAGCTGGCGTGGGCTTTCTCGTTGCCCGGCCAGTGGACTGGAATCGATCCAAGCACGGTGGACTTCGATCCCAACACCGGCGAGCTGCTGCTGCCCTGGAACATTCTCGGCCTGCCCTACAACGAGGTAATGGCGACGTACACAGCGGGCCTGGCCGCCATCGGCGACGACGTGAAATCCGCCTGCGCGCAGATTGCGCGCAACGCGCAGTCCACGCCCGCGCTCAATGCCAGCCACGCCAAAATCGACACGATGCAGTTGCAGTACTTTTCGAGTTCGCTGCTGGACGAGACCGTGCAGGCGTGGCTGCGTCCCTACGTTGCGAACAGGCTGGGGTGAGCCATGAGTGACACCATGAGCGACACGGCGCCGCGCAATCCGACAGGCGCGCCGCAGAGGATGGCCGACGCGCTGCTGCGCTCCGTGGGAGGAGCAACGGCGCTGCTGCGCGTCACCGGCGCAACCACTGATTCGAGCCAGTCCGAGCTGGGCATCGTGGCCACAACATTTTCTGACGTGGCCATCAGCCCCGTAGTCATGCGCCGCCTGCGGCCAGTGCTGAAAGACAACAACGCGACCGAGTGGGAGCTGCTGGTCTCGGCCACCAGTATCGCGGCGCAAATCGGCACTCTCGACCTCGCCTCGGCGCAGGCGCTGTTCGCCATGACGCTGGCCGTCACCGTCGCCGGGCAGGACTACCTGATCGAGTCCGTCGCGGCCAACGAAGTCTTCGGTCAGGTCTATCTCTACCGCCTGCTGCTGCGCGAGGCGCGGCCGCAAGCACTCTAAGAAACCGCACGCGCTGCGCGCGAGAGGAAGACGCAATGCAAAATGCGAAAGATTCGTTTTACAGCGCGCTGCGCACCCGCCTGGTCGCGCTCAACCCGGCGCGCACGGTGCTGCTGCGCGGCACAGTGCGGCCCGGCATCTTTGTCGAAGAGGCAGAAGCTCCGATGAGCCCGCTGCCCAATGACGTGTATGTGCTGCGCTGGCTCAGTCTCGGCGCGGATGTGGAGCTGAGCTCCGCGATGGCCGCCGCGGAGTGCGAAATTCTCTATCAGACCGCCGGCACGCAGGCCTTCGGCGGCCTAGACCGCGGCCGCGCGTTGAGCGCAATGGACGAAGAAGTGCTCGCCATGTTGCAGCCTTTCTACACGCCCAAGCTCAACTACACCGTGCAGCCGCCGGCCGCGATGCTCACCAAAGTCTTCTGGGACGAGCCGGCCTTCACGCCGCTGGTCACGCAGCGCGACCGGCTCAGCCGCTCCGCGAAAGTTATCGTTTACAGCTACCAGGAGCAGGGGGAGTAAATGACGCAAAGCTGGTTTTCGGCTCCCGCGCCCGTGGCGCGGCGCGTGCGCGCCTACTTTGCGCCGGTCAATCGCGCCGCCGGCACGCCGGTGCTCTTCGATCCCGCGGAGCAGGGCAGGTTCGCGCTCGCCGCGCCGCCCAGTCCGTGGATCGACCTCGGCTGGATCGGCAACTTCGCGCGCAAATCGTCGAGCAAATCCGCGCCGCTGTTGACGGGCATTCCCGCCGCGCCGCTTGAACAAGTGCGGACAACACTCGAAGCAGAAGTCAGCTGCGAGTTCCTGAACTGGACAAAACTTACGATGGCTCTCGCGACCGGAGCGCAGCACATGAATCTGCTGGCGCCCGCGACGGGAGCCCCGGGCGCGGCAGACGGAGGCGTCGCCGCGCCCGCTGTTGTGCCGCAAACCGGCTCAACCGAATCATCTATCGTGCTGGCCGCCGCCGACGCGGCCAAGTTCACCGCCGGCGCGCTCATCGCCTGCGACGTGGACTACACCGCGCAGACAGGCTACGTGGGCTCGCCGGTTGCGGGCGCGTATGTGCGCACCGCGCTCACCGATGTCGATTACATTCGCCGCATCACGTTCAACGTCGCGCTGGTCACGGCGGTGAACTCGACCACGCTCTCGCTTGCATCTCCGCTTCCGGGCGGCGCGCCGGCAACGGGCGCAAAGGTGCAGGCGCTCACCGGCTTCGTCGATCGCGAGGGCGGAACTTTTTATCAGGAGTGGTCGGCGCTGTTCCTCCTCGAAGGCACGCAGGGCGAGCGCGTCTTCTTTCACTATCCGCGGCTGCAAGCCAAGGCCGGCGCGGCGGAAGCGATGATCCCGCTCGACGCGAAGGACAAGGGCGTGCATGCACGCGCCGCGCTCAAGGGGCAGTTCCTCGCGCTGCCGGTCACCGATCCGCTGGATGGCGAGCGCGTGGTGTGCTACCGCAGCTTTCTGCCCGCGGCCAATGCCTTGATTTAGGAGCGCGTGAAGGGTACGGGCTAAGGAACCTCTGATCAAGTCGATGTTTTGAAAGGGCACGACTTTAGTCGTGCCGAAAACAGCCCCATATCGATTGGGCTTCAGCCCCCGAGGGAATGCATTTGGACTTAATCGGACCTTCCCTGAAGCCCGTACCCTTCAAAGACTCTGGCGTTCATGGCCTCTCCAGGAGTTCAATTCAATGAAGATCACCATTCAAGGCACGGACTACACCGCAGCGCTCGACGCGGAGAAGCCGCTCACCATCGAGCGCACGCTCAACGAGCCCTCGGTGTGCCAGCTCTGGCTGAGCCTGCCCGCAAGCGGCAGCCTAGCGATGCCGGTGCGCAATCAGGCGATAGCCATCACCGGCGACGACGGCACTGTTTACTTCACGGGTTATCTCGCCGTCACGCCTCTGCCGGAGTACGCCGGCATGGCCCTCGAAGGGCCGCGCTATCGCATCGCGCTCGTGGCCGTGAGCGACGAGCTGCTGCTCGATCAGGCGGGCATTGCGCCGGCCGCGGCCACGGCCAACACCACGGCGGGCGCGCTGGTCACAACGCTGGTCACGCGCACCGGCATCACTGCGCTCTCCACCGCCGGGCTGACTCTGGCCACGACTGTGGGCAGCTTTGCACCTGAGCCCGGCGCTAACTGGAGCACGCTTGCCGGCCGGGCCGCGAACGATGCGCGCGCGGCCTATCGCGCGATAAACGGCGCGCTGCAGCTCACTGCGGTGCCCGGCGCGGTGCATGCGCTGAACGAGACCGACGGCAGTCTCAATCTCGCCAGCCTCACGCTGACCGCGGCGGTGAAGCGCGCGCTGGCCAACGACATAACGGTGTGCGGCGAGAACGAGCCGGCGGCCTACGTCACGGAATATTTTCTCGGCGACGGCGTGACGACGACATTCGATCTCTCCGAGACGCCCTTCTTTCTCACCGCATCCAAGTCGACGCTGATCGCCGAGCCGTTCACCGCAGCCGCATTCAACCCCGCCGTGTGGACTGCGCCGAGCGGCTACATGACGCCGGGCGCGAGCGGACTGACGATGAGCGGCGGCAGCGGCGTCGATGGCCAGGTGCGCCTCTCGTCGCTGAACAGATTCGAGATGGGCGGCACGCTGCTGCTGGAGGCAACGGGCGTCACGCTCGCCAACGGCAGCAACGGCATTCTGCCGGGATTTTTCGTTGGCGATCGGTCGCTCGAGACCTGCGAAGCAGGCTTTCGCGCCACGGCGGCCGAGGGTACGGGCGCGGTGAGTTTGCAACCTGTGGTGCAGGGCGCGCTGGTGGGTTCAAGCTACGCGACCAACCCGGACAATCAATACGCACTGCGCGTGCGCGTGCATTGCAACGAGATGCAGCGCGACCTCTCCCTCTATCAGGCGGTGGGCGACAGCGGCGCAATTGCCCTGGGCGGCCAGACGAACACGCTCGGTGCTGCCGTGCTTTTTGAGCTGCAAGAGTTTGTCGATGGCGTTGCCGGCACGCCCGTCGTTCTCTACGACGGGGCAATCGCGGCGCTGCCGGATAGCTGCTGGGTGGTGGCGGCCAACAGCCTGAGCCTGACGGGAACGATGCGCGCGCTGAACCTGACCAACCTCGGCTCGGGCTGGGTGACGAGCACGCCTGCAGGCGGCGCGCCTTTTACGCGGCGGCTGGGAACGACGGCGCAGGGCGCGGAGTGCCACGTGGAACGCACCGCCAGGCTCGCGTTCTACACCGGGTTCACGCCGCCGGTGGGCGAGCGGATTACAGTGACCTATCGCGGCGTGAGCCGCGCCGTGGGCCGCGCTGTGAACGCGGCGAGCCAGGCCGCGCTCGCCGCCGCGGGCCTGCCGCCGGTGAGCGCGTGGATAGGCACGGTGACCAATCCCGCGGCGCGCAGCTCGCAGGACTGCCGCAACGCCGCGCAGACCCTGGCGCAGGCCGCCGCGAGCGTGAGCGCGCTGTGGAGCGGCACCTATAAAGGCCCGCGTTCGAGCTTTGCCGCGGATGTGTGGCCAGGCGACGCGCTGGCGCTGAATGCGCCCTCCGCCAGCCTGAACGCGCAGGTGGTGGTGCGGCGCGTGAAGGTTAGTTATGCGCCAAGTTATCCAGACTTAGTGAGTTATGAAATTGCCTTTGCCAATGACTGGGCCAACGATCTGTCTATTAAGACCAGCGCGAGTGTGCCGGCGAACACCGGGCTACCGGCGGTGGCCAATCCCACGTTTGCGGCCAACCTCAATGCACTTGTGCTGGCTTCGCTCAGCGGCACCACGGTCACAATCAACACCAATGCGACCGCGCCCAGCGGCGGCGGGTTCGAGGTCCGGCTGCGCGATTACGCCTTCAAACCCGGCGAGGACACGGACCTGGTGATCCGCGCGGCGACGGCGACGCTGAGCTTCACGCGGGTGGCGGCCAGCGACCGCTACTACGTGCGCATGTACGACGGAGCCACGCCGCCCAACTACTCGGAGTTTTCCGCGGCGCTGATTCTGAATCTGCCGCTGGGATCGTAGGTTTCACCCACCTTAACCGAGGCGCTGCCGCGCACTCGGCGAAGGTGGGGCACCCGGTGGCGTAACCATTTCATGGAGGGAGTCCAGTGCATGCGGATGATGAATGAATTCGAAGCGCAGGTGCTGAGCGACCTGTGCGTGCTGAAGACGCAGATGAACGGGCTGATGGGCGACGGCAACGGCGGGCGCATTGCGGAGCTTGAACGGCGCATGGAGCGGCACGAACAGAACTGGCAGCGGGCCAAGGGATTTCTGGCCGCGGCCAGCGTGGTCTTCGCGGTGATTGAGGTGGCCGTGGAGACGTGGTTCCGGCGGTAGATGAGATTTGTGCTTTCCCAGGTCTGAAAATCCAGACCTGGGGCACCCATGACAGTGCAGTCCGAAACGTATAATCGGCGCATGAAGGAAAAGCCGCTGGTGGGCGTGGTGATGGGCTCGAAGAGCGACTACGCGGTGATGGAAGCCGCCGTGGAACTGCTGCAGGCGCTCGCGATTCCGCATGAAGCAAGAGTGGTGAGCGCGCATCGCACGCCGGATCTGCTTTTTGAGTACGCAGCGACGGCGCGGGAGCGCGGACTGCGCGCGATCATTGCCGGCGCGGGCGGCGCGGCGCATTTGCCCGGCATGCTGGCGGCGAAGACGCTGGTGCCGGTGCTGGGCGTGCCGATTGCGGCCACGCAGTTGAACGGGCTCGACGCGCTGCTCTCGATGGTGCAGATGCCCAGGGGCGTGCCCGTGGGCACGCTGGCGATTGGCAAGGCGGGCGCGGCCAACGCGGCGCTGCTGGCGGCCCAGATGCTGGCGACGACGGATGCGGCGCTCCATGAGCGGCTGGCCGCGTGGCGCGCCGCGCGCACCGCCGAGGTGCTGGTTGAGGGACTCGGCGACGGGGATTCCGCGTGAGTGTGGATCAGGAATTGGACCGCTTTTCAGTGGTGCGGCCCGGCAGCCTGATTGCAATCCTGGGCGGCGGCCAACTGGGGCGCATGACGGCGATGGCCGCGCGCACCATGGGGTATCGCGTGCGCGTGATGGATCCCGAGGCCGCGTGCCCCGCCAGCTTTGTGGTTGATGAAACAATCGTCGGCCGCTGGGACGATGCCGACGCCGCGCGGCTTCTCGCGACCGGCGCGGACGCGGTGACGCTGGAGATTGAGCAGATTGGCGTGGACGCGCTGAGCGAGGTGGCGCGCATTGCGCCGCTGCGGCCGGGCGTGGAGCCGATCCGCATCATTCAGGATAAGAGGCTGCAGAAGGCGTGGCTCAAGGAGAATGAATTTCCCGTCGGGCCGTTTCGCGTGGTCGCGAGCGAGGCTGCGCTGCGGCAAGCTGTGCCGTCGCTGGGCGGGCGCGTGTTTTTGAAGATCGGGCGTGGCGGCTACGACGGGCGCGGGCAGGCCAGGATTGGTTTTGATGAGCCGGCGACGGAAGAATCGATCGCAGCCGCGTGGAAGTCGCTGGGAGAAAAGCCGGCGGTGGCCGAGCAAGCGCTGGAGTTGGAGTGCGAGATCAGCGTGATGGCGGCGCGCACGCCGAGTGGCGATGTATGCAGCTATCCGGCGGCGCGCAATCACCACGAGAACCAGATTCTGGCGTGGAGCGTGCTGCCTGCAGGACTATCGGCGAGCCTGGAGCTGCGCGCGCAGGGGCTGGCCGAGGCTATCATCTCCAAGCTCGGCGTTGAAGGACTGCTGTGCGTGGAGATGTTTGTGACCACCGGCGGCAAGCTCTATGTGAACGAGCTTGCGCCGCGGCCGCACAACAGTTATCACCAGAGCGAGCGCGGCTGCGTGACCAGCCAGTTTGAACAACTGGTACGGACCACCTGCAACTTGCCGCTGGGCTCGACGGAGCTGACGACTCCGTGCGCGATTGTGAACCTGCTGGGCGAGGTGTGGCTCGATCGCGACGGCGAACCGGACTTTGCCGCGGCGCTGGCCGTGCCCGGAGTGCGGCTGCATCTGTATGAAAAGCACACGGCGCGTGCGGGGCGGAAGATGGGGCATCTCTCCAGCGTGGGCGCGACCGCGGAAGAAGCGCTGGAGCGGGTGCTCGAAGCCAGGCAACGGTTGTAGCGGAGTTTCGCTCCCATTCTTTCCGCGATGAAGCCGGGAAATCGATATTCCTCAAAAGAGTTACCCACCAGTTTGTAAAACTTTGCGCGGGGGATACCCTTTGCGGAGAAAATCGGGGTAGAATCTCTTCAATTCCGCAACAGCACTCCGGAACCGCCTCTAAAGCAAGCGAGGCAGGGGACTCCTTTCATGCGAAATCGCGCTGCGCTGTGTCTTGGGTTTGCCCTCGCCTTCACCGCTTCATCCAGCCTGCTTCACGCGCAGTTCCAGGAACCGACCAGGGAGGAACTGGCGATGACCGCGGACCCCAAGGCTCCGGGGGCGGCGGCGGTGTACCTCTACCGCGAGGAGACCACGGACGACAAGCTGCACTATCACAGCCTGTATGTGCGGATGAAGATCCTTACCGAAAAGGGCAAGGAAGAAGCCACCATCCGCATCCCTTATGAGCGGACCGACTTCAAGGTGACCGATATTCAGGGGCGGACGATTCACGCCGACGGCGCCGTGATTCCGCTGACGGCCAAGCCCAGCGACCTGACCGACGTGAAGACCAAGGGCTACCAGGTGAACACCATGGTGTTTACGCTGCCCAGCGTGGAGGTGGGCAGCATTCTGGAGTACCGGCTGGAGCTGCGCTACAACGACGACGTGGTGAGCTCGCCGCAGTGGGATGTGCAGCAGCCCTACTTCGTGCACAAAGCGCATTACAAGTTCCAGCCCTCCACTGGGTTGATCCTCACCAACAGCCGCGGCGAAGACGTGAACCGGCTGATGTGGTCGACGACCAATACCGCCTATGGCAAGGTGGTTGAGAACGACCTGACGGGCCTGTATACCTTCGATGTGACCGATGTGCCGGCGATACCGGCCGAGGACTGGATGCCGCCGCTCAACAGCCTGGAGCTGAAGGTGAAGTTCTATTACACGCAGTACGCGACGGGCGGGGACTTCTGGCGGACCGAGGGCAAGCGCTGGCAGAAGGAAGCGGACAAATTTGCCAACCCGTCGAAGACCATCGAGGAAGCGGCGCGGGGCATTGTGGCCGCGGGCGACAGCGACGATGTGAAGGCGCACAAGATTTATGACGCGGTGATGAAGCTCGAGAACACCAGCTTTACGCGGCAGAAGTCGGCGGCCGAGCGGAAGCAGGAAAAGATCAAGAACATCAAGAACGCCGAGGATGTGTGGACGCAGAAGAGCGGCGACGACGATGAAATCGCGCTGCTCTATGTGGCGCTGGCGCGCGCGGCGGGGCTGAAGGCTTATCCCATGCAGGTGGTGGACCGCAATCAGGCGCTCTTCGATCCGGCCTACCTGGGGATGGGACAGCTCGATGACTACATCGCGGTTGTGGAAGTAGGCGGGCAGGAGGTGTATCTCGACCCCGGCCAGAAGGACTGCCCCTACGGGCTGTTGCATTGGAAGCACACCATGGCGGGCGGTTTGCGCGGCGGCGACAAGGGGCCGGAGTACGCCATAACTCCGGCCAGCACCTACAAGCAAACCGTGGAGACGCGTGTGGCGAATCTGAGCTTCAATCCGGACGGAAGCGTGAAGGGCGAAGTGCGCTTTGTGATGACCGGCGAGGAGGCGCTGCGCTGGCGGCAGGAGATGCTGGAGAACGATGCCGACGAGGTGAAGAAGTCGTTCAACGAGTCGATCCGCGGCGATATTCCGGATGGCGTGGAGGCGGACTTCGATCATTTCCTGGGGCTGGAGGACTACAATTCGAGCCTTGTTGGGGTGGTGCGGGTGAGCGGCAACATGGGTTCGGCGACGGGCAAGCACATGTTCTTGCCGGGGCTGTTTTTCGCGTCGCGCGCGCGGCACCCGTTTGTGGCCGAGGACAAGCGTGAGATTGCCATCGACGTGCATTATCCGCTGCTGATCCAGGACGAGCAGACTTACCATCTGGCGGACGGCTATGTGGTGGAGAGCCTGCCCCCGGCGACGAGCCTGGACTGGCCCAGCCGCGCGCTGCTGCGCATCAAAACCGCGAACGACGCAAAGACGATCACGGTGACGCGGGCCTTTGCTTATAACTACACGATTCTGAGCCCCAGGGAATATACCGACCTGCATGGCTTCTACCAGAAGGTGGCCACGGCCGATCAGCAGCAGATTGTGCTGACGCGCGCATCGGCAGTCGTTGCCAAGGGGAACTGACCATGAGCCTGAGATGGAGATGGCGCACGGTGGTGGCGCTGGCGTTGAGCTGCGGGCTGGGTTGCGGGCCAGGTGGCGCACGGGGCTTTGCGGGCTGGTTTTCAAAAGGGCTGCCGGTGCCCGACTGGGGCATGCAAGCCTACAAGACGCGGACGCCGGACTACGCCAGGGACGCCAATGCGGTGATTCTCTACGACGAATATGTGGAGACGATCGACGATCAGGGACGCGCGGTGGAGCGCGAGCGCGAAGCGATCCGCATTCTCAAGCCGCAGGGGCGCGGCAACACCTGCGAGGTGGATCGCTCCGACGACGAAAAGGTGAACTACTTCCGCGCGTGGACGATTGCCGCCGACGAAAAGACCTATCAGGCGCAGGACACGGATTTTGCGGAGATGGGCGACACCGGCGTGCCCATCATGCTCTCGACCGATAAGCGGCGCATTGTGCACTTGCCCGCTCTGGATGTGGGCGCGGTGGAGATCTGCGAGACCGAGGAACTGATGGCTCCCTACGCGCAGGAGAAGGTGTGGGGGATCCAGAATGGCGTCCCGGTGGTGTTTCAAGCGCTGGAGGTTGACCTGCCGCCGGGCCGCGCGCACACCGCCGCGTGGCACAATCACGCGCCGGTCGATCCGGTGGAGGTGGCGCCGAACCACTGGCGCTGGGAGGTGAAGGACCAGCCCGCGCTCGATCTGCGCGATATTCCCTCGCCGCCGGACTGGAGCGCGCTGGCCGGGCGCATGGATGTGCAGTGGGGCGATGCGGCGGTGGCCGGCACGGACAACGAGTGGAAACGGCTGGGCGCGTGGTATACGCGGCTGGAGTCCAACCGGCCCGATCCCTCGCCGGAGATCACGGCGCAAACGCAACAGTTGATCGCCGGAGCGCCGGATTTCTATAGCAAGCTGGAGCGCATCACCGAGTACATCCAGAAGAACGTGCGCTACTTTGTGGTGATGCGCGGCATCGGCGGATGGCAGGCCAATCCCGCGGCGGACATCTTCCGTAACAAATATGGGGACTGTAAGGACAAGACCACCCTGCTGATTTCGATGCTGCAGGTGGCGGGAATTCACGCGTCGTATGTGCCGGTGGACGATCGCCGTGGCGTGGTCGATCCCAATGAGCCGTCGATGTACGGCGACCACATGATCACCGCGATCGAGATACCGGCAGGGGTGGACGACAAGCGGCTGCAGGCGGTGGTGAAGGCGAAGGATGGCGGGCGCTATTTGATCTTCGACCCCACGGATGAGCGCACGCCGGTGGGCAATCTGCGCGCGGCCCTGCAGGGAGGCTACGGCATTTTGTGCGTGGGCGAGGCCAGCCAGGTGATTCAATTGCCCACTTTGCCGCCGGAGGACAGCGGCACGGAGATGCGCGGCGCGTTTACGCTGGCTGCCGACGGCACGCTGACCGGAACCATCGACTCCTCGCACCATGGGCCCGAGGGCGCGGACCTGCGCATGTTCCTTAAATACTCCGACGACAAGGAACGGCATGACGCCGTGGAAACCATGGTAGCGCGCGATCTGCCGGGGCTGACGCTGGATGCGTTCCAGTTTGTGCAGCCGCCGGCGCTGGACAAGCCGCTGGAGTTTCACTACAAGGTGACGGCGGCCGAGTATGCGCACCAGGCCGGGCCGATGCTGCTGGTGCGGCCGCGGGTGGTAGGCTCGCATACGCTGGGGTTCGACAGCAAACCGCGCACCGTGCCCATTGACCTGGACGCGACCGGCGACTGGCGCGACAGCTTCGACATCACGCTGCCGCCGGGCTATGTGGTGGATGAGACTCCGGACCCCGTTGACATCGACCTCGACTTCGCCAGCTATCACTCGTCGGTGACGGCCAAGGGCGGCGTGCTGCACTACGAGCGCGAGTACGTGGTGCGGCAGGTGGAAGTGCCGGCGGCGCGGGCGGCGGATTTCCGCAGGCTGGAGAGCGGGATCATGGCCGACGAGCGGGGCACGGCGGTGCTCAAGAAGCAGTAGGGGATGAATCCGGCGCGAACGCCGATTGGCGAAGTCCGTTTAGCAATTTGATCCTTGCCTGATTGCGGCAGCGCATTTTGCCGCGGGCATGCACAATGGGATGGCTTATACTGCGTAGGAAACGCGGTGCGCCGGCACGAGCGCGCGCATCCAACTTCACTGCTATGGCCCCGCAAAGCTCCCCCAAGCGCGTGCAGGAAGAACCTACGATCCCGGACCGTCTCTATTTCAAGATTGGAGACGTGGCGCGCATCTGCAAGGTCGAGACCTATGTGCTGCGCTTCTGGGAGACGCAGTTTCCGCAACTGAAGCCGAATAAAAGCGGCACCGGGCAGCGGCTCTACCGGCGGCGCGACGTGGAAATCGCCCTGGAGATCAAGCGCCTGGTGCATGGCGACGGCTATACGCTGGTGGGCGCGCGGCAGGCGATGGGGCAGGTGCGGCGGTCCGCTCCGCTGGTCCGCTCCGGCACGGACCTGGGATCGAACCGCGACCGGGCGGCGGTGGTGATCGGCGCAGCCCGCACCGAGTTGCGGGAGATCGTGGGCATGCTGGCCGCTCAGCAACCGCAGGCCCCCCGGCGACGCCCGCGCATCGGCGGGATTCACGCTTCCGCCGAGCAGTTGTTGTTTCCCTCCTGATCGATTGAATCGCTGCGGTGGCCGAGCGAGAAAACCGCTTGCTCCAGGGCAGCATCCTATGTTTTTGTAGGCGGGCGGCATTCAGCCCGGCCTGCCGATACTTTGTTGTTGCATTTCGAGCCCAACTGGGCGCAGACTAGCCGACACTCCGCCGTTATTTTGCGCATTCTAGACTTTTAGCCTGCGCAATTTCCCTTCCCCTGTGCCCGTTCAATTCCTGCTTGCGGCGAGAGTCCGGTTACCTTGCACGCATGGGTAATTCGGCGCGGTTACGTCAAGGCGCATTTCCCTGGTAACGAATGGGGGAGCGCGGACGGCCCTGAATTTACACCTTTTAGCCATTGAGGAAGCGCGGGGAATAAACGACTCTGGATCAGATTCGGAAGGCAGCCCTGACCTTACCGAACGGACGAATTTCAGCAAACTTTCCGAGGTCGATATGGCAAATCGTGGACCACATTTCAGCCTTGTGCAGACGGGCGCTAGCAGTTGGGCGGCGGTTCTGGTCGAGAACGAAGAGACCGCGGAGGCGCGGCCCGCGGTGCAAGCGGATGCGACTGAAAAGCCGCGGCGGCGAGGAGAGGATTCGCGCTTGCTTATGGCGGCTTCCGCGACCGGCGATGCCGTGACCGAGCGCATTCCGCGGATCGCGATTGCGATGGTTACGTTTCTGATTTTTGCGATCAGCCTGACGGCGGGGATTGAGTATCTGAGCCGGATGGGTTCCTCGCTGCGCTAGGGCAACGCGGTTCCGCGCGCATCGGAGTTCGCTCCTTCCGGCCACATGGTGAGCCGGAGCGGCAGATTCTTACATAAAGTAGCAAGACCACCGGGCGAGCTGAGAGTTCTCTCAGCTCACCCGGTTATATTTTGGGGGGCAAAGGGTTCTTGCTCTCCCAGGTCTGAGAATCCAGACCTGGGGCACCTGCGATGTCTCCATTGATCCAGGAAGCAAATAGCACTCTCCGGATTAATCGCAGGAAGATTGAATCTGCACCAGCGATGGCTCGCCCGCGCCGTGGCCGCCTTCGCTGGGTCTGCCCGGCGAGATGGAACTGGTCTGCGGCGCGCGCCAGTGGTCGATGTGGCTGATGCGGTGGACGCAGCCGATGGTGCAGTTGGGCGAGCAGCTCTTCGCGGTCAGGAACTCGCGCTTGACGTCGGCGGCGGTGTACTGCGCGATGGGCACGCCGGGGAAGCCGCGCTGCTGCGAGCAATAATGCACCAGCCCGTCCTCGCAGATGTAGAGGTAGCGCGAGCCGGCGCGGCAGCGCCAGTCGTTGGGCCGGCCCTCGGCAATCGCTTCCTGAAATTTGTCGAACTGCGCGTAGTTACTCTTCCTGCGATTCTTCATCGCGAAGTAGACGCGCGCCTCATCGGGGTTCAGCGCCTTCAACTGGCCGTCGCCGTCGTGGATGATGCCGATGGTGGACTCGAAGCCGAGCTCGAGGGCGCGCTTGCCGATGGTGAGCGCGTCGTTGGGGTCCTTGAAGCCGCCGCCCACCACGGAATTGATGTTGACGTGGAACTCGGCGTGCTCGGCGAGCATTTGCAGCTTCTTGTCGAGCACCTTGAGGCTCTTCATCGAGACATCGTCGGGGACGATGTTATCGATGCTGATCTGCATGTGGTCGAGGCCGGCGCGGTTGAGGCGCTCGATGCGCTCGACGTTGAGCAGGTAGCCGTTGGTGATCATGCCGGCGATGGCGCCGGTCTTGCGGATGCGGCGGATCACGTCGTCGAGGCCGGGGTGGGTGAGCGGCTCGCCGCCGGAGATGCCGACCATGGCCGTGCCCAGCCGGCCCAGGTGGTCGATGCGCCGGAACATCTCCTCGAGCGGCACCGGCTCAGAGACCTTGTCGTACTCGTTGCAGTAGGCGCAGCTCAGGTTGCAAAAGCGCGCCGGCACAATCTGCGCCAGCACCGGATGCCCGGTGGAAGCCAGCGCACGGCCCACCATTGCCAGCTCGCGCACCTTGCGCGTAGCCGCCTTCCAGCGCCCGCGCACCGTCGATCTCCGGGGAGTTGCCATCTCTACTATTGAAACATATTGCGGGTGGAGCAGATCTAAATGCCGTTGCCCCGCTTTCGTTCTTGATGGTGAGAGGTGCGGTAGCGGACGCTTCCATCCCAGGTCTCAGAAGCGAGACCTGAGGCACCCCGCTGCCCGAACTACCGAGACCACCTCGCCTGTGAAATTTTATTTGGTGATATCTCCGCTCCTAATCAAGCCTTTGAAATAGACAAGTGAGTATACGGCCGGGATTGCAAATCCAATGAGGATGAGCGCAATCGACAACTCGCCCATGCCGAAGAAAGCCAACACGAACCCAAGAGTTCCACTCAACGTCGTAGACCAGCCGGCAACTCGATGTGTTGCGTACCAGACTCTCTCATCGGCGAGTGTCCACGGTGTCCGGATGCCTGCGTACGTATTTTTCCGATACTTTCCAAACATGTTTCCGACGATGGCCGCCGCCATACAGAGCCCACTAATCATGAACCTGCTAATGTCGAGGGCGCGTCCGAGCGCATTCCACAATAGTGCTGCGAAGAGCCATGTCACCAAGCAAAAGACGGTGAACATTACTCTCTCGTAAATTGAATCGTATCCAAAGGACTCAAATTTCTGCGGTGACAACCAAGGGCCGAGCACTGTGAGAATCGTTATTCCAGACATTAATCCGGGTCCCAGGCCGAAAATTGCAATTCGCGCACTCCAACCATCGGGTTGCATATCTGTTCCCCAGTGCGTAACGATTCGAGCTGGCAAATGTGAATACGACAAGAACGAGACGGCTAATGCGGCAAAGATAAGCAGCATCTCAGTTACCAGGACTTTCTTGCTCATACTTTTCACCCTCTCCTCTTTTCCTTGGGTAGTAGGCCCAGAGCCCACCCGATCAGTTCTTCCACCACGCTGGTATTGAGCCCATACCATATCTGTTGGCCTTCGCGCCTGCTCGCGATCAAGTTGGCCTCTTTGAGTATCGCGAAATGATGTGACATGGAAGGCTTGGTCATATCGAAGTGTTGGGCAATATCCCCCGCAGTTTTTTCTCCCTTCCGCAGAAGAGAAAGGATCTGTCTACGAGTTGGATCTGATAGTGCCTTAAATGCCGAATCGCCAGCCATGATTGTTAGCCTATCATTTAATTAGACGATTGTCTAACATAATATCTACTTTGTAGGGCCGGGTGCGGGTGCCCCAGGTCTCGCTTCTGAGACCTGGGATGGGCAGTCATTCAGCCGCAAGTCTCCGCAGGATGCCGCAGGTGTAAGCTGGCTGCGATGCCCAAACAACTCCACCGCTATCAGCAGGACGGAGACCTGCACTTCCTTACCTTCAGTTGCTATCAGCGGCGGCCTTATCTTGGTGGCGCGGCGAGCCGCAATCTGTTTGAGGCGGCGCTGGAGCGGATGCGG
>DASQSP010000024.1:0-10292 GCA_035642355.1 Occallatibacter sp.
TGCTGGCGGGCTGCTTTTGGGCGCTTGCGCCGGGCAGCATGCCCACCTGGCTCGGCCTTTGCCTGTGCATCGGCATGGGCGGCGCCAGCCTCTGGATCAGCGTGGCCGCCAATGGAAGCTGGCCGCTGGTCTTCGTCGAAAGCGCGCTGCATTTCTCCACGGCGCTGATGGTGTTTTACGTCTACCGCAGGCTGACGCCGGGAACGACGCTGAGCGGCCTGGGCTTTCTGGCCTGGTCCTTCCGCATCGCCACGGTGTCTCCTTTTGTGCTGACGCACGCGGGTCTCCTGGCAGCCGTCACCGATGTCGCCACGATGGGCAAGGTGGTGGCCGCCGTCGGCATGATCGTGCTGGCGCTCGAAGACCAGTTGGCCACGCAGCGCACCGCGCAGGACCGCGAGCACAGCGCGCGCAAGGAGCTTGAAGCCTACACCAACGTGGTGGTGTCGCGGCGCCGCGTGGAGGATTTTGACCGCCAGGCCGGCCTGATTTGCGAAACGGTGATTGGCAACAGCCGGTTTGGGCAGGCGGCGCTGCTGCTGACCCAGGGCGGCGGGCAGTATCGGCTGGCGGGCGCAGCCGGCATTGACGATGCGGCCCTGAACGCCCTCGAGGCGCTGGCGGCACGCATTTCCGTGGGAGGCTTTCTGGCCCCCGGCGCCAATCCGCCGGCCGCCGAGCACAGCCAGTCTTTGAGCCTGAACCTGGAGCCGTGGCTGCTGCCCGGCGACGATCTGGAACGGCTGCGCCTGACCCGCTTTGTGGCCGTGCCCCTGCATGGCCGCGCCGGCACCGAGGGAGCGCTGCTGCTCGGCGGCATGCGCAACGCTGACGATCCGCTGCGCGCCGACGAGCTGCTGCCCGCGGAAGTGCTGGCAGCGCGCATCCAGTCCGCGCGCAGCCAGACCATGATGCTCGAAAAGCTGATTGATGCGGAGAAGTTTGCCGGCCTGGGACAGTTGGCCAGCAATGTCACCCGGCAGCTCAACAATCCGCTCACCGTGATTCTGGGCTACGCTTCGCTGCTTGACGTCACGCCGGATATGAACCCCAAGGAGCGCCGGGCCATTGAGTCGATTCTCGGCGAGGCACGCAGCATGCGCTCCACGCTCGAGAGCCTCTCGCGCATGTCCCGCACGCAGAACGAGCACTACTCCGCGATCTCCGTCACCGAGCTGCTCAACGACATGGAGCAGTTGCATCGCTCCGAGTTCATGGACCGCGCCATCGACTTCCGGCTGCATGTGGACCCGGCGCTACCGCGCGCCCTGGGCAACGCGCAGCAGGTGCGCCAGGCCGTGCTCTACTGCCTGCAGTTTGCCATTGAGGCGGTCGAAAATATCGACTCGCCCAGCGAGAAGTCGGTGCGCATTGACGCCACCGCCGAGACCGACAGCGTGAAGATCATGATTGCGCACACCGGGCCGGGCTTCCTGCATCCGTCACGGGCCTTCGATCCATTTGTCCCGGCGCAGGCCGCGGGCGAAACCGCCGGCCTGGGCCTGAGCCTGTGCGCCACCATTCTGCGCGAGAACAACGGCCGCATCTCCGCGCTGAACTTCAAGCCGCGGGGGGCGGGCATTGTGCTGGAGCTGCAGGCGGCATAGTCCGCGCTCGCGGGTTTCCTGTCACTTCCTACTCAGGTCAGGTAGTACACTGCTCCTTCGCGCGCCTGTCAATTTCAGCGCGTGATCGGGACAATCCATGCACACCTTGCACCTGCTCCCATCGCTCGCTTTTGCCGTTGTTGCTTCGCTTTCCTTTGGCCAGCGTGGCCCTGCCAAACGCCCCATGACCTTTGAGGACATGATGGCGATGAAGCGGCTGGGCGCGACCGCCGTTTCGCCGGACGGCAAGTGGCTGGCCTACAGCGTGGGCACGGTGAACCTGGCAGAGAACAAGACCACGGCCGAGGTGTGGCTGCAAGCAATTGCCGGTGGCGAGCCGGAGAAGATCGCCGTGGCCGAGCCTGACGACAGCGGCGTGGAGTTCGCAGCGGATGGGCGCTCCGTGCTCTTTCTTTCCAAGCGCGAGGACGGCGCGCAGGTGTGGCTTGCCGATTTTGACCCCGCCACCGGCGCAACCAGCAACCCGCGCAAGCTGACATCGATGGCGACCGGCGCGGACAACGCGAAGTGGTCGCCGGACGGGAAGTTCGTGGTGTTCACGTCTTCGGTGTATCCGGATTGTCCAGCGATTACGGAAGCCGATGCGAAGACCGGCAACGACTGCAACGCGGAGCGGGACAAGGCCGCTGCGGACAGCAAAGTCAAAGCGCAGATTTTTACGGCGCTGCTCTACCGGCACTGGAACCACTTCACCGGGCCGAAGCGCTCGCATCTTTTTCTCACTGATGTGGCGAGCGGCGCGACGCGCGACCTCAGTCCCAATGACCCGCACGATGTGCCGCCGTTTTCGATCGAGGGCGGCGGGGGTTTCGCCATTTCGCCGGACGCGAAGGAGCTGGCGTTTACCGAGAACCCCGATGCGGTGCCGGCCATCTCGACGAGCGCGCAGATTTACACACTGGACCTGACCAATCCAGGAGTGAAGCCGGTGAAGGTGAGCACTTCGGGGGGCGGAAACTTCACTCCGGCCTACTCGCCGGATGGAAAATATCTGGCGTGGCGCTCGCAGGCGCGGGCGGGGTATGAGAGCGACAAGTTCCGGTTGATGCTCTACGACCGCGCGGCGAAGACAGAGAAGGATCTGCTACCGAAGTTTGATAACTGGGTGGATGAATTCACTTGGTCCACAGATGCGAGATGGATTTTCGTGGCAACAGGAGCTAATGGTGGGACAGTCCTCTGTACTGTTGGACTAGAAGGAAACAATTCCCAGATCGTTGGTGAACCATTCAAAGATGAACCACCATCAGGCAAGGAGCTGATCGGAGAATTCAGCAGTCTGCATGCATTACCTTCAGACAATGGATTCTTAACCGCGGTTCAGATGATGGTCGACCGACCGGCAGAGGTAGTGAGCTTAGAGCCATCCCCCACGATCATCGAAGGCACAAATGCAAAACGAGAATTCGGCCCGCTAGGAGTTGTAGTCGATGTTCGCCATCTCACCCACCTCAACGACGCTCTTCTCGCCCAGCTCGACCTGCCGAAGATGGAGTCTTTCTGGTTCACGGCGAAGGACGGCGCGAAGGTGCAGGGCTTTCTCATCCGGCCGCCGGCATTCGATCCCGCGAAGAAGTATCCGCTGAAGTTTTTGATTCATGGCGGGCCGCAGGGCGCCTGGGGCGATGATTGGTCGTATCGCTGGAATGCGGAGCTGTTTGCGGCGAACGGCTATGTCGTTGTCATGATCAATCCGCGCGGGTCGACGGGGTATGGGCAGGCTTTTGTGGATGGCGTGAACGGCGACTGGGGCGGCAAGCCTTACACCGACCTGATGACGGGTCTCGACTATGCCGAGCAGAAGTTCCCTTTCATTGATAAGTCGCGGGAGTGCGCGCTTGGCGCGAGCTACGGCGGCTACATGGCGAACTGGGTGCTGGGGCACACGGACCGCTTCAGGTGCATTGTGAGCCACGACGGCATGTTCAATGCCGAGTCGGCGTTTGGATCGACGGAAGAGGACTGGTTCAACATCTGGGAGTTCAAGGGGCACCCGTGGGACTACTACAGCAAGCCCGACAGCGAGAACCCGTTCAGGAAGTGGTCGCCGTCGCTCTACGCCAAAAACTTCAAGACGCCGACGCTGGTGATTCACTCGCAGTTGGATTACAGACTCGATGTGAGCGAGGGCTTCCAGCTCTTTGACACGCTGCAACTGCTGCATGTGCCGAGCAAGATGCTCTACTTCCCCGACGAGGGCCACTGGGTGCTGAAGCCGCAGAACTCGCAGCTCTGGTACAAGACAGTGAATGACTGGGTGGATGAGTGGACGAAAAGGCCAGGGAATAGGGAATAGAACTCATCACATAAATAGAGCTGTGCCCGTGTTGTCGCCCCACAGGGGCTAAAGCCCGGGCATTTTTCGCCGCTTTTTCGGCACGATCCGCCGCGGCGGATCGTGCCCTGTTACAGGGCAGGTTTATGAGATGACCTCTAGTCAATCGGGATCAAGGCGCGATGATCGAGCTTTGTAATACAAAAATCTAATTCTGTAGTACAGTGAGAGCATGGGAACGACGGTACAGGCGCGGTTGGATGCGGAGACGCGGGAGAAGCTGCAGAGGCTGGTGGAGCGGCATGGGCTGAGCACTTCCGAGGTGATTCGCGAGGGGTTGCGTGCGCTGGAAGAGCGCTTTGCGGAGCAGGAGCGGTCCGGCCATAGCCATCCAAAGCTGATTGGCGCAGGTAAGTTCGATTCCGCCAAGGCCAAAGCAACAGCAGGAAAGAAGCTGATGGAAGGCTTCGGGAAAAAATGGCGCGTGGATGAATCGGGCAAAGGCAGATGGGACTGGTAAAGTTTTCGTCGCAGTCATTGCCGATTCTCGTCGATACCAGCTTTCTGGTATCGGTTTACGACAAGCGGGAACGATTTCATCTGCCTTGCATGGCAGCCCTGGCGCGGGTCCGGCGGCCGCTGGCCACCTGTGAGGCGGTTGTGACGGAATCGATCTACCATCTGCAAGGAATTCCGGGAGCGCCGCAGGCACTGCTGGCCAGTATTGAGACGGGACAACTGGGGATACCCTTCCGGCTGGCTGGTTGCGCGGGGCAGGTTCATGCGCACTTTGCAAAGTATGCCGACACGCCGTGCGATTTTGCGGACGCGTGCCTGATCCAGATGGCGGACGAACTGGACACGGGCGAAATTCTCACCCTGGACAGCGATTTCGAGCATTATCGCTGGCGGCGGAATCGCAGGTTTCGACTGCTGGTCCCACTGGAGTAAGCGCCATGCCGTTTGGCCGTGCGAAGAAACAACCCGAGCCGCTGAATGAGGCCGGCCTCTACGACTATGCCGTGAAGTCGCTGGGTCGCGCCATGCGTACCGAGGCCGAGCTGCGGCGGCTGATGCGGGCGCGCGTGGAGCCCGGCGAGCGCGGCGACGCGGCGATGGCGGCAGTTGTGGGGCGGCTCAAAGAGAATGGCTACCTGAACGATGCGGCCTATGCCGAGACCTTTGCGCGGCTGCGGCAGCAGAACGAGAAGCTGGGCGCGCGCACGGTGCGGCAAAAGCTGGCACAAAAGGGCGTGGCGCGGGCCACCATTGAAGAGACCGTGGAGGCGCGCTATGCGGGCACCAACGAAGAGGCGCTGGCGCGGCAGTATCTGGAGCGCAAGAGCATGCGCAAGCCGGAGAATGAGAAAGAAACGGCGCGGGTGATGCGGCGGCTGGTGGCGGCGGGGTTTTCAACCGGCGTGATCTACAAGATTCTGCGCCAGTGGGATGTGCCGCAGGAGACGCTGGCGGCCTTGGACAGCTTCGACAATTTGGACAATCACGACGAAGAGCGAGGCGAGGAATAGCGGCCTTTATTGCTGGCGGACCTCGGTAGGCCGGTCCCCTGCAATGGAGTTGCGGATGGCCGCCAGCGGCGCGTCGGATTTGAAGTCGACGGAATCGCCGGCCGGGACGACCCCTAGCTCCGCCCACAGCTTGGGTAGATCGACGGAGACGGGAGTATCCTTCCACGCCGCATACATCTGGGTGAGGACGTGGGTTCCTGTGGCGCGGTCGCCGATGGCGAGCGCCTTGCCGAGCTCCCACTCGTTGTCAATGGTGCCGCCGGCCGCGACGATGGCGCGGAGTGCATCCCGCAGGCTCTTGCGATTGCCGGTTTCGCGGCGAATCTGCACGTCGGCGGTGAGGCAGAACAGCGCGCCTCCCCAGTAGGTGCGGCCCCAGGTGTGGGTGTTGTCCAGGCCTTGATCGCCGGGCCGAGGCTCGCCCTTGGGCATGCCGCGCACCATGCCGTCCCACGTCTGGCGCGCATTCAGCTCTCCGATTTGGAGGCGGGCCAGCGGCTCAACGTAGGTGGCGAGGCCTTCCTCGATCCAATGCTGGTCATCGGCCTGCGTGGGGAAGGCCATGTGTACCAGCTCGTGGGTCGTGGTCCAGTCTTCGGCAAGGTCCTGGGTGGTGGTGTGCTGGCCAATGCGCAGCCGCGTGAAGCCTTGAAAGCCGCGCACATCGCCCCAGGTGGTTCCCTGGACGACACCGCTCTCCCCGGCGACGGGCACCACCCGGATGCCGGCGCGGGTGACCGGGAAGCGACCGTAGTAAGTGGTTACAGCCTCGGCGGCGGCATGAATGTGGTCGAGAAGGACGCTGGTCGGCAGGTCGAAGGAGCCGGGGGCGAAGTCCACTTGAATGGTGGCGCCGCCGATGGAGATTTGAGTGGAGGAAGCGACCGGCCCCCCGCCGGGCCATTGCCCTGGCTCCGGGGGCGGGGCCGGCAGCGCGGCCGCTTTGGAGCAGCAGGCCGCTGCGCTTAGGGAGACAAGAACCAGTGATGAAATCAACGTTCGTGCCAACGCAATCATGGGGAGTCCCTGGGTGACAACACCCCGGGAACGCGCTGGGCTCGAGTCTAATCCCAACTGGCGAATACACTCGCCACGAATCCGGCGCGTTCCTGGCTTGCGGTGGGCTTGCGGTGGTTTTGTGCTCTGCGTTACTTTGCGGCGAGGATCGTCGGCGTCTGGATGCTCGGCGGTGTGTCGAAGAGATCGGGCGCTTTGGCCATGAGGGCCTTGGCGATGTCTCCGGTGAGGTGGGCCTGGCGGCCGGCTTCGTCGGCAAAGGTGTCAAATACGCCAAAGTGGCCTCCGCCGAGGCTGAAGGCATACCACTTGATGGTGGCGGTCTCGGCCTGGGCCAGAGGCAGCGCGGACTTGAGGAACGCTTCTACTTCCGCTTCTTTGCCGGGCTTGGCGTGCAGCAGTGCGAGCAATGCAAGGTTTTCCAAAATTTCCTCCTGGGTTTTATTGGTGCATTCATGAGACGCTACGCGCCGCGCAATGGTTGCCGCATGAGGGTGCCAATTGGCGCAATATTCATGCTAAACGATTGGATCAGAGCGCCTTGTCGAGCTCCGCGAGCACCTCGGCGGCAGTCGTGCGGTCGGCGTGTTGATGGCTGATCTTGCGATAGGTGACGACGCCCTTGCGGTTGAGCACGAACGTGGAGGGGTAGGCGGTTTCGGCCTGCGCGTCCCAGCGCAGCCCGTAGAGATTGGTGACGGTGTAGTCGGGGTCGATGACGAGGTGGAAGTTGGCCGGCAGGCTATCCTCATGCTTCAGAAAATCCTGCGCGTGCGCGGTCAGATCGTCCGCCGGGCCGGGGTAGACGAGCATCAGTTGGACGCCTTTGGCCTCGAACTGGCTGGCGTTGGTCTCGAAGTCGTGTACTTGCCGCGTGCAATAGGGGCACTGATAGCCGGGGAAGCCGCGCAGAACGATGAGAACCACCGGGCCTTGCTTGCGCAGGCCGTCCAGGCTGACTTTCTTGCCTTCGGGAGTGGCGAGAGTGAAGTTCGGGGCCTTGGCGCCCACGTCGGGCGTCTGGGCTGTGAGGGTGTGGGGAACGGTCGCGATCAGGGCAGCGAGGGCGACGGCGGGGAAGAGGCGGAGCAGATCAAAGCGCACGAACAAACCTCCGGTCATATTCTCCATAATGAGAGTCGCCTGGACCGCATATGGTTACAGACGGCGCGGTGAGGTGCGCGCGGAGCCGTTGCCAATTTACACTGGAGACACGATGCAACAACGCACGGGCAACGAGATTCGCGAGCTGTTTTTGCGCTTTTTTGAGGGCAAGGGGCACCGCCGCGTGCATTCCTCCTCGCTGGTGCCGGCCAACGACCCCACTCTCCTGTTTACCAACGCGGGCATGAACCAGTTCAAGGACCTTTTCCTGGGCGCGGAGAAGCGCGAGTACGCGCGGGCCACCACGTCGCAAAAGTGCGTGCGCGCGGGCGGCAAGCACAACGACCTGGAGAACGTGGGCTTCACGCGGCGGCATCACACCTTCTTTGAGATGCTGGGCAACTTCAGCTTCGGCGACTACTTCAAGCGCGAGGCGATCCAGTTTGCGTGGGAGTTGATCACCAGCCCGGAGTGGTTCGCGATTCCCAAGGACCGGCTCTACGTCACCATTTTTGAAGGCGCCGACGGCGTTCCCCGCGACGACGAGGCCGAGGGCTATTGGATCGAGGCGGGCGTGCCCAGGGAGCGCATCTTCGAGTACGGGCTCAAGGATAATTTTTGGCAAATGGGCGAGACCGGCCCCTGCGGCCCCTGCTCGGAGATTTTTTTCGATCTGGGATTGGAAGCCTCGGAGCACGGCAAAGACCTGCCCTTCGGGCAGGACGATGCGCGCTACGTCGAGATATGGAATCTGGTCTTCATGCAGTTCGATCGCTCGGCTGTTGTGGATGCGGCGAGCAAGAAGACTACGTACACGCTGACGCCGCTGCCCAAGCCTTCCATTGATACGGGCATGGGTTTGGAGCGCGTGGCGGCGGTGTTGCAAGGGAAAATTTCGAACTTTGAGACGGATTTGTTTACGCCGCTGATTGCGCGCGCCGCTGAACTCACCGGCGTGAAGAACGAAGTGAGCAACGCCAGTTTGCGCATCATCGCGGATCACGCGCGTGCAGCGACGTTTCTGATTAATGATGGCGTGCTGCCTTCGAACGAAGGACGCGGCTATGTGCTGCGCAAGATTCTGCGGCGCGGCATCCGGCATGGGCGCTTGCTGGGGCAGGAGCAGCCGTTCTTGTTTGAGATGGTCTATGCGGTGCGCGACCTGATGCAGGCTGCCTATCCGGAGTTAGCGGACTCGGCTGCGCGTGTTGCGAAAGTGATTGAGGCCGAGGAGAAGCAGTTTGATCGCGTGTTGAAGATTGGCGTAACGCGATTGAACGAGGAGCTGCAGGGCGAGTTGACCGGTGCGAAGGCGTTTCACTTGTATGAGACCTTCGGCCTGCCTCTCGATTTCATGGTCGATGCCGCGCGTGATGCGGGCATTGCCTTTGATCTCGAAGGCTTCGAGCGGGCCAAGGAAGAAGAGCAAGCCCGCGCCCGTGCGAGTTGGAAGGGCGGCGCACAGAAGTCGGCGAGTCCGGCCTATCGCGAGCTGCCGAAGACCGTCTTCGAGGGCTACCGGCAACTCATCTCCACCAACTGCGCGGTGTTGGCCCTTGTGAAGGATGGCGTGGGCGTGCCCGCAGCTGCGCCGGGCGATGCCGTCGAGATTGTGCTCGACCACACCAGCTTCTACGCCGACTCCGGCGGGCAGGTCGGCGACACGGGTTTTTTTCTTGCTTTGGACGGAAATTCTCCGGTTGCGGAAATCTCCGGCTGCGTGGCTCCGGTGCAGGGCGTGCGCGCGCACAAGGCGCTGCTCAAGCAGGGTCTCGCGGTCGGCGACCACGTAAACACGGTGGTCGACGGGACACGGCGTGACGCAATAAAGCGCAATCACACGGGCACACACCTGCTGCATGCGGCGCTGCGGCAGGTGTTGGGCACGCACGTCAAGCAGGCCGGCTCGTCGGTCGATCCCGCGCGGCTGCGCTTCGACTTCTCGCACTTTGCCGCCGTGGCGGACGAGGAGCTCGAAGAGATCGAGTCCATTGTGAACCGCGAGGTGCTGGCCAACGCCACGGTCGAGACGCTTGTCGATGTGCCGATTGACGTGGCGGTGAACGAGTATCACGCGATGGCGCTGTTCGGCGAGAAGTATGGCGACAAGGTGCGCGTGGTCAAGCTGTCGGATGGTTTCTCGACGGAGCTGTGCGGCGGCATCCACACCGGCGCGACCGGCGAGATCGGATTGCTCAAGCTGACCAGCGAGGGCGCGGTGTCCTCAGGCGTGCGGCGCATTGAGGCCATCAGCGGCCTGGGCTCGCTTGATACCTTCCGCAGGGATTTTTCCGTGGCGCAAATTGCAGCGCAGATTGCGCCCGCTGCGGATGGAAATCTTTCCGACTCGCTGCGGGCCAGGTTAGCCGCGCAGGACGAAGAAGTGAAGCGGCTGCGGCGCGAGCTCGACGAGGTGCGGATGAAGTCGGCGGCGGGCGGCCTTGAGGGCGCGCTCGCCAATGCTGTCGACGTGAAGGGCGTGAAGGTGCTGGTGCACCGCGCCGATCACCTGGAGCGCGGGCAACTACGCACGCTGGTCGACAACCTCAAGCAAAGGGCAGGCGAGGGCGTGGTGGTGCTGGCATCGGCGCAACCCGAGGGCAAGGTCGCGATCATCGCGGGCGTCACGCCGGGGCTGACCAGACGCATCCAGGCGGGCAAGCTGGTGGGCGCGGTGGCGCAAATCGTGGGCGGCTCGGGCGGCGGCAAGCCGGAGATTGCCGAGGCCGGCGGCAAGGA